>CAXAZV010000001.1:0-42088 GCA_963973375.1 uncultured Antarcticibacterium sp.
TCTGAAATGATCCCTACTTTGCTTTGAAAAGGTTTAAGTAACTCCCCCTCCTCTATGATACCAATTGGCCCCGTTTTACACGATACATAATAGTTATGCCAACCACTATCCAATTCTTCAAAAAATGGAACGTCAAATCTAAAATACCCGTCATCCAGGGTTTTGGTAGTAACTTCCAGATTTTTGAATTTGAGTGTGACCTGAATATTTTTAATAGGTTTTATTCGAAACATGTGAATTATTGAAAAGGCATGTTTTATACCTCTGCGGTCTGTACGGTACTTGTCTGGTGCCCAGGATTCAAAAACATGGCCGAATACCACAAGCTGATTATTATTTACATATCCCCTGTATAGCTTAAGATCTAATTTCACCCTATTGACTTTTTATTAACTAAGAATTCCTTCCAAATTAATTAATTTTAGACACAAAATTAACCAATGGGGAAGATTAAAACTGTTTTATTGGTGGTAAATCCTATTTCGGGGGCCATTAATAAAGCTGAACTTATTGAAGAAATAAAATTGGGAGCTATAAAAAAGGAGGCTTCACTAATAATATTTCCAACTACAGGAGAAAATGATAAAATAAAACTCGAAAAATTAATTGCTGATAAGGACCCCTGCAGAATCATTGTAGCCGGGGGGGATGGCACAATTAAACTTGTTGCCGAAGCTTTAGGAAATAAAAGAACCCCAATAGGCATTATTCCGGCAGGGTCATCCAACGGTTTGTCATACAATCTCCATCTTCCTGCAACCCTGGAACAACAAATTGAAACAGCCCTTGGAGATAATTTTATAGAAATTGATATTTTGAAGATCAATAATGAGTATTGTCTTCACATTGGTGATTTTGGAATTAATGCAGAGCTTATTCAAAATTATGAAGCCTCAAAGGTACGGGGTAAAATTGGTTATTTACTTCAATCGATTCCCACCCTGGTGCAAAGTGAATATCCCTTTGATTTTACCGTTGAGGCAAATGGGAGGATTATTAAAACACAGGGAATTCTTCTGGCTATAGCTAATGCTAAATCATATGGTACGGGTGCTACAATAAATCCTCATGGAAAATTGAATGATGGCTCTTTTGAGATACTTATTTTTAAAAACTTCGATGTTTTTGAAATTTTAAAAAGCCTGCGTAATGAAGTTGAATTTGACCCTGAATTTGTAGATACCATAGTAACAAAAGAAGCTACTATTAGCTGTGATATTCCGGTGGCTTTACAAGTGGATGGAGAATTTTTGGGGAATCATCATAGGGCTACAGTCTCTATTGCTCCCGAAAAACTGTTGATCGCGGTTACAAATTCCCCATTAAACCATTATTAAAAAAATCGCAATATCATTGTTATGAAAGTTACATTTAACAACTCCGCCGGAAATAATTTAACGGGCTATCTTGAAATGCCCCTGGATCAAAAGCCTCATAATTTTATTATTATGGCCCACTGTTTTACCTGTGACAAAAATTTTCATGGGGTAAGAAATATAAGCAAGTCTCTAACATTCAAAGGTTTTGGAGTGCTGCGATTTGATTTCACCGGGCTTGGGGAAAGCGAAGGTGATTTTTCCAATTCCAATTTGTCCGGTAATGTGGAGGACCTTGTTGCGGCCGCAGGTTATTTAAAAAAGGAATACAAAAGCCCATCAATGATAATTGGCCATTCCTTTGGAGGGGCGGCGGCGATATTTGCAGCAGCATTGCTTCCCGAAGTTAAAGCTCTGGCCACCATTGGCACTCCTTCCTCCCTTTCTCACGTAACCCACCTGTTAAGCGACGGACTTGAAAAAATTAAAACTACCGGGCAGGCTATAGTAAATATAGGAGGCAGACCGTTTGAAATTAAAAGACAATTTTTGGAAGATCTGGAAACCAAGGATCTTAAAAAAGTGATAGCTGGGCTTGACAAATCAATATTGATACTCCATTCCCCCCAGGATAATATTGTAGAAATAAAAAATGCGGAAGAACTTTATAAAGCTGCTAGACATCCCAAAAGTTTTATTTCGCTTGATGGTGCCAACCACCTTTTATCCAAAAGGGAAGATTCGCATTATGTGGGCGATGTGATAGGCACCTGGGCACACAGATATCTTGAAATACCCGAGATCCCACAGCCGGAAACAAGCCATGAAGTTGTGGCCCAACTTGAAGAGGAAGGTTACACAACATATCTTAAAGCAGGAAACCATCAATTAATTGCAGATGAACCTAAAGAATTTGGGGGCAGTGATTTTGGTCCTACTCCATACGATTATCTCTCTGCAGCCCTCGCTGCCTGTACGTCAATGACCCTTCAAATGTATGCAAGGAGAAAGAAGTGGCCGGTAGGAATTGTAGAAACCCACGTGAATCATTCCAAAATCCACGTACTTGATTGTGAAAATTGTGAAGAGGGAAAGGCTAAGATTGACACCTTTGAAAGAATTATAACATTTACAGGTGAGCTTGATGAAAAACAAACCAAACGCTTAATTGAAATTGCCGATAAATGTCCCGTGCATAAAACGCTGGAAGATAGGGTGAATATAATAACACACCATAAATCCAAATAGGCAGGAGGTGTAATAGATTCTCTATACTATTGTTAAGCAATCCCTAAATCTTTGGTGAAACCTAATTATACAATTACTTTAGTAAAAGAAATTAATAACCAATCTTCTTTAATTATGAAAAAAGTAAGCATAACATTATTATTCTGTGCAACCCTTATTATGTCAGGTTGTAAAAATGACAAAAAGGATGCAGACGATAATGTGAATACCGAAACCACTACCACTACTACCACCACCAAAGAAGAAGTAAAGAAAATACGGGTCACCATTGAGCCGAAAAGCGGTAGTACTTTGTCTGGAAACGCTGTTTTCACCGAGGAAAATGGAGAAGTTACAATGACCGCAATTGTTGATGGGCTGCCGGAAGGAATGCATGCAATTCACCTTCACGAAAGTGCCGATTGCTCTGCAGAAGATGGATCATCTGCCGGAGGGCACTGGAATCCAACTTTTGAAAAGCATGGAAAATGGGGTGCAACAGGAGGTTATCACAAAGGTGATATTGGAAATTTCAAGGTAGACGCTAATGGAAATGGAACTATCACAATGACCACAGATGAATGGTGTATAGGATGTGATGATGAAAACAAGAACATAGTAGGTAAAGCAATTGTGGTACACGATGGGGTTGATGATTTCACCTCTCAACCGGCAGGTAATGCAGGTACGAGAGTAGGATGTGGAAGTATCAAACAGTAATTATATATTATTTAAAAACAAAGCAACCTTCGGGTTGCTTTGTTTTTTTAACCCAAAATTTTAATACATTTAATGCGATATAAAAATACATGCAACAGGATCAATTAATCGCAGAATTACAGGTAGGCAACGAAAAGGCATTTGAAAGGATCTATGAATTGTATTCTGAAAGTACTTATGGAATTATCTATAGCATTACCAGAGATAAGGAAATCTCAGAAGAATTGCTACAGGATGTTTTTTTAAAGATCTGGAATAACGCAGCTTCCTATAATCAAGATAAAGGCCGTTTTTTTACCTGGATATTAAACATTGCCAGAAACGCTTCAATAGACAAGATAAGATCCAAAAGCTTTAAAAACAATCGCTTAAACCTTACATCAGATAATTTCGTAGATATATTAGAATCAAAGAGTTCCATTGGAGGTAAAATAGATGCCATTGGATTGCAAAAATATATAGATATACTCGAACCGGTTTGTAAAAAATTAATTGACCTGCTCTTCTTTAAAGGCTTTACCCAGAAAGAAACTGCCGAAGAACTGGAAATGCCTCTTGGAACGGTGAAGACCCGAAACCGGATATGTATAGATAAATTGAGATCAACAGTAATTAATTAAATGGATATAAACGAATATATAAATTCAGGAATACTAGAACTCTACGTTTACGGAGCCCTTACGCAAGAAGAAAGTGCCGAGGTAACCCGCATCCTGAAACAATATCCTGCTGTAAAAGCTGAAGTTGAGGAAATTGAAGTCGCTCTTATAAATTTAAGTGCCGCAGCAGCTCCCAATAATCCAGAATTTCTTATAAATTCTATAAAATCCAAATTATCTGGTAAAACCCAACTCACAAGACCTCATAAAATGTCTAACCTACCCGCCTATATTGGCTGGGCAGCAAGTATCCTATTGTTGGTAGGATTGTTCTTTATGTTTAACAAGAACAGGGAATTAAGGGAATCACTGCAAGCGCTGCAGGCTGAAAAGGCAGGAATGGAAACACAAATTGTTGAAGCCAGGGAAAATGCCGATAAAACCCGCGAATTACTGAATGTTTTAAGAGACCGGAGTATTTTAAGGGTAGAATTACAGGGCCAGGAGGTTGCTCCGCAGGCATTTGCAACAGCGTACTGGGATGAGAATTCCAACACCACATATATAGATGCTAAGGATCTTCCACCACCTCCCCGGGGAATGGTGTACCAGGTATGGTCACTAAAACTTCAGCCTCTTACTCCTACCAGTATAGGACTTCTTGAAAATTTTGAAGAAGATGAAAACCAAATCTTTATACTCTCCAATTCAAATGAATCTGAAGCTTTTGGAATTACGCTAGAACCGGCGGGAGGAAGCGAAAGTCCTACTATGGAGCAATTATATACCTTGGGAGTAATATCTTCCTAATCCTTATTTTAAATTTTAAAAGCTGGAATGCAGAAAAGATTTGTTCCGGGAAGAACAAACCTTTTCCTAACCAACCAAAAAATAAAAATAGTTTTTAAGTAACCTTCTTCATAACAGGTTATGAGTTAAAAAGTCGCTTAAACACATAATTACTATATATACGAATTCAATTCCCTTTCGGTTTTTTATTTTAAACTTTAATATCGGGATTTAAGGAAAAATTTTCTACTATCAAAAAATTCCTGACATTGTTCCTGGCCGTTGAATTTAATTTTCTGCTGGGTTGTAACAATAACCATATTAAAAAGACATATAGGACACTAACCGGTTTGTGTGAATAAAGAACTAGAACATCAATTTGTAACCAATCTTGAGCAGCATCAAAATATTGTGCACAAGATTTGCCGCATTTATACAAATGATCAGGCTTCACATAACGATCTATTCCAGGAAATAACCATACAGTTGTGGAAAGCATATCCAAAATTCAGGGGAGATGCAAAGTTTAGTACCTGGATGTACCGGGTAGCGTTGAACACTGCTATTACCTTATACCGTAAAAAGAAAAGAGGGATACAAACCCAGGATATTGATACAGTTCATTTCAGGGTTCCTATAGATGAATACAACCACGAAATTGAACAACAGCTTACACTTTTATATGACGCTGTAAAAGAACTTAATGACATTGAAAAAGCACTGGTCTTTTTATATCTGGAAGATAAGAATTACAAGGAAATTTCAGAAACCATGGGAATTAGTGAGGTGAATGCAAGAGTAAAAATGAACAGGGTGAAAACAAAATTAAAAAACATATTAAATCCGTAAGAGCTATGGATGAATTAGAATTATTAAAAAAAGATTGGCAAAAGCAAGAGGGAAATTATCCCAGGCTTAGCTATGACCAGATCTACAAGATGATCTGGAAAAAATCCTCCTCGATTGTGAAGTGGATCTTTGTGATAAGTATCATTGAGTTCCTCTTTTGGTCTATAATCACCCTGTTTCTGGCAGACAAAGAATATTGGTTAGAAATGGACCGTCTTCATTTGAAGGAATTTACTATTATTTCCTACATTATAAGTTATGGTATAACCTTCCTCTTTATTTATAAATTTTATAGAAATTATATAAAAATATCAGCCACAGATGATGTTTCAGCTCTTATGGAGAATATCCTGAATACCCGGAAGACCGTGAAATATTATATTGCTTTTGTACTTATAAGCACCGCCGTGGTATTTTTAATAGTTACTTATTTTACCTTTTATTATCACGCGGTAAGTACTGAAGTTAGCGAAGTTGAAAAGTATGCCTTCTCCCCCAACCAATGGGCAATTTTTATTGGCTTAATGGTTTTAGTCCTGGCAATATTCCTTGGGATAATCTGGTTGTTTTACCGCATTATCTATGGTATATTACTTCGCAGACTTAATAAAAATTATAAAGAATTAAAGAAATTGGAAATGTAAGATGGGATAAGTGGAACATTAATATTCCCACTTCCTGGTTTTGTTGAGTTCTTCCATTGCATCAAGTTCTTCTCTTGGAATAACTTTAAGAAATGAAGGATGCTGCTCTATGGCGTATTCCAGTTTTTCCACAATTTGCTCTATGCTTTCATTGTCGTAATCAATATCCAGAGGGGGTTTAATCTGGAAAGATTGCAGGATCCCCCTTTTCTTGATGCGTAATCCCTTTTTATCGAATGACCTTCTAAAGCCATCTATCACTACCGGAATTACAATAGGACGGTGATTCTTGATAATATGTGCAGTTCCTTTCCTTATGGGCTTAAAAGGTTTTGTAGTGCCCTGCGGGAATGTAATTACCCAGCCGTCTTTTAATGCAACAGCAATATTTTCGGTATCATTAAAGTTTATTTCGCGCTGCACATCCTTTCCCTTATCTCTCCAGGTGCGTTCTACGCTTATGGCCCCGGCATAAGCCATTATTCGTGTAAGCAATCCAGCTCTCATAGTTTCCTTTGCAGCAACATAATAAATGTTCATTTTGGGCTGCCATATGTAACCAACATTTTTGATGGAATCCACCCTGCCACTCAGGCTGGCATTAAACACATGGAACATAGCGGTAACATCGGCAAAATAAGTTTGATGATTTGATACAAACAGTACATTAGTATCTGGTAAATCTTTAATAATTTCAGAACCTTCGATCTTCAGTTCATTAAAACCATGGAACCTCCTGTGGGTTAGGACCCCAAAAATTCGGATAAGCCATTTCTTCAGAATAAGGTAATGACCAAACGGGTTTTTCTTCAATAATCCCATACCACCATTGTAACTTTATATCATTCAGTTTTATTAACCAGGGCGCAAATATAGCAAAATGCCGTTTACAGCACTTCTTTAAGCAACTCCTTTAATTCGCTAAGCATCATCGCAGTTGCTCCCCACACCACATGACCGTTTAAAAAATAGGCCGGCACTTCGATCTCTTCTGCATAAGAGGTTGTTAGTTTTTGTGTGATAAGATTGTTATCATCCAAAAAATGATCAAGATTTACCTCCAGGATCTTTTCTACCTCACTTTCCTGAGGCTTTAGAACCGGGGTTTTATCTACCAGCCCTATATAAGGATGCACCCAAAAATCGCTGGGGGGAATGTATAATTTAGTAAGTTTTTTAATGACTTTCACTTCATTCTTGGAAATTCCAACCTCTTCCTCTGTTTCCCTTAAGGCGGTATGCTTGAGATTTTTATCATGTACCTCCAGCCTACCTCCGGGGAACCCAACCTGGTTGGAATGTACACCACGATAGGTTTTTCTAAGAATTAAGACGAGGTGTGTAATTTGTTTTACATCTGGATAAAAAACGGCCATAACCCCGGCCTTATTAGAGTTTTTGGTAGAAAAATCTATCTGTTCCAATTCCCGGATCCTTAAAATTGGAGCCAATTTATGCTGGGCTTCCTCCCCCGGTAGCGGTAAATTTGGTAAATTTGATACCTTATATTTAAATTCTTTAAAATCCATGGGAAGATATTTCGCTTCTATACTCTGTTTGCTTTTTCTCGTTTTGGCAAGTTGTGAAGATACGGAAAAGTCCAGTAAAAATAATACTCAGCAAACCTCAGCTACCGCGGTTTCGGGAAAAGACTCCATTGCTGAAAAACATGCAAAAAAAGAGCTGGATACACCGGATAAAACAACAACAGAAACTGTAGAGAGTAAAACTTTAGTGCAGGAAGAGCTTATTCCGTTCCTTACTGAATATGGAAAGAAAAATAAGGAAGACAGGGTCAAGATCATTACACGTTTTGGCGATATTGAAATATTACTTTATAACGATACCCCGCTGCATCGGGCAAATTTTATTTATTTGGTAAAAAAGGGATATTTTGACGGTACATTTTTTCATCGTGTAGCGAAGGGTTTTGTGATACAAGGGGGAAATTCAGATAACAGGGATACCAACCAGAAAAGAAATGAAAATGGGAAATACCTAATCCCTGGAGAGTTTGACACAGGCCACAGGCATACCCGGGGAGCTTTCTCTGCGGCTAAATATGCTGAACAAAATGTTAGTAAAGCATCTTCTCCCTATGAATTCTTTATAGTACAAAGCGACAGGGGTGCTCATCACCTGGACAATGACCACTCTGTTTTTGGCAGGGTTACAAAGGGAATGGATGTAGTAGATGAAATTGCTGAACAGGAAGTTGGGGAAGGCGAATGGCCCTACATCAACATTCGTATAAAAATGGAAATTATTGAATAATTATTTTTGGGTATAATAATTATAATCCTTTATCACCCGGTCTATAAAATCCAAAGGACGTTCTGCCGGCTTTACTTCCAACAAATCGGATACTTTATCTGCCAGTGAAACTATTACGTTATGATTGCCATTTCTGCGGGCATTGAAATATATTTTTTTTATCTTTTGAATGTCCCTGTCCTTTAAGATGGTTACCTGCGAATAGGTGGGAATGTAATTCTCCGGAATATCCATATGCAGCGTTTGAGAAAGCTGCATTTTATTTCTTTCAGAGATCACGGCAGTGCCCGCAGCCATATCTCCCAAGCGTTGTCCTTTCCCGTTTAGCAATATGGACACTAGTGCTACTCCTCCACTACTTAGGCTTATATCAATTAAACGCAATAACCACCGGATTATGTACTGGCTAAATGCAGGCCTTGACCCGTCCAGCCTTACTACACGAATGTTAAGAGCAGCTTTACCCGGTGTTCTCCCATTATTAAAGGTTTCCCAAACCAGATAGTACATAAAAATAGGTAGTCCTATAATAAGATAATACACCCATTGCTGACCACCATCAAGCCCCAGTCCGGCAATTGCGAGGGAGGCAAGGATGGCATATCCAATAAGGATCAACCCGTCTATTAAGAATGCGAGGATCCTGTCTCCTATTCCTGCAACATTTTGATAAATGCCTATATTTTGAGCTGTTTCTATTTGAAAATTATCCATTAATACGTTTCTTTGATACAAATAACCGGATCCTATGCGTGAGGCTGCTTTCGTGAAGCAAAATAAGAATAAATGGACACAATTCGAACAGCTTCTTAACAATAAAAGATCTATTGCTCCCGCTATCATAACTTCAATGTATCTTGAAGTAACAGACGACCTTAGCTATGCCAAAACATTTTATCCCGGCAGCAATACAACCACTTATCTTAATAGTCTGGCATCTACAGCCCATCAAAAGATCTACACCAATAAGAAAGAGCCGGGAAATGTATTCTGGAAATTCTACGCTTTTGAATTTCCGTTTATGTTCATCCGTTTCCAAAAACAACTCCTGTTAAGTTTTATTATTTTTTCGCTTTTTATTGCCGTAGGTGTATTTTCAGCCGCCAGTGAAGGAGCTTTTGTAAGAGCTATCCTGGGAGATGCCTATATAAATATGACCCTTGAAAATATTGCCAATCAAGACCCTATGGCGGTATATAAACAAATGGGCGAGCTAGACATGTTTCTGGGAATTACAGTAAATAATATTAGAGTTGCATTAATGGCTTTCACACTGGGTATTCTCGCGGGTATTGGTACGGTGTATGTCCTTATGCAAAATGCAATTATGCTGGGGGCATTTCAGTATTTTTTCTATGAGAATGGAATGTTATGGGAATCTGCAAGAACTATCTGGATTCACGGCACCATTGAGATATCTGTGATCATTATTGCAGGATGTGCAGGGCTTGTGGTAGGAAAAAGTATATTGTTCCCGCAAACCTATACGCGTTTGGCTTCTTTTATAAAAGGAATAAAAAATGGCCTAAAAATAGTTTTAAGTACTATTCCATTCTTTATAATTGCCGGGTTCCTGGAAGGTTTTGTAACACGACAAACCCAAATGCCGGACTGGCTGGCGATAACCATTATTGGAATCTCCCTTTTAAGTATTTTATTTTACTATGTATTTTATCCAATCTACCTCAATAAGAAATTAATTACCAATGGAAAATAACCTGTTTATTGAATTTAAAAAACAACGCGAATTAGGAGATATTATAAATATCACCTTTAAATTTATTCGGGAGAATTATAAGCCCCTGTTTCAATTGGTCTACAAAATAGTAGGGCCCTTTTTCATTTTGCTTATTCTTGCTGTTGCATATTATACCTATTCTGTTGCAGGAAATCCTATAGAAGCGCTCACCTCTGGCGGTAGTAATTTTGTAATATCCATTCTTCTTATGTTAGCCGCAATGTTATTGTTCTATGCAGCACTTTATGGAACTATTCTACACTATATTAAAGATTATATTTCAAATAGCGGGCAGGTGAATGAAGCTGATGTTAAAACAGGGGTTCAAAAGGATTTCTTTAATTTAATACTGCTTTCCATCATCTCTGCCATTCTAATTATAGCCGGAATCATGCTGTTCATTTTACCCGGGATCTATCTTATGGTGCCATTGGCACTGGCAGGAACTATACTAGTCTTCAAGAACTACAGTGTTACAGAGGCAATCTCATATAGTTTTACCCTTATAAAAGACAACTGGTGGATCACCTTTGTAAGCCTCTTAGTGATCTGGATCCTGGTCTATTTTATAGGTTTGGTGTTCCAGATACCCCTAATAATTTATACTGTTATTAAAACACTTACTATGGCTCAGGAAGGCTCAATGGCAGATCCCGCCTCGTATTCAGACTGGATATTTATTACCCTGAATGTCCTTTCAACTGTGATCCAATATTTACTTTCAATTATAAGCATTATAGGCCTGGCTTTTATTTATTTTAATTTAAATGAACATAAGAACCTTACGGGAACTTATGAGAGTATAGACAAATTGGGCGAATAGTTATATGAGCAAATTCCTGTTATACCTCTTAATTGTATTATGCACCGTTGTTTCATACGGAGCGCAGGATTCGCTGCCCGGCCCAAAGCGGGAAGTAAAATTTGATACTTCCACACCCATTACACCTATAGATTTTGATGAAGAAAAGATAGCGCAATATAAAAGTGAAAAAGCTTTTAATTATTTAACCGAAATTGGGATAGACAGTTGGTGGACCAAATTTAAAAGATGGTTGGAACTAAAGTATGGGCAATTAATAGAATGGTTATTTGGTGACTACGAAGCAAATTCATGGGTAGCTTTCTTCCTTATGCTACTACCGTATATTATAATTGGAGTTGTCATTGGACTCATTATATGGCTCTTCATAAGGTTCAACCCCGGGCCATCGTTGCTGGGGGAGCCTGAAACTTCTGCGGTTTATTTTACTGAAGATGAGAAGTTGGTCCAATCGGCTGATCTTTCCTCTCTTATAGAAGCAGCTATAGCAGCCGGAGATTACAGGCTGGCGGTACGGTATTACTATCTCAAACTACTTAAGCTGCTGCACCACAAAAAATTGATCAATTATGAATTTCAGAAAACAGATACTGAATATCTGGCAGAACTAAAAAACGAAGCCTTCCGCACTCCTCTAAAGAGGATTATGAGAATTTACGATTTTATATGGTACGGGAATTTTCCTGTTTCTGAAAAAGAATTTGCAATGGCGCAGGATTACTTCCGAAGCATAGAATCTTCACTAAACAGGGCAGCAGATGAAAAATAGTGTAAAGATAGCCTTGGGAGCAATGCTGTTACTGGTTTTGTTATTAACATACCTGGAAGCTTCAGAACCCGAACCGGTGAACTGGAATAACAGTTATCTTGAAACAGATAAGATCCCGTTGGGAACCTATGTTTTTTATGAATCCTGGAAAAATGCCGCTCAAGGCGATATTCAGAATATAGACATTCCTCCATTTGAATTTCTTCCTGGGGCCAAGCCAGGCACCTATTTTTTCCTTAATAACTACCTGAGTTTTGATGATGCAGAAATTAAAAAATTATTAACCTGGGTTGAGGAGGGAAATACCGCTTTTCTCTCTGCAGAGAATTTTAGCGAAAACTTGCTGGATACGTTGGGTTTAAAAACTGCCACCCGCATTCCGGGGAGAGATCTCAGCTCCCGCCCCCGCTTCAACCTGGTACATCCTGAATTAAGGCAGACCGAAAATTATTTATATGAGCAGGAAATACCACTCATTTATTTCAGCAGGATTGATACCTTGTCCCATACCATTCTGGGAGTGGCCAACATTAAAGATTTTACAAACCCCACCAACGCTTTACCTAATTTCTTAAAGACCACTCACGGAAAAGGAACCCTATACATGCATTCAATGCCGCAGGCTTTCAGCAATTATTTTATGCTTTCAAAAGCAGGTTATAAATATTCCCGGGATGTCCTTGCCTATCTGGAACCAAATTCTCTCATTTATTGGGACCGGTACTATAAAACAGGTAAAACCTTTTATACCTCCCCCCTGTTTGTTATAATGCGAAACAAAACCTTGAAATGGGCCTACTATTTCGCCCTGTTCGGTGTCATGCTGTTTATAATATTTGAGGGGAAAAGGAAGCAAAGGGCAGTTCCCGAAATTGAGCCGCTAAAAAATCAAACCTATGAATATTCCAGAACCATTGCCAATCTCTACCTGGAGCAGGATCATTATAAAGAACTTGCACTTAAGAATATTGATCATTTTTATGACCACATTAGAAAAACCTACAGGATAGATACTACCCGTTCTCACGGGGATTTTTACCAGGAATTGGCCAACAAAAGCAATAATACAATAGAAGACACAAAGACACTCTTTGAAATGTTTCAAAACATTTCAAACAAAACTGTAATTTCAAAAAATGATTTAATGGCGCTCAGCAACGCTATCAACTCCTATAACAAAACAACATAATGGAAAACGAAACTCCGCATAACCCTGAAATTAATTTTAATACCCGAATCCCGCTTGAAGAGCTACAGCAGGCGGTGGAAAGTTTAAAAGAACAATTAGGAAAGGTTATTATAGGGCAGGACAATTTTATTGAATTTTTAATCGCCGGGTTGCTGGCAAACGGCCATGTTTTAATTGAGGGAGTTCCGGGGGTTGCCAAAACAATCACCGCCAAGCTTTTTGCAAAAACGCTGGACACAGGTTTTAGCCGAATCCAGTTCACCCCAGATCTTATGCCGGGTGATGTGCTGGGAACTTCGGTTTTTAACTCGAAAATATCAGATTTTGAATTTAAGGCGGGCCCAATTTTTTCAAATATTATCCTTATTGACGAGATCAACCGGGCCCCTGCGAAAACACAGGCTGCCCTGTTTGAGGTGATGGAAGAAAGACAAATCACCATAGACGGGATAAAATACCCAATGAAACCACCTTTTATGGTGCTTGCGACCCAAAATCCTATTGAACAGGAAGGCACTTATGAATTACCGGAAGCCCAGCTTGACAGGTTTTTATTCAAGATAAAGGTAAATTATCCCACTCCTGAAGAGGAAGTGCGAATTCTGCAATCACACCACGATAGAAAAAGCAGCCTACCTGAGGACAATATTCACCCGGTACTTAGTCCGGAAAAACTAATATCCCTGCAGCATCAAATAAGAGAAGTACTGGTTGAAGAAAAACTTCTCACCTATATTGCTCAACTTGTAATTAAGACGCGGAATCATCCTCATTTATACCTGGGAGCTTCCCCACGTGCTACGATAGCGGTGATGAATGCTTCCAAGGCAATGGCAGCTATCCAAGGCAGGGATTTTGTTATTCCTGAAGATATTAAAAAGGTGCTGGTACCGGTGCTTGCGCACCGCGTGATCCTGGCGCCTGAAAAAGAAATGGAAGGCCTTACCCGGGAGAATGTAATTGAGGTTATTTCCAACACAATTGAAATTCCGCGGTAATTCATGACAGGGATAAGATCGGTCTATTTTCATCAACGGGTTTTTGTGGCAATTTTTTCACTTGCCATGATCTTTCTGTTTTCCTATTGGCTTCCGGTACTATATATTCCCGCGTGGTTACTGGCAATTTTTCTGCTTATTCTTATTGGAGTAGATCTTGTAACCCTTTTTAGTAAAAAGGGAATAACAGCCAATAGAAATGTACCTGATAAACTTTCAAATTCAGATCAAAATCCTATTACTATTGATGTTAGAAATGATTTTAATTTCAAAACCGGAATAGAAATAATAGATGAACTCCCTGTGCAATTTCAGAAAAGGGATTTTTTACAGAATATGCTTGTTCTCCCTGGTCAAAAAGAACAATTTGAATATAGCCTGAGGCCTGTACAGCGAGGGGAATACCGGTTTGGTAAACTCAATATTTTTGTAAGTTCTCCTTTACGCCTGGTAAAAAAAAGGCTTGTGTTTGACCAGGATCAAAGTGTCAAGGTGTACCCGTCATTTATCCAGATGCGACAGTATGATTTTATGGCAATTGATAACCGACTTAAACAACCGGGACTAAAAAGGATAAGAAGGTTAGGCCACACACAGGAATTTGAACAAATAAAGGAATATGTGGCGGGAGATGATGTGCGCAGTATCAACTGGAAGGCAACCGCAAAACAATCTGGTTTAATGGTAAACCAGTACCAGGATGAAAAAGCACAGCCCATATATTTATTAATTGATAAAGGCAGGGTAATGAAGATGCCTTTTGAAGGCCTTAGCTTACTGGATTATTCCATTAACACCACTCTGGCTTTTGCCAATGTAGCTTTACAGAAAAAAGATAAGGTAGGTTTCCTATCCTTTTCAAATGAAACGGGAAATCTCCTGCCGGCTATTTCCAAAAAGACCCACCTTAATACCATTCTTGAAAGCCTTTATAACATTAAAACAGATTTTCTTGATTCAGATTTTGGATTGCTTTATACATGGGTAAAACGTCGCATCAACCACCGCAGCCTTTTGCTGCTTTTTACCAATTTTGAGCATATGAATGCCCTGGATAGAAATTTACCTTATTTAAAGGCAATTGCTAAGCAGCATGTTTTGGTAGTAATATTCTTTGAAAATTCTGAACTTGAAAAGGTGATCCGGCAGCCGGCAACAACAATTCCACAAATTGCACACCAAACCATTGCAAAGGATATTTCCTATGAAAAAAGATTGATGGCAAAGAAACTTCAGCAAAATGGGATACAAACCATTCTTTCCAAACCCGCAAACCTCACAGTTAACACTATAAATAAATACCTCGAGATCAAAGCACGCGGCTTACTTTAAACTGCATTTAACTATAAGCAAATTATAGCTTATTTGGTTTTATAATAGAAATAAACAATACCTTTGTAGACGTCCCTTAATTTATTATATGACTATTACACAATTACAATATGTATTGGCTGTAGCCGAACATCAAAATTTTACAAAAGCGGCTCAAAAGGTTTTTGTTACCCAGCCTACGTTGAGTATGCAAATCCAGAAACTGGAAGATGAGTTGGATATCCAGATATTTGATCGCAGCAAAAAGCCAATTCAGTTAACCGAAACCGGCAGGAAGATAGTTAACCAGGCCAGGAATATTGTGAATGAAAGTGATAGGATACAGGATATTGTAGACCAACAAAAAGGTTTTATTGGAGGAGAATTTCGTTTGGGAGTTATTCCCACCATTATGCCCACCCTATTACCAATGTTTCTTACCAACTTCATTAAAAAATATCCCAAGGTTAAATTAAAGATCGAGGAATTAAATACCGAAGCCATAATTGAGAAATTAAAGGAGGGCCACCTGGATGCAGCAATTGCTGCCACCCCACTTGAATTACCCGGTATTAAGGAGCAGGTGTTATATTATGAACCCTTTGTAGCTTATATCCCTGATGGGCATCGGCTTGCAAAGAATGACAAACTGGAAGTAGAAGACCTGAACGTTGATGATATGCTTCTGCTGGAAGATGGCCACTGTTTTAAGGACGGTATCCTTAACCTATGTAAAGCATCAAGAAATTTCGAGGGAGATAATTTCCAACTGGAAAGCGGTAGTTTTGAAACGCTCATTAAATTATCAAATGAAGGCCTGGGTATGACCTTATTGCCATACCTGCATACCCTGGATGTGAAAGAAAGGGATAAATTAAAATTAAAGATGTTTAAAGACCCGGTTCCTGCACGGGAAGTGAGCCTTATTTTCAATAAGAGCGAATTGAAGATCCAGATAATTGAAGCCCTGCGCAAAACAATTGCCGGGGTGGTTAAAGGAGCGATTGCTTTTCAAAATGTAAAGATTATTAGCCCATTACCCAATAAAAAATAAGGTGGGAAGATCCTCTAAAAAATAAAAGCGGCCCTGGGGCCGCTTTTTATTTTAGTTTAGATAAATTAAACATTGATTTAATTCGGGGTTCTGTTTTGTAAGGGAGACGATCCAGATCTTCAATTCCTCAATTTCGTGAGGCAATAATCTGGTAAGGGCTTTTTTTACTTCTTTACAGAACAATACTGCATCAAAACTAACTTTATCAAGTATTGTTTTGGTGTATTCAAACATCGCTCTCGCCATAATTTGAAGATTATTTTAAGGGTTGCTACTAAGTTGAAATATGTAGAATTGTGAATAGGCAGTAAAATTAATCTGACTAAATATAAGCAAATATATTAAGAATGTCAATTGCCACTAATCACTTTAACATTTAGAACCTCCTATCTCCGCTTATAACATCTCCCAGGCCGCCAAGAATGCTACCTTCGCCTTTATCCTTTCCACCACCCTGAGGTGCCGCTTGCCATACCCGGTTTGCCAACCTGCTGAAAGGCAAAGATTGCACATAAACAATCCCCGGTCCCGTTAATGTGGCAAAGAACAATCCCTCTCCTCCAAAAAGTGAATTTTTGATACCGCCCACAAATTCTATGTCGTAATTTATATCTTTTGTAAAACCTATAATACAGCCGGTATCAACATTGAGTTTTTCACCGGGTTGTAATTCCTTTCTGGCCATCGTACCTCCCGCATGAACAAAAGCCATCCCGTCACCTTCAACCTTTTGCATTATAAATCCCTCCCCGCCAAAAAATCCGCGGCCAAGTTTACGGTTGAATTCAATACCAATAGAAACACCTTTTGCTGCACAAAGGAACGCATCCTTCTGGCAAATAAATTTTCCGCCGTATTGAGTAAGGTCAATGGGAATGATCTTCCCCGGATAAGGAGATGCAAAACTCACTTTCTTTTTACCTTGTACCTCGTTTGAAAAGATGGTCATAAAAAGACTTTCCCCTGTAAGCAGGCGTTTGCCGGCTCCCAGGACTTTCCCTAAAAATCCTTCATTTTGAGATGACCCATCCCCAAAAATGGTATTCATTTTAATCCCGTTCTCCATCATCATAAAATTTCCTGCTTCAGCAATAACTGCCTCTTTAGGGTCGAGCTCCAGTTCTACATATTGCATTTCTTCCCCGAAGATCTGGTAATCTATTTCATGTGAATTCATGATCTTATCTATTAAGGTTACTATTTATTTGGGAAAATTTCCCGTCTTTTTTCTATTTAGCTTTTAACTTTTATGGTCCATTCAAATTCAAAAGTAGAAACTTCCACTCCATTCTCATCAATTCCCCGGGACCTCATCCAGAAGGTTTGCCCCTCACCTGTACCCAAAGCTTGTTCTATGGCACCGGAGATCAAATGTCCTTCATTGCAAATAAATTGGATCCTCCCAGTGGCCTTTTTATTAAAAATGGATTTATTCTGAGCTACCAGCATCGAAATTTTATGACCACTGTTTTGAATATGATTCATTACCAATGCACCCGTACTTAATTCGGCGGCCATGGCCTGAACCGCAAAATACATGGAATTAAAAGGGTTTTGATTGATCCATCTATGCCGCACTCCTACCACGCATTTCTCATTGTCTATACTTATAACTCTTACACCTGTAAGCCACGCGCTGGGCAACTTTATCATTAAATATTTATTGAGTTTTCCCGGTGTTAATTTCATTTGATAGTTGATTTTTTCTAAAAGTATTTAAAATATGCAACATACCGAAATGTTAAATTTTTCTTAACATTTAAAAATAACAGTACTTTGTTTTGCATAATACTGTCTTTAAGATATATATTTGTATTATAAATCATCAATCACTATGGAAACTTATAGCTTACAACCGGACAAAACAGTAGCTTCATTAATACATGTTTCGGCATTTTCAAAATATTTCATTCCCTTCGGCAATTTCATTCTACCATTGATATTATGGACTGCTAAAAAGAATGATCCCTTTGTAGATGAACATGGAAAACAGGCGCTGAATTTTCAAATAAGTATTTTTCTCTATTTCGTATTCCTGGTATGTGCCGGAATAGCCGGGGTAGTTTTAATGGGATTTGATATCGCAGCAGCGATCCACATTTTTTTACTGAAGAAAATTTTAATCTTAGCCCCATAAATGCATTGCCCATTATTACAATAGTAGGAATTACAGGAATTCTTCTCCTTGCACTCTTTATCCTGGAGATTGTAGCGGTCATCAACGCTGCGATTAAAGCCAGTGAGGGGAAAACTTATAAATATCCATTAACAATCAATTTCATCACTCCAACTCCGGTTGGCATTCATCAATCAAAAAATGATCAGTTTAACAACACCCAAAAACAAACGCTATGAAGATTGAAAACACCAAGGCACAGATGCGTAAAGGCGTGCTGGAATATTGCATCCTCTCTGTCCTAAGAGATAATGATGCATATGTGGCAGAGATCCTTGACACGCTCAAAGATGCAAAATTACTCGTGGTAGAAGGAACAATTTACCCTTTGCTCACAAGATTAAAGAACGCAGGATTACTCCATTATAGATGGGAAGAATCCACCGGCGGACCGCCGAGAAAATATTACGGTTTAACCGATACCGGAAGAGAATTTTTAAAAGAACTCACTTACACCTGGGAAGAATTACAAACAGCTGTAACCAAAGTAACCATCCAAAAAAATAAGAATCATGAATAAGACAGTAAATATAAATCTTGCAGGCGTTTTCTTTCATATTGATGAGAACGCTTATATAAAATTGCAACACTATCTTGATGCAATAAAACGCTCTTTAACAAATACCCAGGGTCAGGATGAAATTATTGCCGACATTGAAGCACGAATTGCCGAGCTTTTCAATGAGAAGATAAAGACGGACCGCCAGGTAATTGGATCCAAGGAAGTAGACGAGGTGATAGCCGTTCTTGGACAACCCGAAGATTATATGCTGGATGAGGAGATCTTTGAAGACGAACCTGTCTATAGCAAAACCAAAACAACCGGAAAACAACTTTTTCGTGATACCGAACATTCCTATGTGGGTGGGGTATCTTCAGGACTAGGTCATTACCTTGGAATTGCCCCTATTTGGGTAAGGATCCTGTGGATCATTCTTACCCTGGCATCCAGTGGAGCTTTCATCCTTATTTATATCGCCCTATGGATCTTTGTGCCGGAAGCCAAAACTACGGCAGATAAGCTTTCTATGCGGGGTGAGGAAGTGAATATTTCCAATATTGAGCGAAAAATTCGGGAAGAATTTGAGAATGTATCTGGTAGAATGAAAAATGTGGATTATGAGAAATACGGAAATCAGGCCCGGTCTGGAGCAAGCTCCGCGGCAAAAGGTGTAGGTTCCGGGATCTTATTTCTGCTCAACATTTTTGTAAAGCTTATAGGTGTTCTAATCCTTCTTATCGCAGGTACAACCCTAATAGGTTTGTTCATAGGCCTGTTTACAATGGGGACCTTTGGATTAATTGACGCTCCCTGGACAGATTATATTGAAATGACGGCAATTGGAGCACCTCTATGGTTGCTTTCACTTCTGGCCTTCTTTGCAATTGGAATTCCGTTCTTTTTCCTGTTCATCCTGGGATTAAAAATCCTGGTAAAGAACCTGAAAACTATAGGAACCCCGGCGAAACTGGTATTGCTCGGCCTTTGGTTGTTATCTGTAATTGGACTTGCTGTTATTGGAATTCAGCAGGCAACACAACGGGCTTTTGAGGGGGAAGTAGTAATAACTGAAACTTTGCCTGTAACCAGTACAGACACCTTATTTCTTGCGATGCAATCTAACCCTTTGTATACCTCAGGCGTACACAAAGGGGGGGTAACCATCAAATATGATGAGAGTGACAACAAAGTGATGTATATTACAGATGTACGGCTGGTAATAAAATCTACCAAAGATTCTTTGGCAAGAATGGAGATAATTAAAATGGCCGATGGAAGTGACTTCCGTGACGCCCGGGACAGAGCTGAAAACATTACGTATAACACCAATTTTAGCGACGGGAAATTATATCTTGATTCCTTCATTACCGCACCCCTGCAGAATCATTACAGGGAGCAGGAAGTGCGGGTAGTGATCTACCTTCCTGAAGGTGCAACCTTATATGCCGACAAGAATATCTCAAATTTCCACCGTTCATCAGATTACTATGGAAATATACTTAATTACAACACCGAAGGTAAATACCTTCAGATCATTGAAAACGGTTATAATTGTGAGGATTGTGAAACTGAAGAAGATGACTGGAACAATGATTCCTGGGATGAAGAAATGGAAGATCCTATTGAGGAAAATGGATGGGAAGCTGACAGTATTACCGGAGAAGTAAAAGTAAGGATAGATGAGAACGGAATTCAAATCAATAACAGGAATTCTGATAAAATAAGAATAAATAAAAATGGCGTTGCAATTCAAAAATCCTAATCATGACAGCCTTGATCAAAACAATCATAGCCGCTATTATTGGAACGTTTGGTTCCCTTGAAATGGACCAAACTCCTCCAATGGAGCTCACAGTACTTAAGGCAGAAAAAAAATGTTCCTCCAGTGTTTATTTTACACCTGAAACCAACTGTAAAAATAATGTTATTTCATGGGAATGTTTAAATTCCTCCTCTGCTTCCTAAAATAATGATATATTAGCCCATCTAACTCTTAAAAATTAATGATTATGAAAAAATTTTTTAAAACTGGTTTACTTTTAATGGCAATAAGTATTTCTGTAGTGGCGTGTCGTGAAACCAATGAAGCCGATGATATGGATGATATGGATGACATGCATACCGAAGCAGGGGCTGATATAAAAGTAAGCGAAGATGGGTCAAAAGTTAAGATCAAAACCGATGATTCAAAGGTAAAGATCAAAACAGACGATGACGGAGAATACAAGAAAAAAGTAAAAGTTGATAACGACGATAATTAGTATTATCGAATTCACAAAAAAAGTCCCTTTTCAGGGACTTTTTTATTTATTATAATTCTCGAGACTTATTGAGCGGTAATTTCCTTCTCCTCGGTCTTTTCTATGGTACTTAAATATCTTTCAGCATCCAGGGCAGCCATACAACCTGTACCGGCGGCTGTTATGGCCTGGCGGTATTCTTTATCCTGTACATCACCAGAGGCAAAAACACCGGGAAGGTTTGTCTTGGTAGATTTCCCTTTGGTAATAAGATATCCCATATCATCCATATCCAAATAGCCTTTAAATATCTCGGTATTCGGCTTATGCCCTATTGCAATAAACAATCCGGTGATCTCAATGGTTTCTTTCTCTCCTGTTTTTCGGTCAATCATTCTCAAACCTTCAACTACCTGCTCTCCCAAAACCTCATCTACTTCGGTATTGTAGCGTAGATCTATATTGCTTGTATTTGTTACCCTGTGTTGCATAGCTTTGGAAGCTCTCATTTCATCCCCTCTTACCAGCATAGTAACTTTTTTACATATATTGGCAAGATAGGTGGCTTCTTCAGCAGCGGTATCACCCCCACCAACTATGGCGACTTCCTGATTCTTATAGAAAAATCCATCACACACCGCACAGGCAGATACTCCACCACCTCGTAAGCGTTGTTCACTTGGCAATCCTAAATATTTTGCAGTAGCTCCGGTTGAAATGATTACCGTTTCGGCTTCTACCCAATGAGCGTTATCTATACAGGCTTTATGGATCCCGCCTTGTTCCTTGCTTAGTTCAACTTCGGTAACCATTCCAATTCGTACCTGGGTTCCAAATCTTTCGGCCTGTTTTTGAAGGTCTACCATCATTGAAGGCCCATCTATTCCTTCAGGATATCCGGGAAAGTTGTCAACTTCAGTAGTGGTGGTCAACTGGCCTCCGGGCTCCATCCCTGTATACATAACAGGGTGCATATCTGCACGCGCGGCATAAATAGCTGCGGTATATCCCGCGGGCCCTGATCCTATAATAAGACATTTTATTCTTTCTATCTTGTCTGTCATTTCAGAAATTTTTAAGTATTGTAAAAGTAAGGACTTTAGTTAAATTGCTCTAGAAAATAATGGCAAGATTTGTATTTCTGGAAAATTACAAGTGGATAAAGCAATTATAATTAAGGGTATTGGACAGGAATTTAATTAATTCCTTTTTTAAAGGTAACTTTGGTTCCCGTATGGATTTTTCACTATTTAATGTACTAGACTTGCTTGGAACCGTGGCTTTTGCCATATCTGGCGCATTGGCGGCTATGAACCGCAAACTTGACCTTTTTGGAATTTTCATTATCGCCTTTGTAACTTCTATTGGGGGAGGGACTTTGCGGGATATTCTCATAGGAGCTACACCCACCTGGATGCTGAATACCATCTATATTTATTTTATAGGGGGAGTAACTATCCTCTCCATAATTTTCAGGAATAAGATCAATTACCTTAAAACCTCCCTGTTCCTTTTTGATACTATTGGATTGGGGGTTTTTACCATTACCGGGGTTGAAATTGGACTGCAGAATGATCTAGATCCAATAGTATGCATAACTCTGGTCGCTATGACCGGAACTTTTGGCGGGGTGCTTAGGGATATTTTGTGTGCTGAAATTCCTGTGATCTTTAGAAAAGAGATCTATGCTACTGCATCGCTTACAGGGGGACTGGTATTTATTATCCTAAATAACTTCAATGTAAATACAGATGTAATTTACATTATTACCTCTCTTATAATAATCTCCATAAGGCTGGTAGTGGTTAAATACCATATATCACTTCCAACCTACAGGCTAAATGAGGAGGAAAAGTAGTATTTAATGTGGCAATTTCTTTCTAAATACTCCATATAAAAATGTTCCCAGCAAGGCCCCTATAAAAACAATAAGAATTGGAAGGTACCCGGCACCAATCAAGGTATATATAGGACCGGGACAGGCGCCGGCCAGTGCCCAACCTAAACCGAATAATAACCCACCTGCCATATATCTTGTAAAACCATTCTCCTTTGCCCTAAATTCTATAGGTTCTCCAAAGACAGATTTCATATTAAACTTTTTTATCAACCAGGTGCCTGTTGCACCCAGTAGTACTGCAGAGCCCATGATCCCATACATGTGAAAGGATTGAAACTGAAACATTTCATAGATCCGGAACCATGAGGCGGCTTCAGATTTATACATTACTATCCCGAAAAATATTCCAATTATTAAATATAAAAATGTTCTCATGATCTAAAATATTAAGGGGAATAAAACGTGAATCATAAATAAGCCTCCCAGAAAAAATCCTACAACAGCAATCAAAGAAGGTAATTGTAAATTACTTAGGCCAGAGATAGCATGGCCAGAGGTACAACCTCCCGCATAGCGAGCCCCGAAACCAATTAATAAACCTCCAATAAGCAGGATAGCCAGAGCTTTTATATCGGTCAACGCATCCAGGCTGTAAAGTTCATCTGGCATATATTCCTTTCCTGCGCTTGAAAATCCAAGTTCATTTAAGATTGCAACAGTATCAGGATTAATTGCGACCGCAGGATCATTGCTAAGAAAATGTGCCCCAAGAAACCCACCAATTACAGCACCAACTACTACAATAAGGTTCCAGCGATGTTCAACCCAGTTGAAATCAAAGAAATCGGCAGCCTTGTCTGCACCACATAAGGTGCACATGGTTCTTAGATTTGAAGACATTCCAAAAGACTTCCCAATGAAGATGAGAAGAAACATTATAAGGGCGATCAGCGGTCCCGAAACATACCAGGGCCAAGGTTCATAGATCATTTCCATAATTTATATTTTCGTTGTTGCTTTTAATTTTTAAAACCAGGATTTAGACCTTAAAGCGGAATATTTCCATGTTTTCTATCGGGCCGCTGTACTTTTTTATTCTCCAGCATGCTAAAGGCCTTTAGCAATTTTCGCCTTGTATCCTTAGGCTTGATCACTTCATCAATAAACCCACGTTGTGCAGCTTCAAAGGGGGTGGCAAATTTTTCGGCATACTCTGCTTCTTTTTCTGAAAGTTTTAATTCAGGGTCTGCGGCTTCCATGATCTCTTTTCTGAAAATGATCTCACTTGCTCCCTTTGCTCCCATAACGGCAATTTCAGCAGTAGGCCAGGCGAAATTCAGGTCGGCACCAATATGTTTGGAATTCATCACATCATAAGCACCTCCATAAGCTTTTCTGGTAATTACCGTAACCCTTGGCACGGTAGCTTCGCTTAAAGCATACAACAATTTAGCCCCGTTAAGTATGATCCCGTTCCATTCCTGATCTGTTCCCGGTAAAAAGCCGGGCACATCCACCAAAACCAATAGTGGAATATTAAAGCAATCACAAAAACGGGTAAAGCGTGCTGCTTTTTTGGAAGACTCAACGTCCAATACTCCAGCAAGGCTCATAGGTTGGTTTGCAACAATTCCTATGCTTCTGCCACCCAGGCGTGCAAAGCCAACAATAATATTATCTGCATAGTCCTTATGGATCTCAAAAAAGGAGTCTTCATCAATTATTCCCTTAATCACCTCGTGCATATCATAAGGCTTATTGGAGCTGTCCGGCACGATACTTTCCAATGATTCCCTTATTTCCTCTCCCAATGTATAGGGCAATTTCAAGGGTGTTTCTTTATTATTCTGGGGCAGGTAGCTCAATAATTTTTTAATGTCCTCCAGGCACGCGATATCACTTACAGCGGTAAGATGGGTTACTCCAGATTTGGTGGAGTGGGTACTGGCACCGCCCAATTCTTCTGAAGTTACGTTCTCATTGGTCACAGTTTTTACCACATTAGGGCCGGTTACAAACATATAGCTGGTATCCTGCACCATAATGGTAAAATCTGTCATTGCCGGGGAATACACTGCTCCGCCCGCGCAAGGCCCCATTATTGCAGAAATTTGAGGGATCACACCAGATGCCTGCACATTGCGGTAAAAAATATCTGCGTAACCACCCAGAGAGCGTACCCCTTCCTGAATTCTGGCTCCTCCCGAATCGTTTAATCCAATTACCGGGGCCCCAACTTTCATGGCGTGGTCCATTACCTTGCAAATCTTTTCTGCGTGAGTTTCAGACAGGGCACCTCCAAACACAGTAAAATCCTGGGCAAATACATATACCAGCCTTCCATTTACTGTCCCATACCCTGTAACCACCCCGTCGCCGTAGAATTTTTGTTTTTCCATCCCAAAATCTGTAGTACGGTGTGTAACAAGGATCCCAATCTCCTCAAAAGAGCCTTCATCCAGAAAGTAATTTACCCTTTCCCGGGCAGTAAGTTTCTTTTTTTCGTGTTGTTTTGCGATTCGGGCCTCACCTCCTCCCAAATGGGCCTTGGCGATCTTCTCCTCTAGTTTGGCTATATTCTGGCTCATAGTTTCTTAATTGGGTAATCTAAGCAATTGTTGATCTTTAATATATTGTTTTAAAGCAAGGAGGGCAGCGAGTCTGGCTTCCTCCTCAATTTCGCTTTTAAGTTTTTCTGCGGAATAATAATTCTTTACAAAATGAGTATCAAAATTTCCACTTCGGAAGGCTTCATGTTCAAATACAAATTTTCCGAAGGGAAGAGTTGTCATTACTCCTTTTATCTCATAAGCCCCAATGGCTTTTATCATTAATTGTATAGCCTCTTCCCTGTTCTTTCCGTACGTGATAAGTTTGGCAAGCATAGGGTCATAATAAATTGGTACTTCCATTCCCTCTTCAAAACCATCGTCCAGGCGTATGCCTTCTCCCTGCGGAGTTCTGTAACGCTCCAGTGTACCCACACTTGGCATAAAATTATCCAGCGGGTCTTCAGCATAAATACGTAGTTCTACCGCGTGACCGTTAATTTTTAGATCATTCTGAGAGAACTGTAAAACTTCTCCCCTGGCTACTTTAATTTGTTGTTCTACAAGATCTATCCCTGTTATAAGCTCGGTCACGGGATGTTCCACCTGCAGCCGGGTATTCATCTCCAAAAAATAGAAATTTTTATTTTCATCAAGCAGGAACTCAACTGTTCCGGCACCTACATAATCACAGGCTTCGGCAACCTTTACGGCAGCTTCTCCCATAGCTTTTCTTATTTCGGGAGTTAGCACTGTTGATGGAGCTTCCTCTACTACTTTTTGGTGGCGGCGTTGAATGCTGCATTCCCGTTCAAAAAGGTAGAGTGTATTTCCATGGGTATCTGCCAGCACCTGGATCTCGATGTGCCTTGGTGATGAAACGTATTTTTCAATAAATACAGACCCATCTCCAAAAGCAGATTCTGCCTCACTTATAGCCCTTTTCATCTGGCTTTCCAGGTCTTTTTCCTGTTCTACAATGCGCATTCCTTTACCCCCTCCACCGGCAGAGGCTTTTATTAAAATGGGAAAACCAATTTCCTTTGCAATTTTACGCGCCTTATCTACATTGGTGATCGCTTCATCTATTCCTGGAACCATAGGGATCCCATAATCCTTTACGGCATCTTTGGCCGCAAGTTTGCTTCCCATTATCCTTATGGCTTTTGAGCCCGGGCCAATCCAGGTAATACCGTTCTTTTCAACAGCCTCGGCAAAATCGGCATTCTCGCTTAAAAATCCGTATCCGGGATGTATTCCATCTACATTTAACTCTTTGGCCACTTCTATGATCTTATTGCCTAATAAATAGGACTCGTTGGATGGTGGAGGGCCTATGCATACAGCTTCATCGGCAAATTTAACGTGAGGTGCATTACGGTCGGCAGTAGAAAATACCGCAACGGTTTTGATCCCCATTCTTTGAGCAGTTCTCATCACTCGAAGGGCAATTTCCCCGCGGTTGGCAACTAGTATTTTTTTCATTTTATATTTTAATTGCAGACATTTAAAATTAATCCGGGTGTTGTATTCTTAGGAACCGGGGCTTATTCCATCTCAATGAGCAATTGGTTCTTATCAACCGTTTCCCCTTTTTTTACGCTAATAGATTTTACAACTCCGTCTCGTGGGGCCGTAAGGGTGTTTTCCATTTTCATTGCTTCCAGAACCAGTAAGTAATCTCCCTCTTTAACTTTATCCCCCTGCTTAATACTCACATCCAGGATCAACCCCGGCATAGGGGCTTTAATATCATTAACCATTGCGGCGGTTCCAAGAGACAATCCCATTTCCTCGATCAAAAGGTCCAGATCATTGGAAATTTTCACCTCGTAAATATTGTTATTGATCCTGGCCCTGTACTGCTTTTTTAAAAAATTGGATTGTACTATCTCCCCTTTAAAGGAACGGGGGCCGTTTAAGATATGATATTGGGAAGGGGAAATTTCATTAGAATCCAAAGCATCAATTTGCTTTTGCGTGAATTCAAATTCCAAAGAATCATTCACCTTGACCTTGTATCTTTTTTCCATTATTATTGGTTTGAAAGAGATTTCTTTAAGTTGTGTTGTAAATATAGAAAAAGCTATGCGCTTGAACTGAGACTTCAACAAACAATTAAGATAAAAAAAACCTCAACGAAAATATTTCATTGAGGCTTAATAGTGTACAACTTTAAAAATTAATCGAATTGCTTGATATCTTCTCCCAGATCAAACACTTTTACCTTTTTAAATTTATTTTCAAGAATGCTGCTTCCGGCGGCTGACCGGTATCCGCCGGCACAATGCACCACTATTGGTTTATTCCGGGGGATCTCATCTGCCTTTTCCCGCAATTCATTTAGGGGAACTGTGATGGCATCTTTAAATAATTTGCCCTCCTCTACCTCGCTTTTATTCCGGATATCTACAATAGTATACTTGCTTTTATTTTCTTTAAAATCGCTGAGTTCAAGATCTTCAGATTTTGCTTTTACTTTACCAGATAAAGTAATTAAACCTTTGAGTTGTTTTTCATACCCTATTTTGGCGGTTCGTTCCAGGATATTTTCCAACTTATCCACACCTTCCAATACCAGGTAAAAAGATTCTTTGGGTTTTATAATGGCTCCCAGCCAGGTCTCAAACTTATCGACTTCTCCCCTGGCCATGATATTTATACTGCCGGGAATATGTCCTTTTTTATAATCTGCCTCATCCCGTGTATCTACCACAGTTATATCTTTCTCCACTTTAGAAACATTCAACTTTAAACCAACTGCATGTTTCATTTTTTGAACATTTCCTGCCCCTTTCTTATTTAGATCAACATTAAAACCAAAATAAGCAGGTATCATAGGTTGATCCTTAAGGATCTCTTCCACAAATTCTTCTTCGGTTTGTTTCTTAAAGGCCCAGTTATCCCTTCGTTCTTCACCCAGGGTACTGGAAGCTGCATCGCTCATGTTCTTTCCACATAAAGATCCCGCCCCGTGGGTAGGATACACAAAAGCATGATCCGGGAGATCATTAAATTTTGTTTGCATGGTATTGTACATTGCTTTTGCCAGTTCTATTCGTTTAGATTTTTTCTTCCCGGATTTCTCCCTCAGGTCCGGACGGCCAACATCTCCAATAAATAAGGTATCTCCTGTGAATAAAGCGGTTTTGGAATTTTCTGTGGCAACAAATGTGAGACTGTCCGGGGAATGGCCGGGAGTGTGCAATGCCTTAAAAGTAGTCTTTCCAACCTTTATGCTTTTTCCCTCACCAAAACTTTTATGAGGATATTTGGCATCTACCAATTTGCTTACATAGATAGTAGCATCGGTTTGTTTATGAATTTGAAGGTGGCCGCTTACAAAATCGGCATGAGGATGGGTTTCAAGAACCGCAATGATCTCTGCATGTTGTTCTTCAGCATATTTGTAATATGGCAAAGGATCTCTAGATGGATCAATGATAGCCATTTTTCCATCGCTTACAACCGCATAGGAATAATGAGATAGAGGTTTATCCTTAAATTGTTTGATAGTCATGATCTGGAATTTTCCTAAAAATAATTTTTTCAGGACTTTCGCACATCTTTTTTAAATGGAATTAACATCTGGTTCCCAAAATCTTTTGGAAAATCTTCATCTCCTTCGAAGCCCAATTCAATGTCCTTACCATTTTTAGGCACATAGGCGGTACCAAAAAGATAATCCCAGACGCTAAGGGTTAAGCCAAAATTCATTCCGGTAGGATGTTGGGGTGGCAGCGCTTTTGAATGATGCCATATATGCATCTTGGGATTGTTGAAAATATAGCCGAAAATCCCGTAATTCCAGCCAATATTAGCGTGGTTAAGATGACCTACAAACACAGCAAACATATGCACCAGAAAGAATTCCTGGATCCCGAAACCTATCATTGCCAAAGGAATATATTGCACGGTTTTATAAATAATGGTTTCCATAAAATGAAACCTGAACTGTGCCGCAAATCCCATTTCCTTCACACTGTGATGTACCTTATGAAATTCCCATAACCAGGCGCGGCTATGAAGTTGCCGGTGGATATTCCACTGAATGAAATCGGCAATTACAAGCATTATTAAAAGTTGTACCCATACCGGGAAATTTTGCACTTCCAGCGCTACAAGGTTTGTGATGCCGAATAATCCCAGGAAATCATTGAAAAGCTCTACTCCTACATTGGACAGAGCATTGAAACCTATGAGAGAAAAAATGAAAAAATTGAATAGAATATAAAAGGAATCCAGCCAGAAATCCCTGCGAAAGACCTTTTGATCCTTTCGCCAGGGAATAATTATTTCAATTAACCACACCAGCAGAGAAAGGCCAATAAGCCAATAAAAATAATTTGTCCAGGAAGGATTGGTTATTTCCTGAACCAGATAATTAAAGTATCCTGAAAAGGAATCTTCTATGATCTTGATATATTTCAATCCTGTGGAATTTTGAATTGCAAAAATACATTAAAAAAAAGGTTGCAATTGTAACACCGGTTACAATGCCGGCATTTCTTGGGAAGGTTGAAAACAAATCTTTCCAGGGATTTTTTTATTCTATTTTCTGAAACCGGCAAAAAGTAAAATTTTGAACTGCGCCTGAAGGGGTGATATGATCAATATTTTCACAGATTATCCTCTTAAAACGCGTGGTTAATAAATTCTCCATATCCTCCACAGCATATTGCCTTATAGGAAGCCCGCTGCATTTATCGGGACCCTTTTTGGAAAAAGTTCCCAGGATCACAGTGCCTTTTAAAGCAACACAATTTTCAAGGGTGTACAGGTAATTTTTTATTTGGTCCTCCCCGGTTAAAAAATGGTAAGCCGCCCGGTCATGCCAAAGGTCGAATGTATGGGTTAAACTGAAAGTAGAAACATCTGCTGCTATCCAGGTAACTTTTTTAGCCTGATCTCCCAGCCGTTCCCTGGCGCGTTCCAGGCTTTTTTCAGAAATGTCAAGGACCGTAATATTTGTATAGCCTTCAGCCAGCAGAAAATCAACGAGAAAACTATCTCCCCCACCCACATCAATGATCCTGGCATTTTTATTCAGGTTCAATTCGGCTATATAATCCAGAGACACCTCGGGCTTAGGTTGGTACCAGCTCACTTCGGTTAATTTCCTGGTTTGGTAAATATTTTCCCAATGTGACTTTTTTTCCTCCATTTTAAAATTTTAAATATTCCACCATTGTTCCTGTTCATAAGCTTTGCCCAGGTACCAGGCTTCTCCAATTTTAGGGATTATATATTTCTGATCTCTTTTCTCAGCTTCTTCCGTAACTCTTATTGCCGATTGATTCCATGGATGGGTAGATAACACAAATTTTCCCCAATGCACGGGAAAAAGAATCTCTGCTTTAAGATCGCGGGCGGCTTGTACAGTTTCCTCAGGAAACATATGTATTTGAGGCCAATAGGAATTATATTGCCCGCACTCAAGAAATGCAAGATCAAATTTTCCAAATTCTTTCCCTATCCTCGCAAATTCTTTGCTATAACCAGAGTCGCTACCTATGTATATCTTATATGTTCCCCATTGAAGGGCAAAGGATGCCCATAAGGTATTGAATCTTGAAAAGGAGCGACCGGAAAAATGCCGGGCCGGAAGGGCGGTTATATCCAGATCATTATTTACAGGCATTTTTTCTCCCCAGGCGATCTCGTGGATGATATTTTCATTAATACCCCAGAGCTCGAGATGGGAGCCTACTCCCAGTGCGGTTACTACCTTTTTAACCTTACCTGCTATTTGTTTTATGAAAGGATAATCCAGGTGATCATAATGATCATGAGTTATTATAAGTAGATCTATTTCAGGAAAATCGGCCGCAGTAAAGATATCGGTCCCTGTAAATGAACTTCCGAAGAATTTAAAAGGAGAAGCATTTCCACTGAAAACAGGATCCACCAGAATAGTAAACCCAAGATATTTTAGAAAATAGGAGGAATGTCCAAACCATACTACCACGGGCACGTCACTTTTCAGCTTATGCAGGTTTGTTTTAATTACGGGTAATTGAACAGGTGGCACCACCGAAGCCGGTTTATTTATAACAGCCTTTAAAATTTTAAATATGGAAACATTGTTTGGGTTTACCGCCGTAGGTTCAACATTATGGAATTTGCCGTTCCTATAATTCACAGCACCTTGCATTATTTCTTTCCTGTTTTTCCCCGGCCCTTTCCCTAATCTTTTTAAAAACATCTTCTCTATTTAAATTTAAAACTTAGGAAAAAACCTTCCCGTACTCGCCCTGTAACTTTCATACTTTGGGAATTTCTTTAACAAAGCCCTTTCTTCATATTGAGTCTTAAAATAAAACAGAATGGCCAGAAGTACAAAGATTATAAGCCTGTAACCAGATTGAGAATAGAGGGCGAAAAAAAAAGTGGCGATTAATATTCCGGAATAAATGGGATGCCTCATATAACTGAACAATCCTGATGTGACCAATTCTCCTTCCTTTTTGGGGGTAGGGAAAATTGTAAGATTTTTGTTAAGCTGTAATAGGGAAATAACTATGATCATTACACCGACAAAGGCAAGAATGAGATTTACAATCTTGACAGCTTCAACCATAGAAAGCTCAAACAACGAAAAATTGGGGATATACGCTCCAAACAATAAAATTTGTAAGCCTACAAACACAAAATCTGCAGCTGAATTTTTCATAGGTTCCAATTTAAGCTAAGATTTCAATTCCATCCACACTATGTAAATACCCATGGCCAGGACAAACCAGCCAAAGGCTTTTTTGAGTTTTTTTCCAGGAATAAATCGGTTCAAATAAATTCCCAGAAAAATACCGGCCACAGAGATTCCTGTAAAAATAAGCAGAAAGCCCCATTCTATTTCCAGGTTTTCAATGTCTCCAATAAAGCCTATTAAGGATTTTACTGCTATTATGAGCAAGGAGGTTGCCACTGCCTTTTTCATGGGGAGTTTGGCAAGAAGAACCAGTGCCGGAATGATCAAAAAACCACCTCCGGCGCCCACGAGCCCCGTAAGCACACCTACCACGGCACCTTCTATAACAATAAGGGGATAATTATATTTAACGATGGTTTCAGCTACAATCTTTTCCTTTTTTTCAATGATCATTGAGATGGAAGCCAGGATCATGATCACAGCAAAAAACAACATGATCCCAATATCCCGGGTAATTTCAAGATTCCCCACATTAAATAAATGTTTCGGAAGAGCAGGTACAATAAACTTTCGGGTAATATATACAGCAATGAATGCAGGGATGGAAAAGACAACCGCAGTACGAATATCAACAAGCTTTTTCCTGATATTTTTGATGGCCCCAACCAAAGAAGTGGTACCTACAGCGAATAAGGAATAGGCAGTTGCCGTAATGGGATTAATGGCAAATAAATATACCAGGATTGGAACCGTTAAAATTGACCCCCCGCTACCTATAAGCCCAAGCACTACACCCATAAGTAAAGCACCAAAATAACCCGCGATCTCTGCTATTTCCATACTTTCTATCCGGGTTTAGGTTACCGGGAATTTTTAAAGATCATTTACCTTTATGTTATTGCGCCGCAGTTCTATACTACCATCCAACTCGAGTTTTTTCAACAGCCTTGAAATCACTACCCTGGAAGTGTGAAGGTCATATGCAATTTCCTGGTGGGTAACCTGTACTTCCTCGTTTTGATTGATCTTTGCCTTATCCCTCAAATACCGCATAAGGCGTTGGTCCATATTTAAAAAGGCGATGGTATCTATGGTATCCAGCATTTCTGTAAGGCGGGTGTGGTAACTCTCAAAAACAAAATTGCGCCAGGATTTATATTTGGATGTCCACTCTTCCATTTTATTAATAGGAACCATTATAAGGGTAGTATCTGTTTCAGCTACAGCTCTTATCTCACTTTTGGTTTGCCCAAGACAACAGGAAAGGGTCATGGCGCAGGTATCCCCGCTCTCAAGAAAATATAACAATAATTCATCTCCTTCCTTGTCTTCCCTCAGGATCTTAATAGCCCCGTTTAGAAGCAATGGCATGGCCGTTACATAATCACCTATTTCAATGATCTTCTCCCCTTCTTTAAAGGTTTTTAATTTTCCTGCCTCTGCAATTTCTTTTAGGAGTTCCTTTTCAAATGTAAGATGATAAGCTTCTTCCAGGTCTTTTACCATTATTGTCATATTAGTACGGGTAAAATTAGCATTTTAAATTTATAATGAGAAGGGTTCATAATTTGCCCGGGAGCACATAATAATAGATGGAAATAAAATGGGAAAAGCTACCTAATAAAACAAAGAGATGAAAGATAGCGTGGTTATATTTTATTTTGTCAAAGATGAAAAATACAGCTCCCAGGGTATAGGAAATACCGCCAATAAACAGCCAGGTTAGTCCCAAAGGATCCAGATTGTCATAAAGAGGTTTAATAGCAAATACAATGATCCAACCCATGAGAACATACATAGCTGTAGAAAACAATTGGTAACGGCCTGTGTAAAATAATTTTAGGGTCACACCTATCACAGCAAGGGTCCACACCACTCCAAATATACTCCAACCTACCACCCCGTTTAAAGTAACAAGGGCATAAGGTGTATAAGTACCGGCGATAAGAACATAAATGGAGGCATGATCCAGAATGTTCAAGCGGTACCTTAGTCTTGGAGATTTTGCACTGTGATAAAAAGTTGAAGCCGCGTACAGCAGAATAAGGCTGGCCCCAAAAATACTGAAACTAACCAGGTGTCTTATTTCGCCGTATTCGTTCGCTCTAAAAACGAGCAATAATAATCCCAGGATACTTAATGCAAAACCAAAACCGTGAGAAATCACATTCAATTTCTCCTCCAGGGGCGGGTAAAATCCGGCGCGAGATTCAATATTCATTATAAAAGTTTATTAATTGAGGAATGTAATTTGTTCTAAAATCCACCCCTACAAGTTACTACATTTTAAAAAGTTTTCGAAATTTGATTATTGAAAGTTTCATGAAATAATACAGCATTCTTCAGCTTAAATTGACCTACCAGATTTGCCGGGTGAATATTAAATTTTACCTTGTAGGTTCTATCTAAAAACAAAAAAATGGCCGAACCCGTAATATTCAAATCCAGTTATTTTTTAAGGACTCTAAACAAAGATCTTAATCCATTCACACCAAATGTGCTGGTGATTGATGAGGAACATATTGAATTCAAAAGGAGAAACTGGCACCTAATCTCAGAAGATACAGAAACCCTGCATTTTAAAAATATTACCGGCGTAACAGTAGACAGTCACATGTTTGGCACAACCATTACTATTAAAAGTACAGGCACAGATCCAATATTAGTACGTGGTTTCTGGAAAAAAGAAGCTAAAGAAATAAAAGAACTTTGCGCTAAATACATTGCCCTTCAAAATCAAAAGAACAGCGGTGAAGCTATGGCAAATTCTTTGGCCAATGCAATGCGTGGGAACAACAAAAATATAAGCGTGGCCGATGAGTTATCTAAACTCAGTACCCTTATGGAACAGGGAGTGCTTACGCGGGAAGAATTTGAGGAGCAAAAAAGAAGGTTGCTGCGAGATTAAAGTGCCCTGTTTATCCTAAAGAAATTTTTAAAATTTTCATTTCTTAAAACGACAGGCTTTGTCTTCTCAGGAATTTATTTTTGTTGCAACTTTTAAATATCACAATTTTAAATGAAGATCCTTCATACTGCCGACTGGCACATAGGTAAAAAATTGCATAAACATGATCTTTCCCCGGATTTTGATTTGTTTATAAACTGGCTTTGTACCACAATTGAAGAGCACGGTGTGGAGGTTCTTTTGGTCTCCGGAGATATCTTTGATCTCGCCAATCCTTCTTCAGATGCGCGAAAGCAATACTACCGTGCTTTAATGCAGCTTAAAAAACTCAATTGTAAACTTATTCTCACCGGGGGTAATCATGATTCTCCGGCAATGCTGGATGCCCCAAAAGAAATATTAAGGGAACTCGAAATGCACGTAATTGGTGGTTTGCCACCAGACCTGGAAGAAGTGATAATACCTTTAAAAGGAAAAAACGGGAACGTTGAAATAGTAATTGCAGCCTTGCCCTTCCTCCGGGATGCAGACCTAAGAACAGCAGGTGATGCAATTACTTATGAGGACCGGCTGGAGGCGATAAGGAAGGGAATTCAAAATATCTTTGCCAATTCGGCGCTCTTGTGCAAAGAAAAATTTCCGGAAATTCCGGCAATTGCCATGGGACATCTTTTTGCCGCCGGAGCTGAAACTTCGGAGAGCGAACGTGATATTCAAATTGGAAATCAGGCGGCTTTTAATGCACTCCAATTTGGAGATTATTTTAATTATATAGCCCTGGGGCATATCCATAAACCACAACGCGTGAATGCTGCCGTACCTGCATTTTACAGTGGATCTCCCATCCCCTTATCCTTTAGTGAAAGAAAGGATGAAAAACGGGTTTTATTAATAAATTCTGAAGCAGGATTTATACCTGAAAGTATTCCAATTCCCTCTTCCCGCCGGTTATTAAAACTTTCGGGCAACCTTGAGGAACTTCAGCTAAAATTAAGTGGACTTGAGAACCACGGGGAACTGGATTCCCTGCTGGAGGTAATTTTGGAAGAGGATACGTATGATGCAGATAAGATCTTTAGATTTGATGAACTGGTCTCTGCTTTCAATACGCCGGGATTTGAAATTGTAAAACACCGCACCAATTTTGTTCAAAAGCTGCAGGGAGCTTCAGAGCTTTACCAGCATACTGTTAAGCTGGAAGATCTTTCCCCTGCCGAGGTTTTTTTGGAATTGATCAAAAAACAGGACTATGATAAGGACACGCATACAGAACTTATTGGCGCTTTTAATGAACTTCTGGAACAGGTGCAGTACAATGATAATGAGGAAAGCTTATGAAGATCTTAAAAATTGAGTTCAGGAATATAAATTCCCTGAAGGATACCCATTCAATCGATTTTACCATTGCACCTTTTAACACGAGCTCCCTTTTTGCCATCACCGGTCCAACGGGCAGTGGTAAAAGCACGATCCTGGATGTGATCTCGCTTGCACTTTTTAACCATGTGCCCCGTTTAGGGAAGATCAGTAAAAAAGATATTCTGGAAAAAGGAGCCATCCTCACCAGGAACCAGCAGGAAGCCTTTGCTAGGGTAACCTACGAGTGCAAAAGCGGAATTTATACTTCAGAATGGAACATTTCTACCGCGAGAACGGGAAGCCTGAGGGATTATGAAATGCAAATCTCGAGACAACCTACGGGAGAATTATTACCCCTTAAAAAATCTGATGTTCCCGGGAAGAATGAGCAGTTAATTGGCCTTAATTACAACCAATTCATAAAATCTGTGCTTTTGGCGCAAGGGGAATTCTCACAGTTTCTCAAGGCAAAAAAAGATGAACGCGGTGAATTGTTGGAGAAGATCACCGGTACAGGGATCTATAGACAATTGGGGAAGCTGGCCAGGGAAAAATTCCAGGACGTAAACCTGGTAATACAAAAACAGCAGGATGCTATTGCTTTGATAAAGCAAGGACTATTGGAAGAAACCCAACTTTTGGATATCACCACCAAACTTTCAGAAAAAGAAAAAACCTGCGAACCTCTGGAAAAGGAGATTCAATCTTTAAATAAAAATCTTGAACTTAAAAAAACCCTGGAGCAGCAATTAAAAGAAATTGACAGGATCGCTGCCGAAAAGGAATCAGCAGAGGTGGACCTAAAGGATTTTATGGCAGGGTATGGCCCCGTGCTGGAACAACATGAAAAAGTGCGGGACGTGGCAGAAGATCTTAGAGATTGGAAACGACTTAGCCTTTCCTGTGCAGATCTGGATAAGGACATTGATGTAAAAAACAAGCAGATAAGGGAAAATGCGGAAAGAATACAGGAATGCCTTAGTGAAGTAAGTGGCTTTACCAGAATGCAGGTGGCACAGGAAACCATAGAAACCGAACTGGAAATTTTTTCGGCTAAAGTGCATGGCCTGCAGAAAAAAGTAGACGACAAGCTTGTTGAATATGAATCTTTAAAAAACACATTTAGATTAGAAACGCGGGATTTAAACTGCCCTTTAAATGAAAAGGACCCCCTGGCTACCGCACAGCAGCTGGAAGATTTAAAAACCACGGCATCTAAGAAGTTAAAGACTTTAAAGGCCAACCTTACCGGCGTGGATCTAGAAAGTATTGAAGGTGAAAAATTCCGTTTAAAAAGATATCTGGTTGAAGCCCGGGATGCCTGGAAACTTTCAGATAATATGGAGCGTTTAAATAATGACCTGAATAAATTAAAAAAGGATGAAGCCTCATTGCAAACCGCAATGAAGGAGCTTCCTGGAGAAATAAGGCATTATGAGGATAACGTCAAGATCTACGAGGAAAAACTGAAAAATATAAGGCTGGAACAAAGAAACAGGGAATTACAGGCGAGCCTGGAAGAACACCGCACCCAACTTGAAGATGGGAAGCCTTGTCCCCTTTGCGGTGCGCTGCACCACCCTTACGCTGAAGATTTTCCCGCCAAGGATGATGACCTTTCAAGGAAACTACAGTTAACAGAAAAAGAACTTTCCATCTGGTTGCAAAAGCTTAACAGCAATACCACCACATTAAAACACCATCAAAATAACCTGAAGCAAATTATTGCTCAAAAGGAAAAGCTGGAAAATGAAATTCAAAATAATTCTGCCGAATTCCGGGAGAAGTACCATGCCCTGGGATTTGAAGAACGGACGAATTGGAAAGACCATTGCAATCAATCCCAAAATCAAATAGACCAGCTTGAGGAATATGAAAAGGTTGAAAAAAGGATGGAATGTGTGGAAACAGCACTCCCTATACTTCATGAGCTCTTAAAGATAAGTGCTCAGGGCCGGGAATTAAGGGCCAATCTCGAAGAAGTCTATAAGGGGAAGGACATTCACGGCGAAACCAGGGAGTTTCACAGGAAATGGACCTCTTTAAGAGAGGCAGACAAAGCAATTGCCGGGCAATTAAAGGAGCTTTCAAGTAAAGTTGTTCAAAGCCGGGAGAAACTCGATCTCCAGGAAACAAATCTTAAAACCCTGATCATAGAAAAGGGTTTCAGCAGCATTCCGGAGGCAGGTGAAGCGCTTCTCCCGGATAATGAATATTACAAGCTGCACGCTTCCCGCGCTAAACTGGAAAAAGAGATCGAGAAGAACCGTAATACCTTAAGCCTTCTTAACTCACAGGTGGAAAAATATAAGAAGGATGATGTGGTACATTCGGCAGAGGTGCTTTCAAACCTGCATTTTGAAAAGAAACAGCATTTAAAATTGGTTCAGGACGAATGCGAAGAATTGCGAAGGACTATAAAGAATTATAAAGAAGACCTGAAAAGATTGCAGCAAATCCAGGAGGAGATAAAAGATAAGGAAAAGGAAAACAAGCGGTGGAAGATGCTTAACGAACTAATAGGAGATGCCACAGGAAAAAAATTCAACGACTTTGCCCAGGACCTTACTTTAAGTCAGTTGTTGGTTCTGGCCAATTCACGGCTCAATGACTTAAGTGACCGCTATACTATAGACAAGTCCGCCACCGGTGAAGATGACGGACTAGTAGCAATTGATGAGCATATGGGCGGCCAGCGAAGATCTGTAAAAACCCTTTCGGGAGGAGAGACATTTATACTTAGCCTTTCCATGGCCCTCGCCCTGTCTGATCTCGCATCGCGCAATGTAGAAATTAACAGCCTGTTTATAGATGAAGGATTTGGAACCCTGGATCCTGAAACCTTGGATCAAACCCTGGATACCCTTGAAAAGTTGCAGGCAGAATCCTCCAAGACCATTGGAATTATAAGCCACGTAGATTCTTTAAAAGAAAGGATTGCCACTCAAATACAGCTAAAGCGCCACGGGCAGGGCTACAGTACCCTTGAGATAACTGGATAGGCATTTAAAAAGGTAAGAGTTAGGAGTTAGGAGTTAGGAGTTTGGGATTTGGGATTTAGGTTTTGGGATTTAAGTTTTGGAGTTTGGAGTTTGAAGTTTGGGGTTTTGCGTTGGAAGTTGGAAAACACTTAATTACAGCTATTTTCAGTATATTTATGATCCAACCAGATTTAAAATTAATTCTAACCAAAATTAAGATTATGAAATATTATTTAATTTTCGGCCTGTTTGCATTCTCATTTACCGGCCTGGCGCAGGATATGAAACCGGAGATCCTGTCTCCGGAAATTCAGATTAAAACTGCGGTTTTAGCAGCTCCAGAAGAACTTAGAAGTGAAGCAAAAGTGTATGGATATGACAAAACCGGGAAAATGGTTGTATTGCGGGAAGGCAATAACCATATGATTTGCCTGGCCGATGATCCTGCCAAAAAAGGTATTTCCGTTTCCTGTTACAATGACAAACTGGAACCATTTATGGCCAGGGGAAGAGAATTATCTATTGAAGGAAAATCTGAAATGGATAAGCGAGCCGCGCGCCAGCAAGAAGTTGAAGCCGGTACGCTTAAAATGCCGGATGCTCCAAGTATGACCTATATTTTTACGGGAAATGATGAAAATTACAATAAAACTACCGGGGAGCTAAAGGATGGAAAATTCAGGTATGTGATCTATATACCCTTTGCAACCACAGAAACTACTGGATTGCCGGATAAACCGGAAGCTCCAGGTATGCCCTGGCTTATGGATCCAGGAACGCACCGGGCACACATTATGATTTCGCCCGTGAGCAATTAAAATACATTATTTAAAAAAACCGGCCGGGAAAAATAATTTCCCGGCCGGTTTTTTTTTGGAATACCTGTAGTTTATATTTCTTAGTACAGTATCCGGAACCTTATGGTGTGTTCAATTTCTTTCAATTCCTTTATTACATCAGGCTCATATTCCTTATCAATATCTGTGATCACGTAACCTATTGTTTCATTGGTTTTTAAATACTGCCCAACAATGTTAATATCGTGATGCGCAAAAATATTATTGATACGCGCTATTATACCGGGTTTGTTTTCGTGAATATGAATGAGCCTGTGCGCATTTTCAAGAGATGGCAATTGTAAATTCGGGAAATTTACGCTGTTGGTTGTACTACCCGTATTTATGTACTCCATGATCTTCCCGGGAACAAAATTCCCAATGTTGGCCTGTGCCTCTTCTGTGCTTCCGCCAATGTGTGGAGTAAGGATCACATTGGGCAAATTGCGAAGGGGTGATTGAAAAGTTTCAGTATTTGTTTTTGGTTCTTCAGGAAAAACATCAATTCCCGCTCCTGTAACTTTCCCCGATGTTATATTTTGTACCAACGCATCTATATCTACCACGTGGCCTCTGCTAAGATTAAGGAAAATTACACCATCCTTCATCAAATCAAATTCTTTAGGGCCAAAAAGGTGGTGATTTTCTTTGCGGCCATCTACATGCAGGGAAACTATATCTACCTTTTGTAGTAGTTCATTCAAGCTATTGCATTTGGTGGCATTTCCAAGCGCAAGTTTTTCAACCATATCATAATAATATACATCAAAACCTATTGCCTCAGCGACAACAGAAAGTTGTGAACCAATGTTCCCATAACCCACTATTCCTATCTTTTTACCGCGTATCTCCCTGCTGTTGTTGGCAGATTTATCCCACTCGCCCTGATGCATCTTTGAAATTTTATCGGGCAAATTTCTGGATAACAGGATGATCTCTCCAATGGCCAGTTCCACTACAGAACGGGTGTTGCTGTAAGGCGCATTAAAAACTGCTATTCCCTTTTCGAGACAGGTCTCAAGGTCAATTTGATTGGTGCCAATACAAAAGGCTCCTACAGCTATAAGCCTTGGCGCATTTTCCAGTACTTTTTTAGTAAGCTGTGTTTTAGACCGTATTCCCAAAACAGAAACATCTTTGATCTTTTCTGCAAGTTCCTCTTCATCCATTGCCCCCGTGTGAGTGACGACATTATAACCTTCTTCTTTCATAAGGCCAATAGCTGCCGGATGTACATTTTCCAACAATAAAACTTTGATCCTGTTTTTAGGATATGAAATAGCTTTGTTCATTTTAAATAAGTATAAAAATTCATCCATACTGGGGGTAATATGATCGGCTTTTTCAAGGATACTGTCGCGTTCAATATTCTCGGTAAACGCATAAAATTTATTGGCAAGGCCTGCGGCCTTCACCTCATAATCTGTATAACCGTCCCCTATCATATAAACATCTCCCTGAAGATCGAGGGTTTTTAAGGTGGCAACCTTACCCCCGTTAAAAGAAAGAACATTGTCCTTATCAAACCCGGTGATCTTCCCCTTCTCATCAATTTCAAAGGTGTTGGCAAAAACATTTTCCTCCTTAATACCCAATTCCTTTACTATAGGAATAATAAATTCCTTGAAACCATTTGAAATTATATAAATATCTTCCCTGTTTTCCCTGAAAAAGGCTTCATTTCTTACAAACGAAGTAGATATTTTTTTTCTTTAATACAGCTACCAGATGCGGTAAATGCTTTTCCT
>CAXAZV010000002.1:0-40260 GCA_963973375.1 uncultured Antarcticibacterium sp.
AAATACACTAAATTCTTCATAGATGATTTTTATTGCAGAATGCCATTTACCCTTTTGAAAGTTTCAGGACCATTCCCGGTTTAAGATTTGTACTGGATATTTGATTCCAACTCTTCAAATTCTGTACCGTAATGCCCGGAAATTTCTGTGAAATGCTCCAAAGGGAATCGCCGCTTTTTACTGTATATGATGTGGAGACTGCTTTGTTGCTATTTTTTATAGGAGCAGCTTGAGAAAGTGAAACAGTTTTTGCAGGATAAATGGTTAAATATTGTCCTACGCGTAAATTATTACCACTTAGATTATTCCAACTCTTTAGACTATTTATTCCAACGCCATATTTTTGAGCAACTTTCCCTAAATAATCACCACTTTTAACCTTATATCTTATTTTTTCCTCTGCCTCTGCAAACCGTGGGAGTTTCTTTTCCTTTTCTGCAATTTCAGTTTTAGCGAAATTATAGATTTTATCTTCGTTGTTTACAAACAATCCAACACTGCTGCGGGGTAATCTAAGAGCGTAAGCCTCATCTTCCACATAAGGTATAAGGTCCAGCTTGTAACTTGGGTTTAAGAATTGCAGCAGCTCCTTTTCTACTCCGGTGACTTCAGTAATTTGATCAAAAGTTAGAGATTGTTTCACGTGGAGAGTATCTGTCTCAAAGAAGGCTACAGAAGGTCTTTCCGGTTGAAAATCATGTTCTTTAGCATACTCAAATAGATAAAGCGTAGCAAGGAAAGCCGGAACATAACCTGCGGTTTCCTTTGGCAAGAACTTTCTAAGATCCCAGTAATTGGTAGAACCACCACTACGTCGAATCGCTTTTGAAACATTTCCCGGTCCCGAATTATAGGAGGCCAGGACAAGGTCCCAGTCACCAAAGGTCCTGTATAAACTTGCAAGATACTCGGCAGCAGCGGCGGTAGACATAATAGGATCCATGCGTTCATCTACATAGGAACTTACGTCCAGCCCGTGCATTTTTCCCGTAGCAAACATAAATTGCCATAAGCCGGTGGCACCCATATGCGATCTTGCCCGGGGATTTAGAGCCGACTCAACAATGGCAAGATACTTTATCTCCAGCGGTACATCCAGCCTGTCCAGCTGCTGTTCAAACATTGGAAAATAGTATTCACTTAACGCCATAAGGCGCTCCATAGATTTTTTATTCCGCTTTAAATATGATTTAATAACGCTTTCCAGGATGGGATTGTACTCAACATCAAAAGGTGTACGGGCATTTAATCTGGCAAGCCTGGCTTTTAAAGTATCTGTAGGAAGCTCTTTATACACCACTTCAGAATAATCCTGATCAAGAACCACCTTTTGCATATGGTCATAAAGGTCTGAGTTCAATAGTTCCTTTTTCCAAACAGAATCAATCACTTTAGCCCGTGGTAGGTCCTGCAGGGAGGAAAGATCAGTTTTTTCTATTTTGGCTGAGATTGGAAGACGCTTTTTAAAATCGGGGTCTGCTTCTTCCAACTTAATTTCCGCTTCAGTCTTTTTTTCAAAAACCTGAACCCTGAAATTTGCTTTTTTTGTTTCAGTAGTATTGGTGTTGCCTGATTTTTTAGGAGTTTGGGCACCAACCCCCATAAATATTAAAAACAGGAGAAAAGAAACTACTTTCTTCATAAGATTTAATTTAAAATGAAAACGAAAAACTTAGGTTTTTCGTATTACTCATTCGTAATTGCCAGAATTCCAGGCAATGATTTCCCTTCCAACATCTCAAGCATAGCACCTCCCCCGGTAGATACATAACTCATGCGATCTTCAAGGTTAAATTGTTTTACCGCCGAAACAGAATCTCCTCCACCTACAAGTGAGAAAGCCCCTTTCGCGGTTGCATCACCAATTGCTTCACCAATTTTTATAGTGCCTTTAGAAAATGGCTCCATTTCAAATACCCCAACCGGCCCATTCCAGAGAATAGTTTTGGAGGCTGCAATCACATTCGAAAAATTTTCTATTGTTTTAGGTCCTGCATCCAGCCCCATCCAGCCATCAGGAATAGAATCTGTATTAGTAACATCTGTACTGGCCATTTCTGAAAAGCTGTCGGCTATTACAGAATCTATAGGTAAATGGATTTTTACCCCCTTTTTTTCTGCCATTTCAAGAATTTCCAGGGCAAGATCCTGTTTGTCATCTTCAACCAGGGAACTCCCTACCTTGCCGCCACGAGCTTTGATAAAGGTAAAAGCCATTCCTCCGCCAATTATAAGGTGATCTACCTTATCCAGTATATTTTCTATAACGGTGATCTTTGAAGAAACTTTCGCTCCCCCAAGTATGGCTGTAACGGGTTTTTCAGCCGATTTAAGTACCTTGTTAAGGCTTTCTATTTCCTTCTGCAATAAATAGCCAAAACATTTATCTTCAAAATAATTTGCAACTATTGTAGTGGAAGCGTGGGCGCGGTGTGCAGTCCCAAAGGCGTCGTTTACATAAATATCACCCAGTTTTGCCAGTTTTTGAGCAAATTCTTTATCCCCGTCTGTCTCCTCGGGATAGTATCTAAGGTTTTCAAGCAATAATACTTCACCGGGTTGCAGATTTTTCGCTGCAGCCTCAGCCTTTTCGCCTACACATTCATTTACAAATTTTGTTTCAACCCCAAGTATTTCTGAAACCGTTGAAACTATTTGCTCAAGAGAATATTTTGCTTCTTTATTTTCTGGGCGCCCTAAATGGGACATTAAAATAACACTTCCGCCGTCCTCAAGGATCTTAATTATGGTGGGCTTTGCGGCTTCAATTCGGGTAGCATCTCCCACTTTTCCATTACTTACAGGCACATTAAAATCTACCCTAATAAGAGCTTTTTTATCTTTAAAATTATAATCGTCTAATGTTTTCATTTCTTTTCTGGTATTGGAACTTATACGGAAAACCGCAGGTGATCCATTAATCAAATTTATCCTGTTCTCAAAGGACCTTTTTTAGTGTAGGTCCATTTTACAAATATAATTTTTTCTGAAGATATAAAGTGAAGATTAATTTTATCTTTGCTTATGCTTTTTTCGGAAGTTCCAGGTTTATCCCACATTAAAAATCATTTAACTACCACTGCCAATAGGGGCCGTATACCACATGCCCAGTTATTTACAGGGAATCATGGCAGCGGCATACTTTCCATGGCAATTGCATATTCCCAATATATTTTATGCAATAATACCGGCCAGGAAAATGAAGATGGTAATAAAGCCTGTAATTCTAAATTCAGGAACCTTTCTCATCCAGACCTGCATTTTGCCTTTCCTGTAGCAACTAATGATAAGATAAAATCTCACCCTGTTTCCAATAATTTTCTGGATTCGTGGAGAGAGTTTATTGCTGAAAATCCTTACGGGAGTTTATTTGACTGGTACCAAAAAATTGGCATAGAAAACAAGCAGGGTCAAATTGGTGTAGATGAGGCCCAGGAAATTGTGAAGGCGCTTGCCTTGAAATCTTATGAAGGTGGTTATAAGATTATGATCATATGGGGAGCAGATAAAATGAACATTGCGAGTGCGAATAAGTTGCTGAAATTAATTGAGGAACCACCGGAAAAAACTTTGTTTATTCTTATTGCCGAAGATGAGGAACAAATAATCCAAACCATACGTTCCCGCTGTCAAATTTTGCGTTTTCCTCCTCTCGCTGAAGCGGTAATTGCTGAATGTTTGGTCACAAAACATCAACTTACCCCCGCCGATGCCAAAAAACTAGCTATTCAGGCGAATGGAAGTTATGCCAATGCCCTGCATCTCTTACATAACGATACCAGCGATGAACAATTTGAAGCCCTTTTTATAAAGTGGGTAAGAAGCGCCTTTAAAGCCAAAGGAAATAAAGCTTCTATCCTTGATCTTATTTCCTGGAGCGAAGTAATAGCTGGAATGGGCAGAGAGACACAAAAGAGCTTTTTAATGTACTGCCTGGCATTTTTCAGGCAGGCAATGTTATATAATTACAACGCCTCCAATTTGATCTATATGCAGGTTAAGGATTCCAGTTTCAAACTGGAAAAATTTGCTCCTTTCATAGACGGCTTAAATATTTCCGGAATAACTTCTGAAATCGAAACCGCAATTTATCACATTGAACGCAATGGCAACGCAAAGATCATTCTTACAGATCTATCTATAAAACTCACAAGGCTGCTTCATAAAAAAGTTGCATAAAAATTAATGTATGGAATACTTCAACGCTTTTATTACCGAAATACTTATCCTGCTTTTTATAATTATCACCTTCCTGCAATCTGGCCTTGACAAGATCACAGATTGGAAAGGCAACATTGGTTGGTTACAGGGACATTTCTCTAAAACTTTTCTTGCCGCCCAAGTTCCTTTTATGCTGGTGGTAATTTTAATCCTGGAAGTTATAACAGGTATTCTGGCAATAATTGGAATTGCTCAACTTATAATAAACGGGACTACCACCATCGCCCTATATTCTTGTGTTCTGGCAGCAATTACTTTATTAATGCTGTTATTTGGCCAGAGAGTAGCCAAGGATTATGCCGGTGCATTCACTATTACAGGCTACTTTGTAGTGGTTATTCTGGGGGTTTATATCTTATCATAAAACAAAATAACCCCGGAAATTCCGGGGTTATAATAGAAATATAAGTTAAGATTACTCGGTTTTCTTGTAACCGGAATTTAGCTTTTCAAGAACCTCTTCTGTAATGTCCAATCCTTCTTTTGCATACATGATGTTTGCAGATTCATTGGAACCGAAAATGTAAGTGTAACCGTTGTCCTTTCCGTATTCTTTTACATATTCTTTTACCTTGGTAACGATAGAATCAATTACTACGTCACTTTCCTGGCGCAATTGGTTCCCCATTTGCTGTTGTTGTTGCTGTATAGCCTGTTGCTTACGCATCAATCTTTCTTCAGTTTCCTGTCTTTGAGTATTGCTTAACGAACCCATATTTTGTTGGTATTCCTGAACTTCTTGTTGAAATCCTCTTGCAAGAGAATCAAGCTCAGTTTTAACCAAATCAGATTTAGTAGTGAACTTTGCTTCCACTTCCTTCATCTCGCTGTACTCCTGGATAAGTTTAGTGGTATCAACATAAGCTGTTTTTTCTTGATTACAACTTGTAAGGCCGGCTGCAACCAACACAACCAAAAATAATTTTTTCATAATGATTTAATTTGTTTGCCGCAAAAGTAATAAAGTATGGGTAATAAAATAATTTATTTTAAAGATTCAAGATTATAAGAAAAACTTATTGAAAACATTCTAAATATAGACAACTCACATTAAAAACAACTTCAAATAAAGCTTTGTAATGAAGCTTTAGAGGAAACCAAAGGTGATTCCCTGATTTTAGGACTGGAGCGAGCTTAAATCGCTTAAAATTGGATTTTAGCTAATTTTCCTGAAGAAGTAGGCAATGGAAGAATACTCTGCGGTGCTTCGGGCTTTCAAATTGGACTTGAAACCAATAATAAGTGATTTTAGAAAATTTGATTTTCCTGATTTATATTTTTCAGAAAGAAGACTTACATAAAAGGAATCAAAGATGAGGGGTTTAGAATCTGTTTGTTTAAAACCAGTTCCTGAAATTAAATGCTTAAAACTATTTCTGGAAAAATGCCATAAGTGTCTTGGCACATCATAGGCTGCCCAAAATTCTTTATAATATTGGGCATCATAACTTTTATAATTAGGAACTGCTATGATTAACAACCCTCCCTTTTTTAAAAGATGTTCCAACTCTATGATTTGGGCTTTGAGATCTGGCACATGTTCCAACACATGCCAGAGTGTGATAACATCAAATTTATTGGACCTGAAATTTTCAGAATTTGGTGAAAGATTCAAACCTTTTTCCAGAGCCAGATTCCGGGCAGATTCGTTGGGTTCTATCCCCTTAACTTTCCAACCTCTTTTTTTGGCCTCCAGTAAAAAATCTCCGGTTCCTGCTCCAATATCCAAAAGTCGTCCTTTGGCAGGGATCTTCTTTTCTATCCACTTGAGTTTTCGCTGAAGCATATGCCTTTTCACAAGTTGATACACCTTGTCAAAAAATGATCTTTGGGAATCTGTATGCGAAATGTATTTCTCGCTTTTGTAAAAGGAAGGTAGGTCTTGAATCTCAGGTTGGGGAAATGTGATGAGCATTTCTCTCTCTGTATCCAACATTAGTTCGAATTCCTTACCGCTTACAGTATGATCCTTACAAATGAGATTACGCATAGATGATAACCCGGAGGATGAATTTTTCACTTATTATTTTGTAAAATGTGGGGATTAAAGTACAAAATTTCTCTAATGTTCCACGTGAAACATTTATCTCCCCATATAAACCAATAGCACCGAAATATCGCTTGGGCTAACCCCGCTTATTCTAGATGCCTGTGATACGGTGACAGGTTTTATCTTATTTAATTTTTCCCGGGCCTCAAATGACATTGATTTTATTCCTGAATAATCGAAATTTCCGGGAATTTTTACATCTTCAAGTCGGTTAAGTTTATCGGCATTATTCTTTTCCTTATCTATATAACCGGAGTATTTCACCTGGATTTCGGTTTGCTCCAGCATCTCTTCATTAAGCTCGTTTTCATCAATAAATTCCTGAACCCCGGTAAAGGATCTTACATCATCCATTGTAATATTAGGCCTGGAAAATATTTTAAATATCTTATCACTTTGTTTCATCAAAGCTGAATCTTTTGATTCTAATACCTTATTGGATTCTTCAGGAGAAACACTTGTGTCCTTTAAAAAACTCACAAATTTCATGGACTTCTCCTTCTTCTCTTCCATCTTCCTCATTCGTTTTTCCGAAGCCAGACCCAAATTAAAGGATCTTTCAGTAAGCCTGAAATCGGCATTATCCTGCCTTAAAAGGGTGCGGTATTCCGCTCGTGAGGTAAACATTCTATATGGCTCCTCTGTTCCTTTGGTGATAAGGTCATCAACTAAAACACCTATATAAGCCTCATCTCGTTTAAGAATAAAAGGGTCTCTTTCCTGAACTTTGAGGGCGGCATTTATACCCGCCATTAAACCCTGGGAAGCGGCCTCCTCATACCCGGTTGTTCCATTTATCTGTCCGGCAAAATATAATCCTGAAACCAATTTTGTTTCCAGTGTATGTTGCAATTGTGTTGGTGGAAAATAATCATATTCTATTGCATAGCCCGGCCTGAAAAATTTCACCTTTTCAAAACCTTCAACTGATCGCAATGCTTTAAACTGCACGTCTTCGGGCAGGGAGGTAGAGAAGCCATTCACATAAACTTCGACGGTATTCCAACCCTCGGGTTCTACAAAAAGCTGATGCCTATCCTTGTCAGCAAAACGATTAATTTTATCTTCAATAGAAGGACAATATCTTGGCCCCAAACTTTTAATTCGTCCATTAAACATGGGAGACCGGTCAAAACCTTCTTTTAGTATATCATGAACCTCCTGGGAGGTATAAGTCATATGACAAGAGCGTTGTCTGGTCAAAGGTTTTGTTTCATCCAGATAGGAGAATTTTGAAGGAACATCATCGCCTGGCTGTTCTACCATTTTCGAGTAATCCAGCGAACGACCATCTACCCGTGGCGGAGTTCCTGTTTTCATTCTACCGGACTCAAATCCTAACTTAACCAGTTCTTCCGTAATTCCGGTAGCGGCTTTTTCTCCAGATCTTCCACCTCCAAAATTCTTATCGCCTATATGTATAAGTCCGTTTAAAAAGGTACCATTAGTAAGCACCACAGATTTTCCTTTGATCTTTAAGCCAAGGGAAGTCCTTACCCCGACCACTCTTCCGTTTTCGACAAACAAACCGGATACCATTTCCTGATAAAAATCCAGATTAGGGGTTTGTTCGAGTCGCAATCTCCAATGTTCAGCAAACATCATTCTATCACTCTGCACTCGTGGGCTCCACATTGCAGGCCCTTTTGATTTATTAAGCATCTTGAACTGTATAGCGCTGGTATCACTTACCAATCCACTGTAGCCGCCAAGCGCATCTATCTCCCTAACAATTTGCCCTTTCGCAATCCCACCCATGGCCGGGTTACAGCTCATTTGAGCAATGTTTTGCAAATTCATAGTAATTAAAAGCGTAGAGCTACCCATATTAGCTGCAGCTGCAGCGGCCTCACTACCTGCGTGCCCTGCACCAACTACTATAACATCATATTCAAAATCAAACATAAATCTATCCTTTTCTTAAGATTGTTCCACGTGGAACAATTGCATTTTTTCCTCTTCCTTCTGCCTCATTAGCAAAGATTGTTCCGTAGTCTTATCTTTATATCCGCACAGGTGAAGTACTCCATGAATTATTACCCGTCGCAGCTCTTCATCAAAACTAACATTAAATTCATTGGAATTTTCTTTTACCCGTTCGGTACTAATATAAATATCGCCTTGTAATATTTTACCTACAGAGTAGTCGAAGGTTATAATATCGGTATAGGTATCGTGTTTCAAGAATTCCTCATTTAGATTAAGCAGGTAGTCATCGTCACAAAAGATATAACTCAACTCTTCAAGCTTTTTGGCTTCAGAAGCAATAACGGCCTCTATCCACTTTTCATATTTTACCTGATCTTCAAGAATGAAGTCATTTTCTGAATAAAAATTAATCCTGTGTAGTTCCAAAATAATCCCTGACTTTTGCTTTGTAAATTTGCCGCAAAGGTAAGGTTTGTCTATTTAAAATTTCAGTGGATCTAAAATATTCTTTGGCTTTAAGAATTTGATCCTGAGCAGGCTTATTAAAATTCTCAAGATTGGTTCTGGAAGTTCTCCTTTCCTCCTCTTCCTGCTCTAGAGTAGAATTTTCCAACTCGAGTAACCTATGGGTGATCCTGTTCATTCTGTCCAGGGTTTCCTTTGTAAATCCCTTTTCAAGAATATCCCTCTCCACCTGCTCCATGTCTCTTATTAATCCAGACTTGTTTTGATCCAGGCCAAGCTCTTTTAATTTATTCTGTAATTGCTGTTTGAGGAGTTGTTGTTGTTTAAAGATCTCAAATTGCCGCCCGCTCAATTCTTCATTTTGTTCTTTTTCTCCCTGGCCTTGTTCACCATTTTTTCCGTCTTCCATTGGTTTTCCCTTTTCACCCTGCTTCATTCCTTCTTTCATTTGCTCAATAAGTTCTTCCTGAGAAATAATTATGTCCTGCAATTGATCTCCCTTGCCATCACCACCGGGAGAAGGACTTGGATTTGCCATTTCCTGCATATTACCAAGCACATCATTTAACATTAAGGCCAACTCATTTGTACCCGTCATTACATACTGCTGGCTGGAGGTCCCCTGGGGGATCTCATTTTGAGCAAGGCGCTCCAAGGATTTGTTTATATCAAATTCTATATCTGTAAGTTTAGTTGTGATTTTCTCTGTGATCATAGGATTACTCACGGCCAGCGCAAACAAACTGTCGTCTATATGTTCAAAGTGTTCTTTTAAAACCTGTTGTTTTTTAAGTTCTGCAGCATAGCGCGGATTATTAGGCCTCATTGTCCTGAACTTCAACAGCAAGTCCTCCTGCTCAAAAGAGAAGGTTAACAGGTTAGATAAAATCTGTCTCAAACTTTCAATATTAGCATTTAGCTGCTCTCCCTGCGACATCATTTGCATAGCCTGCATTTTTTTACTCATCTCCTTCATTTTCTCAGCAGCATTTTTCTGATTATTTTTAGCGTCTGCTTTTTTTCCCTGTTCAAGATTTTCTCCTGCCTTTTGTTGCTCCTGTTCAATTTCCTTTTCCTCTTCTTTTTCCCTTCCAAGCTCAAATGGTTTTTTTAAACCTTCATTTTCTTTTTCCAGGTCGTCCATCTGCTTCTTGAAATCTTCAAACTTTTCATTTACCCCCTCCTGCTCTTCCTGTTCTTTTTCATTTTCCTTATCAGCAATTTTTTCCTGCTCCTCTGCCAACCGGGAAAGATCTTTAGCTAGTTTTTGGGTTTTTTCCTGAACATAGTATCGCTTGGTGAGCTCCAGCAACTGTTCCAAAGTTTTTTGTTCTGTGGTGTTTTGTTTTGAAAGCTCTTCAAGTTTTTTAGACAGCTCCTCACGGCTTATCTTATCTGAATATTTTTGTAATTCTTCAAGCAATGCTTCATTCTCTTCCAGCCTTTCTTCTTTACTCTCCAACCTTACCCTGAGTTCTTCCTTAAACGAATCTGATTCCTGAGGAGTTTCTTCTTCCAAACTTTGTTTTAATTTTTCAGAATAATTTTTCATCATCTGGTTTTGCTGCTTCTGTCTCTCCAGAAATTCATTTAGCTTTTTGCGATCATTGAAATTCAACTGCTCTTTCTCCTTCTGAAGGCGGGAGAGTTCTTCCAACTCTTTTTCATTCATTTGCATTTTATCAAGAGATTGAGAAAGGTTCCTTATAGATTCCCCCTGCTTTTTCAGCTGTTCTTCTTTTACTTCGGCTTCACTTTTCTTCAAAAAGGAATAATTATCGGTTCGGCTGCGTTTTGGCCCTCTAACCCCGTCATTATCAAATACTTCAAAATAAAAGGTGTAGTTCTTTCCTCTTTCAAGATCCAGACCTCCCGGAAAGGTGTAATAGAATTCAGCAAAGACTTCCTTATTCACAGGCAGGGCGATTTTTTTGGAATTACCTTCCTCATCATCCTGAAAATACACCAGGTTTAAGGCAGATACGGAATGGTCATCACTTACTTTTCCGTAGAAATACAAATTTTCTTCACGAATGGTATCGCCCTTATGCTCCACTATAATTTCTGGAAACTGGTCTTTAATTACAACTATATTGTACTCAAGGGTTTCATGGTCCTTAATTTGTTCATTGGAAGTCTTGACCTGATAAGGGGTATTGGTAAACAATGTTTTTGAAAAAGTATAATCATCACCGTTTCTTTTAAAATCCATGGCCGTATCCTGAGTGGACAATACAACCCTATTTGTAGTCCTGGTTTTTAAATTCCAGGTAACTTTGGTGCCCTCAGGGACGCTTATATTTCCTGTTCCCCGAACCTTATCCTGAGGCCGCTTTAAATAGCTGGGATATTGCATTGCTATTTCAAAATCCACCAGCTTTGGAACCTTTACAACTTGGATTTCATAGGGACGGGACCGCACTCCGTTTGCACTTAAATAAAAAATCATATTCTCTTTAATTCCCTGGAGAGTATATTGGAATTGTGAAGGCTTGCTTGATCTTAAAAAATAAGTTTCATCATTGAAATGAATCGACGCATTCTCCGGCACTATTTTTCCCCGTGTTGTTATATCAAGAGTAAAACTACTTCCCTCTTCCACTATTAACACAGGATTATTAATGAGAAATGAAAATGGTGCGGGGGGTTCATATGCGGTTTTATAGTGAATCCCCCTGGTATAACTTTCAGAAAACACAGTGGAATTGCCGGTAAAAATTACCGCAAGAATTATAATAACAGGAAACGCTGCATATTTTAGATACCTTAGACTATTGTTATAATTCACAGCCATTTTAAAAGGTACCGGCTTTAATTCTCTCGATTTTTGGGTTATACTTGCCAGTAAAAGATCAGATTGGTTGGGATCCCGCTGTAATTGGAGCACGTTGAGAAGTTTGTCATTAACCTCCGGGAAATGTTTCCCAATTATCCTGGATGCCTCCAGTTCATCAATTCCTTTTGAGATCCTGAATAATTTAAAAACAGGGAGGGCGATAAATTTATAGAATAATGCAAGGGATACCAGGATACACAACCAGAAAAGCAGGCTTCTATACGGTGGTGACAGCCATAAAAAATATTCGATAAGCAGGATAACTATGAAGTAGAGCAACCAGATTGAAAAGAACAAAATGGAGCCCTTAAGTAATTCATTAAGATAATATCTCCTTATAAATCCTTCAAGTTGTTTTTTTATGAAATTTAGATCATCCATACAATCCCCCTACGTGTCCGGTCTTAAAACTACAATTTTCTTTTATAATTTTTGGGACAATTCACTTAAAAACAGAAATTGGCCGAAGGTATAAACTGTAATATTCCACTTTCTGTTTTAAATGGTATTTCCTCAGGGAATCTCTTACCTTTGCAATTAAAATTATCACTATGTCACAGAAAGTACGGGTGCGTTTTGCTCCCAGTCCTACCGGGCCCCTGCATATTGGAGGTGTGAGGACCGCACTATATAATTATTTGTTTGCCAAAAAACATAATGGCGATTTTATTCTGCGCATTGAGGATACAGATCAAAACCGATTTGTGGAAGGCGCCGAGCAATATATTATTGATTCTTTAAATTGGTGCGGTATCCCATTTAATGAAGGACCGGGCAAAGACGGAGGACATGGCCCATACCGCCAAAGTGAAAGAGCCCATCTTTATGAGGAATACGCGAAGGAATTAATTGAAAATGGTAATGCTTATTATGCATTTGACACTACAGAGGCTCTTGACATACACCGTGAAGAACATGAAGCACAAGGGAAAACTTTTATTTATAACTGGCATAACCGCCTTAAACTGGATAATTCCCTATCCTTATCTACAGAGGAAGTAGAAAAAAAAATAGCACAAAATATTCCATATGTGATCCGTTTTAAAACTCCTCAGGCTGAAACACTTCAGTTAACGGATGAGATTCGAGGAAATATGGAAATTGACACCAGTATTCTTGACGATAAGGTTTTGTTTAAAAGCGACGGTATGCCCACCTATCATCTTGCCAATATTGTAGATGATCACTTAATGGAGATCACACACGTTATTCGAGGGGAAGAATGGTTACCTTCTATGGCATTGCACATTCTTTTATATCGGGCATTTAAATGGGACGCTCCAAAATTTGCGCATCTCCCACTTATTCTTAAACCGCAGGGTAAAGGAAAATTAAGTAAACGGGACGGCGATAAAATGGGATTCCCTGTATTCCCTCTTGAATGGAAAGATCCTAAAACCGGTGAGATCTCATCTGGCTACCGCGAGGAAAATTATTTACCTGGGGCAGTGGTGAATATGTTAAGCTTTTTAGGTTGGAATCCCGGGACCGAGCAGGAATTCTTCAAACTGGAAGAACTCATTGAGGCTTTCGATATTTCACGCGTACATAAGAGCGGAGCAAAATTTGACCCTGAAAAGACCAAGTGGTTTCAACAGCATTATTTGCAACTTGAAAAGGATGAAAACCTTGCAGCACAATTCCTTGAAATACTTGAGAAAAAAGGAATAAATACAGATCTTGAATATACCACAGGTATCATTGGTTTACTAAAGGAACGGGCTGTTTTTGTAGATGATTTTTGGGAACTGGGAAGTTATTTCTTTCAGGCGCCAGAATCATTTGATGACAAAGCGGTTAAAAAAGTATGGAAAGAAGACACCGCCGGTATTATTGAAGACCTTATAAAAGTGATCACCCAAACCGAAAATTTCACTGCTGAAAATATTCAGGAAAATGTAAAGTCCTGGATCACCGCCAGCGAACTGGGCTTTGGAAAAGTGATGCAACCCTTCCGCCTTTCTCTGGTGGGCGCCATGCAGGGCCCTGATGTTTCCGAGATTGCGGCGAGAATTGGAAAAAATGAAACCCTTAGAAGGCTTAAATTTGCAATAGCAAACCTTTAAATTTAAAAATATACTACTATTCCCGCAACGGCCATTCCAAGGTTCCCTTTGAGACTGGTAATGCGGGAATCTTTATTTTGTAATTCTTCCAAATCAAGGTTTCTAAGCATATTGGTGATCCCGTATTGGTATTGGCACCAGAATTTTAGAGAGGGAAATCCGAAAGACACATTTGCAGCAAGGTTAAAATTTAGGCGGGAAATATCCTGAAGATCTTCAGCCACAAGATCATAATCCCTTAATTTATAATTCTCCTTTCCTTTCTCAGGGATCAATTTGCTGTTTATTTGAATCACAGGGCCCGCTTCCACGCTTAAATGTTCTCCAATGAGCTTGTGCCCCAGAAAAAGGTTTAATTGCACTCCTGTGGCTTTAAAATCAATTTCTGCCGGAGTTTGACTGTCTTCTGTTATCGCATCAATACCCGTATTAAACTGGTAGAAATTCACGCCATATATCATCAGGAAATTATTCACTGTATTAGCTCTGGTAGTGAATCCTGCCATAAGACCAAGTCTGTGTTTAAAAAGAAAAGTGTCGCTTTGCAACTGGGTGTAATTAACTCCCGCCTGTATGCCCAGGCGATTATAACTGTCTCCCGTGAGTCTTGGTTGGGAATAAGATGAAATGGAACAAAATATCCCCACCAATAAAATAAATAATAATCTCATAGTTACTTTATTAAAATTCCGGTTGAATAAATGTAGGTTATTTATTAGTATCTTAATGTCCTAATAAATTTTCACACTATGACAGGATATGTTTTAATCTCATTAATAATACTCTTTTCACTGGTAATTCTTTTTTCAGGAATTTTTACAGTCAAGCAGCAAACCTCTGCAGTTCTGGAACGTTTTGGAAAGTTCAGAACAATTCGAAATTCAGGGCTTCACTTTAAAATCCCTATTATCGACCAGATTGCCGGCAGGATAAACCTAAAGGTTCAGCAGCTGGATGTTTTAGTGGAAACCAAAACCAAAGATGATGTGTTTGTGAAGCTGAAGATCTCGGTGCAATTTCAGGTAATAAAAACAAATGTGTATGATGCATTTTATAAACTTGAAAGTCCACATGACCAGATCACTTCTTATGTTTTTGATGTGGTGCGGGCTGAAGTTCCTAAAATGAAGCTTGATGATGTATTTGAGAGAAAAGATGATATAGCCATCGCTGTAAAACAGGAATTAAACCAGGCAATGTCAGACTATGGTTATGACATTATAAAAACCCTGGTAACAGATATAGACCCCGATGCCCAAGTTAAGGCGGCAATGAACCGAATTAATGCTGCGGAAAGAGAAAAGGTAGCTGCCGAATATATTGCGGAGGCTGAAAGAATAAAGATAGTTGCAAAAGCCCGGGCAGAAGCCGAAAGCAAGCGTTTACAAGGACAGGGAATTGCAGATCAACGTAGGGAAATAGCAAGAGGTCTTGAGGAAAGTGTTGATGTGTTGAATAAGGTAGGGATCAATTCACAGGAAGCTTCTGCATTAATAGTAGTAACTCAGCATTATGATACTTTACAGGCTATTGGAGAAGAGACCAATTCAAATCTCATTTTACTTCCCAACTCGCCACAAGCGGGCAGTGATATGCTTAATAATATGATCGCATCCTTTACAGCATCCAATCAAATTGGAGAAGCGATGAGAGCCAAAAATGCAGAAATAAAAGCCACAAAGGAAACTAAAAGCAGAAGAAATAAAACCCAGAGAGATCAAAGAAACTTAGATACAGATACTGCAGAGGAACTTTAGAATTTAAACAATAAAAAAATCCGGATATTTAAATCAGATCATCGATATATAAACGAAAAATCTAACTAATATCCGGATTTATAAATTATCCGTTTATAACCTGTTTCCCCACTGCAGTTACAACTGCTTTGAATTCCTGGACTTTTTTATAAGCCGCTCTTACAGAACTTCCAAGTATTGATAATGGACTAAGAGCTTCTTTGGTTTGTTCCATTCTTAGTTTAACTTCTTCCTTATCTATCTGGTTCTGTAATTTAAGAATTTTAATATCCCTGTCAATTTCTTCGAATGAACTGTATTCTTTCATATTAGATAGAGTTTAGTCGTTAAAGAAATTTCTAGAGGATTTGATAAGTACTGTTTTTTCAAGCACTTTTCTACCAAATGCAAAGAATAATATTAACAGCAGAACATAAAAGCCTCCTACAATATAATAACCGGCGCTTGGACTATCCAGGGCATTACTTATACTTATAGCAACGGCTATAGATAAGAATAAGAGGGCAATAAGGCTTACAAAACCAATCAACAATATATTTACAAGGGAAAGTGCGCTTTTTACTATTTTTTTATAGATAACAAGCTTAAGATATTCTGCCGTACTATGTTGGTAGGCACGAATTTGCTCTTTAAGTTCCCTTATACTATTGGATTGTTTTTCGAATGCCATAAATTATACTACTGCCTGATTCGGTTTATTGGTGTTACTTGTACGGGCGGTATCTTGCTTATCATCCTTTTGCAACTTAGCATTTTGCTTTCTAAGGTCCTCAAGTTTGGTTTCCATTGCTGCAAGGATTTCATCTGCTTTGTGACTTGCTGAAGATAGAGTTTCTTCCAGACGGTGTTCAAAATCTTTTCTGGCCTTTTTAGCCTTTGTGCTTAAGTTTGAAGTAGTCTCGTTATATTTTTTATTGAATTGATCTTGGGCTTTTTTAGCATCTTTGCTAAGTTTTTCCCGGGTATGTTCTCCACTATCCGGAGCATATAGTAATCCAACAGCAGCTCCTATTGCTGCACCGGTTAATAAAGCCAATAAAGTACTTCCAGAATTTGCCATAATTATGTGTTTTTTAAAATTAAATATCTATCAAAGATACTTTAAAGCAAAGGGACGGCCTGTTAATAACCGGTTAAAAATATTGCCAAATAAATCTTAAAACACCATATTTTACTGGTTATTGGTCAATTTTACCCCAAGAATCTCTTAAGGTAACGGTCCGGTTGAAAACGATATTTTCTGTATTACTTTCCTTATCTACACAAAAATATCCTATTCTCTGGAACTGGAATTTTTCTGATACACCCGCATCCTTCAATGAGGGTTCAAGATAGCCGGTAATAACCTTGAGCGATTCTGGATTAATAAATTCAAGAAAATCCTTTTCCTTATCGGAATCAGGGGAATCAACAGTAAAAAGTCTGTCATACAATCTTACCTCTGCCTCAATGGCGTGAGGAACAGAGACCCAATGTAATGTTCCTTTAACTTTCCTTAGTGATTCTTCCGTACCACTGCCACTCTTGCTTTTAGGGTCATAGGTACAATGAATTTCCAGGATCTCCCCTTTTTCATCTTTTATCACACTATTCGCCTGAATAATATAAGCGCTCTTTAGCCTTACCTCTTTTCCTATGCTAAGCCTGAAGAACTTTCTATTGGCCTCTTCCTTAAAATCTTCACGTTCTATATAAAGTTCTCTTGAGAAAGGGATTTCCCTTGTTCCTGCATTCTCATCTTCCGGGTTATTCTCTGTCTCAAGCCACTCTTCTTTTCCCTCCTCATAATTGGTAATTACAAGTTTAACAGGATCCAAAACACCCATTACTCTTGGGGCTGTTTTATTAAGATCTTCCCTTATACAGAATTCCAGCAGGGAAACATCAATAACATTTTCCCGTTTTGCTATTCCAATAGTATCGGCAAATTTTCTGATAGATGCAGGGGTAAAACCACGTCTTCTTAATCCAGAAATAGTAGGCATTCTTGGATCATCCCAGGATTTCACAATTCCTTGCTCAACCAGTTGCAGCAACTTTCGCTTACTTACAACAGTATGACTTAAATTCCTTCTTGCAAACTCCCGTTGTTTTGGTAAAAATTCCCCGTTTTTACTCACCTTTTCAACAAACCAATTGTACAATTCCCTGTGAGGAAGAAATTCCAGGGTACAAAAAGAGTGGGAGATCTTTTCAATAAAATCACTTTCTCCATGTGCCCAATCATACATTGGGTAGATGTTCCAGTCATTGCCTGTACGATGATGCTTTTTATGTAGGCTTCTATACATAACAGGATCCCTCATGATCATATTTGGAGATGCCATATCAATTTTAGCCCTTAAAACGTGGGCTCCTTCCGCTGTTTCCCCATTCTTCATTTTTTCGAAAAGGTCGAGATTCTCTTCAACCGAACGATCCCTGTAAGGGCTGTTCTTTCCTGCCTCTGTTGGAGTGCCTTTTTGTTCGGCTATTTGTGCGGAAGTTTGACTGTCAACATAGGCAAAATCGTTTTTAATAAGATTAACTGCCCAGTCATATAACTGCTGAAAATAATCTGAAGCATAGCATTCTTCTGCCCATTTATATCCCAGCCAAAGCACATCTTCTTTAATGGCATCTACATATTCTTGCTCTTCCTTTGTGGGATTTGTATCATCAAACCTCAGGTTTACGGGTGCATTGTATTTCTCTCCAAGTCCGAAATTCAAACAAATAGATGAGGCATGCCCTATATGTAAATAACCATTAGGCTCCGGCGGAAACCTGAATTTAAGGTCATTTTGAGTATAATTGGATTTCAGATCTTCTTCAATGATCTGTTCAATGAAATTCAGGGATTTCTTATTCTCGGTCATAATCTTCTTATCAAAAAAATAGAGTGCAAAGTTACCAAAAAATAGGTGGTTATTGATAGTGGCCGGTATTATAAAATATTAGCCTTAGAGTGGCTATTTTAGCAATGCAAGGATTAAGGTTTTTAAAGATTAATTCCCATAACTTAAGTAAAAATTAGGCTGAAACCCTTTAAATTACCACAGCGAGTTTTAACTTTGTAAAAAAGATCAAAGTGGGTAAAATTAAATTAAAGAACATAAAGGTTTTCTCCTACCATGGCTGTTTGGTTGAAGAAGGGAAGATAGGAAGCGATTACAGGGTAGATCTCACCGTTAAGGGAGATCTGGCTCATTCTGCAAAAACAGATATGCTAAGCGACACTATAGACTATGTTCATTTAAACCGTATTGTTAAAGAAGAAATGGCTGTTAGGGCCAAACTGCTTGAGACTGTGGCCGAAAGGATCCTTAACAGGGTATTAAAGGAATTAATACCCGTACAAAAGGTAAAAGTAGCAGTTTCCAAAATTAACCCTCCTATTGGGGGAGATGTAGGGATGGTTACGGTTTCCAGAAGTAAATCGAGATAGTTTTTTCTTCGGTTACTCAAAAATTTTATTACATTTGCCAACCAAAATAATGGCATCGTGGCCGAGTGGCTAGGCAGAGCTCTGCAAAAGCTCGTACAGCGGTTCGAATCCGCTCGATGCCTCAAAAGCTTCCTTTCTAAGGGAGCTTTTTTTGTTTTAAAATTATTTGAAAATTGAAAGGTGTTGTAAAAGGATAAAAGTGAGTAGTTAAGAAAAATTAATATTCCTTTTTCTTTCCGAATTCATACACTACATTTTCGGGTTGAATGATCTCAATTCGATCTTGTAGGCGTTCTATTTTCTTCGGAAAAAAACCTCTTCCTATTAATATCCCGCCGAAAACGACCATAACTATGCTTATACCTTTTTTCATTTTATAAATACGATCTGGAGTAAGTTTTCTATTTAGTTTTTTGGCCAGCAGGATCTTAAAAAGGTCAATTATAAGATAGGTTCCCAGGACGGTTCCAAAAAACAATACTATCCTGTCGGTTTGCATATCCAGCGTAGGGCCAAAAACTATAATAAGGCCCAACCAGAAACCCAACACCCCAATATTTATAAAGTTAAGAATAAAGCCCTTAGCCGAGAGACCCAGATAATCTGTTCGACTTAGTTTTCTAACTTCAGGGGTATCATCTTCAATTGGAATAGCTCTTTTGGTTTGAATAAAAGTCATTATGCCATAGGTAGCGAGGATCATTCCGCCGAAAATAAAAAGGGCGGGATCATCTTTTAGACTTTTTAATAGTTTGGAGGTACTAAAATACGCAATGAAAAGAAAAACAACATCTGCTAAAATTACCCCAAGATCAAAGAAAAATGCAGCTCTGAATCCCTTTATAGCAGCGGTTTCAAGTAATACAAAAAAAACAGGTCCCAGGAGAAAAGCTAGAAAAAATCCCAGTGGTATTGCTGATAAAATATCCTGAATCATACACAAAGGTGATTTTCACAAATGTAATATATTAGTTTATCTTTTTAATTGAGCCTCCAAAGGTGATTTTTTCATGAATTTCTTCAGGATTTCCATAGATAAAAATATTCCCGCCAGCTCTAACGGTTGAATTTACATATTTCCTGGCAAACACATGAGCAAAACCTCCCCCATTTACCATAACATTAATATTTCTACCTACAAGATTTTCGCCCCTAAAGGAGCCCCCTGCCTTTATATCTATTTCCTGTATCTCTGCTTTTCCATAGACAGTTAAAGAACCACCGGTTAAAGCTGTAGCTACAAGATTTTCAACTTCCACATTAGCTAAAACCCTGGCTCCTTCCCGGGCTTTAATCTTAAGAAGGGGTTGTTTTATTCTAGTGCAAAATTCTACATTGGAATTTTGTCTTGCATCTATTTCCTGAAGATTTTTAAAATAAATAGTCACCAGGGTATTATCTGTTTCCAGTAATTGTTTTAACCTGGATTTTATCTTTAGAACTCCCCTTTCAACATTCACCCGAACCTGCTCTCTGCTATTGCCAATAATAACAGCCTTATTTTCTTCAGCCGGAACAAGATTTACGGTTAAGCCCCGTGTAACTTCAATTTCAGAAAAATTACCTAATTCTATCTCAATATCCTGCGCTGTTCCCTTTAAGCCAAAGAAAAGCAGCATAATTAAAATTTTATACTTCATTCCAATTCTATAACATCTTCTTAGTAAGGATTTTTTATTTCTGGGTTCCCAGTAAATTAAAATCAAGGTGCCTTTTTACCAGGTCGGCATTTTTAACAGACACATATACTTCATCTCCAAGAGTATAAACTTTTCCGGTTTTTCTTCCTTTAATAGCATATTGCTCTTGATCAAATTCAAAATGATCTTCTTTAATATCGCGTAAACGAACCATTCCTTCACACTTATTATCAATGATCTCCACATAAATACCCCATTCTGTAACACCGGAGATGACTCCAAGGAAACTTTCATCCTGATGGTCTATCATGAACTTTACCTGCATGAATTTAATAGAATCCCTTTCAGCATTGGTGGCCAGACTTTCCATTTCACTACTGTGATGAGATTTAGCCTCATATTCTTCCTCCTTGGCGCTGGATTTTTTATCCAGGTAATGTTGCAATAATCTATGGGTCATAACATCGGGATACCGCCTAATAGGGGAAGTAAAATGAGAGTAATAATCAAAAGCAAGCCCGTAATGACCAATATTCTTGGTACTGTAATAAGCTTTGCTCATAGTACGAATAGTAAGGGTATCTACAAGGTTTTGTTCCTTTTTTCCCTGCACATCAGATAACAGACTGTTAAGGGAAGAAGTGATCGATTTTCTATCCTTTAAATTGATCTTATAACCAAATTTTGACACAACTGTTTGTAAAGCTGCGAGTTTAGATTCATCCGGCTCTGCATGGCATCTATAAACAAATGTTTTCTTTGGAGATTGTTTTCCAATGAACTCGGCTACTTTTCTATTGGCAAGCAACATAAACTCTTCAATAAGTTTGTTTGCATCCTTGGTAACCTTATAATAAACTCCTACAGGCTCATTTTCCTCGTTAAGTTCAAATTTAACCTCTACTTTATCAAAGGAGATGGCACCATCTTTCATCCTACGTGCACGCATCTTTTTGGCCAGCTCATTCATTGTAATAACAGCATCTACAATTTCTTCACCAACCACGTATTCTTTTTCCTGAATAGAAACTTCCAACGGAATTTCTCCTTTTTCTGTTTCAATGATATGCTGGGCCTCCTCATACGCGAATCTTGCATCTGAAAGTGTCACCGTTCTTCCAAACCATTCATTGATAACAAAACCTTTTTTGTCCATTTCAAATACGGCAGAGAAGGTATATTTCTCTTCATTAGGCCTAAGGGAACATGCATTATTGGATAGTATTTCAGGCAACATAGGCACAACTCTATCTACAAGATATATGGAAGTTGCTCTTTGATAAGCTTCTTCATCCAATACCGTATCGGGTTGTAAATAATGAGAAACATCTGCAATGTGAATTCCTATCTCAAAATTTCCATTTTCCAGAACCTTAAAACTTAAAGCATCATCAAAATCCTTGGCATCTTCAGGATCAATAGTAAAAGTGAGTGTTTCCCTAAGGTCTCTCCTTTTTTTAATTTCATCTTCTTTTATAGAGGTATCAATATTTTGTGCAAAATCCTCCACTTCCTTCGGAAATTCCAAGGGTAGCCCATATTGAGCAAGAATAGAATGAATTTCGGTATTATGTTCTCCAGGTTTTCCAAGTACCTGTTTAATGCTTCCTGAAGGAGAATCAGATTTTTCCGGCCACTCTTCCATAGTAACCACTACCTTATCCCCATCCTTTGCATCCAGGATCTTGTTCCTTGGTACAAAAATATCTGTATACATCTTTGGATCCTGTATAGCTATGAACCCAAAATTTTCTTTTAATTGTAAGACACCAACAAATTCTGTGCGCTTCCTGTTTATAACTCTAACTACTTCTCCTTCAGATTTTCTTTTTTTCCTTCGGTTGTAGATATAAATCTCTACTTCATCGCCATCCAGGGCTTTATTAAGGGCATTTACAGGTATAAAAACATCTTCTTCCAGTTCTTCTACCACTACATACCCAAAACCTTTAGTGGTCATATCAAGGATACCTGTGTAGTATTCAAAATTTCCTACGATCTTAAATTTTCCTCTATCAACTTCTTCAATTTGTTTTTTAGCGGCCAGTTGAGAAAGTTTTCTTATTATTTTATTTCGGGTATTAGCGTCATCTACACCCAATTTTTCTGCTATCTGCTTATAATTAAAAGTAGCATCGGGGGTCTTTCTTAGAATGTTTAATATGCTTTTTGAAAGATCATTTGCCTCCGGGGTACTTCTATTATTTTTCTTTTTCTTCATAAATATGTAATAATGGCTAAAATTACGGCTTAATTGTGACTTTAAAATGTTCTCTAAATAAATTTTTGTTAAGCTATTCGATATGTTTTCATTAGAAAAAATAAGGCTTTCCACTGATTAACAATTATTTAAGGAAAAAATATTTAAAAAAAATATTTGGTTTTATTAAAATTTTCTTAAATTAGAGTTTACATCTTTCTTATATTTCCCCTCAAATTTTGAAAGGAAAAAAGTGATGATATGGTAAAACTTACTAAAATATCGCTTTTATTTTTCCTGATTTTCCTAATAGGGGTTCTGGGAGTAATAGCGTTCGTAAACAAAACACTCAATAAAAAATCGAGTGTTGATTTCCAGGCAAGTCCAACTACTATTGTTAGCGTTCAGGCTATTCACCATTTAGATTTCCCTAATTATTAATCTGCTTTCTATTTTCAAATTTTAATTTAAAGTACTTATATCCAGTATACTATATTTAAAATTATAGTAATAAGAGGTCATTTTATATTTCATTCCCCGGAAAAATATTTTATTTCATTTGCTTCAAGATTTACTCTTTCCTCAAGGAGTTGTTAACACATATATTTATATATTCTTTTTTATCTTTTTTAAAAAATTAAAACTGTTGCTTATTATAGTCTGTTAATTTGTACAATAACTTTTATGGGAATAATTAGGAATTCTCACTACTCACAATTGAAATTGAGTTGTTAACAAAACCATAAATTCTTAAGCTTCTGATTTAGATAGGGTTTTAAGATTTACTTAACAGTAGTTAATAAAACTATGTTAATAGAAATCATTGATAAGTAACTTAATTTCTCTTGTTCACAATCCTGTTTTTAATGCTCATAACTAGATTGAAAATTCTATAGTTATAATTTGTATCCCCGGTTAATTTTTTTCTATTCGATATTTTCCTCAATAATCCAAATTTGTTTGTGATTTCCTCACCAAAGGTTATTCACAATTATATGTAATTTTCAAACCCTTAAAAATTAAGGAACTACAGGAAGTAATTAACAATGGTAAATTGATTGGTTAACAACCTATTTTTTACCTTTGTTTTCCTAAATAATACATATTATGAAAATAGCAATTGGGAATGATCACGCAGGAACTCAGTATAAATTAGCTGTTATAACCTACCTTGAATCTAAAGGAATTGAAGTTACAAACTATGGTACCAATAGTGAGGACAGTGTAGATTATCCAGATTTTGTTCATCCTGTAGCAAATGATGTGGAAACTCATACTGTTAATCTTGGTATTATTATTTGTGGTAGTGGAAATGGAGCTTCTATGACCGCTAATAAACACCAGGGAATAAGGGCAGCTTTATGCTGGAGTGTAGAAATTGCCAAACTCGCCAAAGAACATAATAATGCCAATATATTAAGTATTCCAGCCAGATTTGTTTCCCAACAACAGGCAATTGATATGGTGCAAACCTTTCTTGATACTAAATTTGAAGGTGGCCGTCACCAAACCAGAATAGATAAAATTCCATTATAAAATATCATCTTTCAATCTCTATAATCTTACAATGGAAATAAAGATTAAAACCTTTGAAGAATTGAGCCTTCAGGAACTTTATAAGGTCCTGCAGCTGCGCGCAGAGGTGTTTGTGGTTGAACAGAATTGCGTTTACCAGGATATTGACGGGAAAGATGAAAAAGCACTGCATATCTTAGGCTTTAAAAATAATGAACTGGTAGCCTATACCCGTTGTTTTAAACCGGGAGATTATTTTGAAAAAGCCGCTATAGGAAGGGTGATTGTAAAGGAAAATTCTCGAAAATTTGGGTATGGACATCAAATCATAAAAGCCTCTGTTGAAGAGATAGAAAATCGTTACAACACATCTGCCATAAAACTTTCAGCACAGCAATACCTCATCCAATTTTATGAAGCTCATGGGTTTGAAACCACCGGGGAGGGATATCTTGAAGATGGTATCCCACATATTGCGATGATAAAAGAATAATTTATTTTAAAATTTCCGAATATTTTGCAGGATTTGCCAGAACACCGCGGGCCTCAAGTATCTCAGGATCCTGCTTTAAATAATATTCATACAGTCCTTCCTGGTAGAAATATCTTTTTATTATTTCATCGGTTATTAAACTGATGATCTCTTCTTTTTTATTATCAATTTCCGCAATCTTTGACTTTTCTATTCCGGTGATCATTTGATTATAATGTGAGGCAATTTCCTTTTCCAAACCTTCTTGATTAGCGGCATTTAGTACTTCCTTCAGCTGGCTTTCGGTTTCGGTTTCATAACTAAAATTGGTTTTTTTAAGGAACTGTTTGAAGGAATTATAATCGGCCTCTGTAAACCTGAAATTCTCTGGATTTTCCAGGGAATGAGAATAATAATATTCGGTAGCAAAATCAAAAATAGCCTGATGCCTAAGCAAGGCATTGGTTATTGGATTGAATTCCGAACTTTTTAACTGAATATCAGGCAAAATTCCACCGCCATCAAAAACACTCCGGCCGCTCTTTGTCTTGAATTCATTATAGTTTTCACTTTCTATACGCATCGCATTACCATCCTTGTCCCTGGAGCGGTAATCCAAAGCTTGTATACAACGTCCACTTGGAGTATAGTAGCGGGAAATTGTCAATTTAAGCTGGGTACCATAAACCAGTTCCTTTGGACGTTGCACAAGGCCTTTTCCAAAACTCCTTGCCCCTATTATAACTCCCCTGTCCAGATCCTGTATAGCACCCGCAACTATTTCACTGGCAGAAGCACTTCTCCCATCAATGATCACCGCTAAGGGTATTTTTGTATTAATTGGTTCATTAGGAGTGAAATATTGCTGGTTGTATTTTTCAATTACAGATTTGGTAGAAGTAATAAGCTGGCCTTTATCAAGAAAAATATTACTCACAAGAATAGCTTCACTCAATAACCCCCCGGGATTCCCCCTAAGGTCAAGAATAATTTTTTCTGCACCCCTGCTCTGGAGGTCTTTCAAAGCCTTAATGGTTTCTGAAGAAGCATTTGCATTAAAACGTGAAAGCACTATGTAACCCGTTTTATCTTCTAAAAGTTCATAAAAAGGCACAGCTTTTAAAGCTATAGTTCCTCTTGTTAAGGTAGTGGTTTGTGTTTTTCCCTGTCTCACATACTCAACGGTGATATTGGTATTTGGAGCGCCATTAAGCAGTTCTCCTGCATCTTCTTTAAAATCACTCACCAGTATTCCCCCAATTTTTATAATTTCATCACCGGGCTTTAAACCGGCTTTATCTGCAGGAAAATCTTTATAAGTTTCAAGAATAGTAAACCTGTCCCGGCTTATTCTTACGGCCGCCCCTATTCCCTGGTATTCTCCTGCTGTATTCATTCTTGCAGCTTCCACATCCTGTTCATTCCAGTAATTGGTATAAGGGTCAAGGTCTTCGAGCATCGCCTTAATGGCAGTATCCATTAACTGGGCCGGATTGGTTTCATCAACATAGTTCATGTTAAGTTCCTTGAACAAAGTGGTGAAGATTTCAATTTGTTTTGCAATTGCAAAAAAATCCGATTTAAAACCTGAAGTTCCCACCAGCAGGATCACCCCAAGCAGGATCAGGAATATACTTTTGATCAGTCTATTTTTCATTATTTCCCTCTCTTTCATTTAATTTTTCCAGGATATTGATCACGGCAGCCAGTATGATTTTATAATCCAGTATTTCCCGGCCGGTATAGATGAACATCAATGCAAATTTTTGATGTAAGTTGTTGTCTACAAGATACTTATTTTTTCTAAAAGCTTCTCGCATAAGCCGCTTTAAATAATTGCGGTCTACAGCCTTTTTAAAATTGCGTTTTGGAACTGAAACCCCGGTTTTATGAGTGTTAATTTCAGGAATTGCTATAGGTGTAAATATGAGTTTTAAGGGAAATTTTTGAATGGATTTCCCTTCTGAAAACAACCGGTCTATAAGGATCTTGCTTTTTAGTTTCTCTTCTGAAGGAAATTTTTCACTCATCATTGTAAATTATAACAGGCTAAAATAAAAAAATCCGCTTCGGGAATTCCCAAAACGGATCTGTTTCTTTTCCAGGAGCCTTTATACTTCTGAAACCTATCTTACTTAATCTTCAGTTTTTGCCGTAGAAAATGTGTTGTTTTCCCTGTTGATATCTGCCATTAGACCGGAATCATCAATAGTGATCCCTGAAATTTCAGAAAGGGGTTTTTCAAGGATAAGTTCGTAGGTAGGCTGTGCCCAGGCCCATCTTTCAGATATTCTTCTCTCCTTACCTTCTTCTGCCGGCTTATTCCAACGCATCATTTGCAAAGGGATATGAACAAGTTCACTGGAACCGTCCCCGTAAGTAACTTTAATGTCAAGAGGCATAGGCATATTACCAATACGCTCTAATGTCACAGTTGTTTTTCCATTGTTTTCAGCAACATTTTTTATCCCGTAGTCTATGGTATTTGTAGTTTGAGCCCAATCCATTAAATACCAGTCCAGCTCTGCTCCCGAAACTTTTTCAGCAACTCTTAAAAAATCATTAGGGGTAGGATGCTTGAATTTCCAGTCATGATAATAGCGTTTAAGGGTTTTTTTTAGGTTTTCCTCTCCAATAATGTACCCTAGTTGGGATAGAAAAACTGAACCCTTTGTATACGCAGCTACACCGTATGCAAAATTTAATTTATACCTGTCCGCATGCGTGCTTAAAGGTTCCTCAACTCCAGATTTTGCCAATCTCTCATACCCTCTGTAATTTCCTTCAAAGGGTTTTTCCTTATTGGTACCCATAACCTTATCCATTGCAAGGGTTGAGATGTAAGAGGTAAAACCTTCATCCATCCACTCATGTTTGCTTTCATTAGTGGCCATTAAATGCTGAAACCAGGCGTGAGCAAGTTCATGGGAAGTTACGCCTACAAGGCTCCCAAAAGAGCGTTCCCCGGTGATAAGGGTAAGCATTGCATATTCCATTCCTCCATCTCCTCCTTGGATCACTGTGTACTGGTCCCAAGGATATGGTCCTATATTCTCATTAAAAAACATCAATAACTCCTCGGTTTTTGGCTGAAGATTGGTCCAGTTCTCTTTTATTGCCGGATTGTTCTTGTAAATAAAATGCAATACAGTTCCGTCTTTTGCAACACGGGTGTCGTGAACATAATCTGGATCTGCTGCCCAGGTAAAATCATGAACTTTAGGCGCAACAAAATGCCAGGTTAATTTATCTCCTTTAGGTTTTTTCACCTTAACTCCTTTATCTTCATAGCCAAAACCTATTTCATTAGGATTTTGAAGGTAACCCGTGCTTCCAATGAGGTATTTTTTGTCAATGCTTATTTTCACATCAAAATCGCCCCACACTCCGTGAAATTCCCGACCTATATAAGGATCGGCATGCCAACCTTCAAAGTCATATTCAGCAAGTTTTGGGTACCACTGGCTCATTGATAATGCAACCCCTTCAGAGCTGTTTCTTCCTGAACGTCTTATTTGCTCTGGCACCTGTCCCTGGAATTCCATTTTAAAGGTTGCTTTTTCACCAGGTAAGATGGCTTCATTTAATTCTACTTCCAACACGGTTCCCACTTCCTGCATTTTAAGGGTTTTTCCGTTTTGAGTAAGAGTAGAAACCCTTAGGAAACCTTGTTGATCAGGAGTTAATTTTGATATTCTGTCTCCTACCCTGGTATCTGGATCCTCAATCGTTCTTGAGCGTATGTCCATTTCACTTCCGGGTTTAAACGCATTGAAATACAAATGGTAAAAAACCCTGCGCAGAGTATCTGGCGAGTTGTTGGTATAAACCAATTCCTGTGTTCCGGTATATCTAAAGTTCTTCACATTCATATCAACTTCCATTTTATAGTCAACGTGCTGTTGCCAATAGGAAGTGTTATTCTGTGCTGTAGAAAAAACGGTTGTTAATAAAGCTAATGCTATAAAATATATTCTCATTTAAAATTGATTTTATTATGCGTTTTAGAAATCTCTATTTGGCTATTTTATCGGCTAAAATAAGGGCGTTGTATAAATTAACCATTTTTCCTGAGGCGGAAAGTTCAGTAAATCTTTTATTGGCTTTTTCTTCACCTACCAAAACTGAAGCAGTAGTGCTTAAACCACTATCCATAATTACCTGCTTCACCTGGGCTGCAGTTAATTTTGGATAAAAAGATCTAATTATTGCAGCAACCCCCGCAACTGCAGGCGCAGCCATCGAAGTTCCTTGCAGGTATTCATACCCGTTATTTGGAGTTGTTGACCAAATTTTGGTACCCGGAGCGAATACATCCACATTGGTTTTCCCGTAATTAGAGAACCCCGCAACCATTCCTGAACCATATTGATAATTTAAAGCACCTACGGTTAAGAAATTATTGGCGATCTCTACGGTTTGATCGGGAAACTGATCATTTGGATAAACGCTGGTCTGGTCTAGATTGGTTCCGTCATTTCCTGCAGCATTTACAATTAATACATCTTTTTGCGCTGCATATTTTATAGCTTCCTTTACCCATTCCGGATTTGGGGAAAAATATTTTCCGAAACTGGTATTGATCACTTTTGCGCCATTGTCTACCGCATATCTAATAGATAGCGCAATGTCTTTATCATACTCATCACCATCCGGTACCGCTCTTAATACCATAATTTGCACATTATTGGCAACCCCTTTAATACCAATATTGTTATCTCTTTGCGCTGCAATGATACCGGCTACGTGAGTTCCATGTTTAACATCTTCCTTGTCTTTTGTTGGCCCGGAAACCTTGTTGTTTCCATATTTGGTATCGGTAATATCATAAGGATCGTCTCCCACTATTGCTCTTCCATTCAAGTCCAGGTTAAAGTGTGAAGTCAGCCTGTCATTAAAGTATTTGATAGCATCGTCAAGTTCTTTTAATGCGGTTGGGATATTCTCATTTACATTATTCTGAATCTGCATCAACATTCCTTTATACTGCATCATTTGATCTGTAGTAGCCGTCATTGCAGCAAGTTCCTGCTTGGTATAGTTTTCTTTTCCTAGTTGGGAAGAAACTGCGGCATGAGCCGCAACAAGCTGGGTTTTTATCTCCTTGTACCGGGTCTGATTTTGAAGGGTTTCATTGTATTCTTTATCAAATTCAGCTTTTGCTCTTTGATATTCAGCAAATTCAGCCCTGTCTGCCGGTGATACCGTTGAGGAGGTTTTTCCTTCGTATTTTGGCTTCAATCTTTTAATGATCCTGGTGTATTCCAAGTTTTCCTTCACCGCATCTCCAAGAAAATTCCATCCATGTATATCGTCTACATAGCCATTTTTATCATCATCTTTTCCATTATTTGGAATCTCATCACGGTTTACCCATAATACGCTTTTAAGGTCTTCATGGGCAATATCAACACCGCTGTCTATCACCGCAACTATTACTGACTGACCTTTGTTGTTTTTAATTATCTCATCATATGCTTTTTGAACGCTCATACCGGGAATGGTATCTCTTGTAAGGTCGGCCCCACCCCAACCCCGTAATTCAACATCTGTAAGATCTGTAACTTTTAAGGGTATAGCATCTATATTCTCAATAGGAGTAGAAACAAGGGTTGGAGAAGTAGATCCACATCCCACAAGAAATATCGAAAGACCAATGGCGTAGAATGGTTTAATTACTGGTATTTTCATATGTAGTTATTTATAGTTTTTAATTGATTTTATGCATTTATAAATTAGGACGGTGTTAATCACCATCAGAAAGTTTTATTGATTAAAAAGTTCATTAAAAGAAAAAGTTTGATCGAGCCGTACACCTTTTTCGGTGTGTTTAACGGTTATTATTTGATTATGCGCATCATGCTCCAAAAATAAATAGTAATTCTCGTCTGCAGCCTTTTTCAAAAAGTTTTCCTTTTCAGTCATTGTTATTAACGGCCGGGTATCATATCCCATTACATAAGGCAGGGGAACATGTCCTGCGGTGGGAAGAAGATCGGCCATAAAAACCAGGGTTTTGCCCTGGTAATTTATATGAGGGATCATTTGCTTATCTGTATGCCCATCAGCAAAAAACACACCAAATCCCAGGGGTGTTGAATCCAGATAATTGTTGGAAGGGTCCTTTTCAAGAAAATGCAGTTTTCCGCTTTGTTGCATAGGAATTATATTTTCCTTTAAAAAGGAAGCTTTTTCCCGCTGATTAGGAGTGATGGCCCAATCCCAATGATCTTTGTTGCTCCAGAATCTCGCATTTTTAAAAGCCGGTTCATAACCCGTGCGTTCCTTATTCCATTGAATTGATCCTCCGCAATGGTCAAAATGCAAATGGGTCATAAAAACATCGGTGATCTCATCCCGGTGAAAGCCATATTTTTTTAGGGATTTATCTATAGATTCATCACCCCACAAATTGTAATACCCATAAAATTTTTCGCTTTGCTTATCCCCCATTCCCGTGTCAATGAGAATAAGTTTATCTCCGTCTTTAACAAGAAGGCAGCGGGCCGCCATATCTATTAAATTATTCTCATCGGCAGGGTTAGTGCGGTTCCAGAGGGTTTTGGGAACAACTCCAAACATAGCCCCCCCGTCCAGTTTAAAATTGCCTGCTTCAATTGGATATAATTCCATTTTTTGTTGGTTTAACTCAATTCTTGTGCAAATTACTAAATCAGTTAAACATAAGAATGGTTTTTAAGAAAATGGATTATGAATCACTGAAGATAAATGACTTTTTCCAAGGGTAGAATATTTTCTTCAAAATGAAATGGCCGAATTTCTTGCTCTGAATTTTCAATTAAAATTGGAAGTATATTTTTTGGTGAATTCCGGTGTTGTTTTACCCATTCCCTGGCTGAAATTTCTTCCTTAACCTCCACCTTATTTTCTTCAAACTGACGGGAGCTGATTTTATGTGTCCAGGGGAAAATATCGGTTTTATTTGCAAACATTGAAGAGGCACCAATTGGATCCAGAAGATCCACATCTGCTCCTTCTTCATTGGGAGAGACTAAAACTATTTTAACGGGAATATAAAAAGCATCGCCGGCTAGTTGAGCTGCCAGTAAATTGATCTCGCTGTTGGCGGTAAGGGCTATAAAGGTTTTTTTATTCATTGCCCCGGCCTCTTCCAGGGTTTCTTCTTTTAAAATATTCCCATGAATTGCATCAAATCCTTCGCTTTGTGCAATTGCAACCAGTTCCCTATTAGAATCTACAACTGTAACTGGGTAATTTTTGCGAAGTTTATCTGCCAGATATAGCCCCAGGGAATTTGCTCCTAAAATTAGATACCCCTCTCTGGAACCTTGATACACGAGTTCTCCCCGTTTTTTAAGCCAATTGGTTGTCCAGGTAAGGAGAACAGGAACGGTTAAGGTGGTAAAAATTGCCATAAACACGAGGATAGAAAAAATTTCGGCAGTTATTATTCCCATATTTAAACCAATTCCCGCGATAATTATTTCGACGGCTCCTCTACCATTCATTCCTGTCCCTACTGTTAATCCTTCTCTCCACCCATGGCCGCTGGGAAGGTAAAATACAGCAGTTCCCACAATTTTTCCTACCATGGCAACGGTGGTAACGGCTATAAGCATAAAAAGATCGGTTTGAAAAACCTCAAGAGTTACATTAAATCCGGCGGATACAAAAAATATTGGAGCTAAAAACCCGATAGATATATCGTGAAATACTTCATTAATCTCCTTTGAAATTTGCCTGTTAAAAATTCCCTCTCTAATGAATAAACCCGCCATAAAAGCCCCCAATATACTATGTAACCCTGCTAATTCTGCTAATTCAGCAAAACCAAATACAATGATCAAAATAAGGGTGAAATGCAGGGTTCTGCTTTTTATTTTTTGTTTAGCGAGCACCTTTCCCAGGAGTGGTAAAAGGTAAATGCCTGCCAAGGCAGTGAAGACAAAGAATAGAATTGCCTTTCCGGCTACCCAGATTAAACCGATTGTGTCTACACTTCCAATATCAACAAAACTTACAATCCCGGCAAAAATTATAAGGGCTAGTGTATCTGAAATTAATGCACCTGCCATTAATACATATGCTATCCTGGTATTTAATAATTTAAGATCTACCAGGATCCTGCTTTTTGTGGCAAGTGAAGTTACCCCTACAGCATAGCCACAAAAAGGGCAGCCATATTAGTTCCATCAAAATATAAAATGGTATAATATCCCAGGATAAAAGGCACTATAAATCCTCCGGCAGCTGCCAGTAATCCAGCCCAGGAAGCCTTTCCAAGATCTTTAAAGTTTATCTCAATACCTATATAGGCCATTAACAGGATGATACCTACTTCAGCCAGTACGGTTATCATTTCACTGGTTTCCAAAATTCCAAATAGCGCAGGACCTAATAAAATCCCTATCATCAACTCGCCCAATATAGCCGGATAACCTAATTTTTTAGATGCTGCTCCCCCTATCCATGCAGCTACAAGAATTACCAGAAGGTTTAAAATATTTAATTCTTCCATTAAATTGATGGATTATATAATGCTAAATGGTTAAAAAATATACAAATTACAAAAATACCTCTTATACCGTTTTTTATATTTACCAATATTTTCGGGAAATTGAGCAGAATGATATTTCTCAAATAGTATATAACAGATTAATAATAATTTATCTTTGAATTTATAAATAGCCGCCATAAAATTTTTTAAATGAATGAATTCCTGGAGATCTTAAAACATGAATTTGAATTACCATTTAGTAATCCTGTTCTGGTTTTTTCTGTAATACTTACAATAATTCTAGTTTCCCCAATCCTGCTTCGCCGGCTAAATATTCCGGGAATCATTGTCTTGATCATATCTGGTATTATTGTTGGCCCGTTTGGAGCGGGCCTGCTGGAGCAAAATGCAGCAATAGATCTTTTTTCAAAAATTGGTTTGTTATATATAATGTTTGTCGCGGGGCTGGAGCTGGATATGAACCAGTTCAAGGTTAACCGGAACAAAAGTTTTCTTTTTGGGAGTTTTACCTTTGCTATCCCCCTTATTATTGGATTTCCCGTTTGTTATTATTTACTTGGATATGATTTCAACGCGAGTTTTTTAACCGCGAGTATGTTTGCAACACACACACTTATCGCTTACCCCATAGTAAGCAAGCTTGGAGTCTCAAAAAATGAAGCGGTTGCAATTACTGTTGGGGGTACGATTCTTACAGATACTGCAGTTCTTATAATCCTGGCAATTATTATGGGGAATGCCCAGGAAGGTGGACTAACTGTTGATTTCTGGATACGACTTACAATCTCTCTGGCTATTTTTATTGCTATAATGTTCTTTTTGGTACCTAGGCTTGCAAAGTGGTTTTTTACCAAAATGGAAAAGGAAATACACTCCCATTATATCTTTGTTTTGACTGTGGTTTTTCTGGCAGCATTCCTTGCAGAACTTGCCGGGATTGAAGATATTATTGGCGCTTTCCTTGCCGGGCTGGCATTAAACAGGTTAATTCCTCATTCCTCAGCATTGATGAACAGGATAGAATTCATGGGGAATTCCCTGTTTATACCTATCTTTCTACTAAGTGTGGGTATGTTGGTAGATGTGAGGGTTATTTTTAGTGGTTATATGGCTATAGTGGTTGCTATTACCCTATCAATAGTGGCAATTGCCGGAAAATGGCTGGCAGCATTTTTTACCCAACTTGCGTTTAAGTATACCACTTCCCAGCGAAGGGTAATATTTGGTTTAAGCAGCGGGCATGCCGCTGCAACACTTGCAGTAATATTGGTAGGATTTAATGCAGGAATCATTGATAAAAACATTTTGAATGGAACAATTATACTTATTCTTATAACCTCCATTGTTGCGACACTTGCAACAGAAAATGCAGCAAAGAAAATGGTTCAGGAATCTCAGGATCTTAATCCCGAAGAGATTAAGAATTCTGAAAGTTATAAAATGGAAACAATTCTACTCCCTTTGGCCAATATTGTAAATTTTGATAAGCTTGTTGAATTTGCCATACTCATAAAAGATAAGGCTTCTGTGAATCCTGTCTCTATACTCACCGTTGTTCCAAATGATGAACAGGCAGAACTTAATATAGCACAGGCACAAACGAAACTGGAGAATTTTGTAAAGCTGGCTTCTGGTGCAGGTGCAGAGGTGGAGGTTACTGCCACAATAGACCAGGATGTGGCTGAAGGGATTTCCCGAAAATCAAAAGAGTTGATTGCCGATTTAATTGTTATGGGTTGGCCTACGAGTTCAGAAAAGAATGAAGTTATTGGGGAAAAAATGCAGAGTATTATTGACAATACTTCTAAGACCGTTTTTTTGTGCCAAACAGAAAAGCCCTGGGCTACACATCAGAAATTGATTATAGCCGCACCTCCGGGAATTGAGAATATGGAAAGCTTCAACCTTTGGACGAAGAAAGTAGTTAAAATTGCAGAAGAGCTAAGTATCCCTATTTTCGTTAACTGTACAGCGCATACCAAGAGGGCAATTGAAAACTTTTTGAAAGAATCTAATTTAAGAGCACCTTTTGAATTTAATGAATTCAGTAATTGGGAAGACTTTTTGATCATCGCAAAACATGTGGAAAGTGAAGATATTATAATGCTGGTAATCCTGAGAAAAGGTTCTACTGCTTATAACCCTATTCAGAAAAACCTACCAAACAAATTGGAAAAGTATTTTTCTGAAAACACCAAGATTTTAGTTTATTTATAAAATTCTTCGACAAACAGCCTTTATTTTTAAATGATATTTACTAAAAATGCTTTCCGAATTCTTTAGTTCTTAAAAAAGACTTATTTTACGGCCGAACTATTACAGCATAAAATAATAAAATGTTAGAACTGGCAGGATTAGTAATTCTAGGGATATTGGCCCAATGGGTTGCCTGGAGATTAAAAATACCGGCAATTTTGCCTCTCATTTTAATAGGACTCTTTGTGGGTCCTATTTCAACACTACTTTCAGAAGATGGCACGAAATGGCTTGAACCTATCTGGAATGGTGAGGAGGGGATTTTTCCCGGCGAAAGCCTTTTCTATTTTGTTTCTCTGGCCATTGCGGTGGTGCTTTTTGAAGGGGGGCTCACCCTCCGGAAGAAAGATGTGTCTACGGTTGGGCCTGTTATCCTGAAGTTGATCACCATTGCCGTTATAATAACTTTCATTGGATCGGGGTTTGCAGCGCATTTTATTTTTGACTTAACCTGGCAAATCTCTTTTTTATTTGCTGCCCTGGTTATTGTCACAGGTCCTACTGTTATAGCACCCATCCTCCGGAATATTCCACTCAACAAAGACATCTCATCTATATTACGATGGGAAGGAATTCTTATAGATCCAATTGGTGCTCTGGTCGCAGTTTTAGTTTTTGAATTTATAAGAATTGAAGATGGGCAAGAGTATACCACAAGGGCATTGATCGAATTTGGAAAAATTATACTTTTTGGATTTACCTTTGGTTTTGCATTTGCACACTCCCTCGTTTTTGCCATAAAAAGGAACATCATTCCTCATTATCTTTTGAATGTCTTTACGCTTGCGGTTGTTGTGGGTGTTTTTGTTCTAGCAGATACATTTGCTCATGAAAGCGGACTATTGGCTGTGGTGGTGATGGGTATGGTAATGGGAAACATTAACCTGCCCAATTTAAAGGAACTTTTGTATTTCAAAGAATCGCTAAGTATCCTGCTTGTATCAATTCTTTTTATTCTCCTTGCGGCGAACATTCAGATGGAAGAAATTTTGCTTGTATTCGATCAAAAAGCTTTGATACTATTTGCAGTTGTTGTTTTCGGTCTAAGGCCTTTGGGGGTTTTCCTTAGCTCTATAAATTCCGGTTTAACTTTCAGGGAAAAACTATTTATTAGCTGGGTAGGACCCAGGGGAATAGTTGCTGCAGGAATTGCCTCTCTCTTTGGATTAAGGCTTGCACGGCAAGGAGTTCCCGGAGCAGAATATATTACTCCCCTGGTTTTCATGATAGTTTTAGGAACAGTTTTATTAAATGCTACCACTGCAAGATTGATAGCACGTTTACTCGGGGTATTTCTTAAAGATTCCAAAGGGATTCTTATCATTGGAGCTTCATCTATTTCAAGACTAATTGCAACATATCTTCAGGAAAATAAGAGGCATGTAGTACTGGTTGATAGCAATCCGGACAATATTCGCCAAGCCAAAAAACTTGGGTTGGAAGCCATGGAGGAGAGTGTATACTCTGACGATCTTTTTAACAACATCGAATTAAATGATATTGGTTATTTAATGGCAATAACAGGAAACAGTGACATAAACAAAACGGCGATTAAGAAGTTTTCCAAACAATTTGGCGAAAAGGGATCTTTCAGGGTAATAACTACAGCGGAAATGAATGACCCCGAAAAAAATCCTTCCAAAGGCCTCTTTTCTCACACTGATGATTTTATTAAATTGACAGAAGTTGCAAGAAAGTATCCTACAATTCATGAAACGATCCTTAACAGCAGGGCACACTATAATGGTCTTATCGAGATCGCCAAAACCGATCCAGATATTGTTCCGCTTTTCGTAAAAACCGGCACGGGAGAAATCGAAATTATCCCGTCCCATAGCACACAAGTGGAGATAAATGAGGGTTATATATTGGTGTCACTTGGAAAAAAAATAAATAAAAGAAAGATGGAGGATATAGGGCATTTTCCTGAAACTATAGAAGTCATGGACGGTGAGGGAAAACCCGTAACCACAAAATAAAACCCCGTAATTCTAAAATTACGGGGCTGGATTTATGAGATTATATGACTTAATCGTTCAATTTAAGAACGGCCATAAATGCTTCCTGAGGGATCTCTACATTCCCTACCTGGCGCATACGCTTTTTACCTTTTTTCTGCTTTTCCAACAGCTTTCTTTTCCTTGATATATCCCCTCCATAACATTTAGCTGTAACATCTTTTCTTAATGCCTTCACTGTTTCCCTGGCAATAATCTTCGCCCCAATAGCCGCTTGTATAGGAATATCAAATTGCTGCCTTGGAATTAATTCCTTTAGCTTCTCACACATTTTCTTCCCAATATCATAAGCATTGTCCACATGCAGCAGTGCCGAAAGGGCATCTACCACACTTCCATTAAGCAGGACATCTACCCTTACCAGTTTTGAGGCACGCATTCCTATAGGCGAATAGTCAAAGGATGCATAACCTTTAGATACCGTTTTTAGCCTGTCATAAAAATCAAATACTATTTCGGCTAAGGGCATATCAAAACTTAACTCCACCCGCTCGGGGGTAAGATAGGTCTGGTTTGTTATAAGCCCTCTTTTTTCAATACATAAAGACATAACAGGACCAACAAAATCTGATTTTGTAATGATGCTTGCTTTAATATATGGTTCTTCAACCCTTGCAAGACTGGAAGGTTCCGGCAGGTCTGTAGGATTATTTACCAATATCGCTGTATTGGGATTCTTATGAGTATAAGCGTGATAGGATACGTTTGGTACTGTTGTGATAACGGTCATATCAAATTCCCGCTCCAGTCGTTCCTGGATGATCTCAAGGTGTAACATCCCAAGGAATCCACATCTAAAACCAAATCCCAGGGCCGCAGAGCTCTCTGGAATAAATACCAGAGACGCATCGTTTAATTGCAATTTCTCCATAGAAGACCTTAGATCTTCGTACTCTTCGGTATCTACCGGGTAAATTCCCGCAAATACCATTGGTTTAACATCTTCAAATCCTGCAACAGCCTCGGTGGTGGGGTGCTTGGAATCTGTAATGGTATCCCCAACTTTTACTTCCCGGGCATCCTTGATACCTGTGATAAGATATCCCACATCGCCGGTTTTCACTTCCTGTCGTGGGAATTGTTTTAAGCGAAGTGTACCTACCTCATCGGCATAATAGCTCTTATTGGTAGCTACAAATTTTATTTGTTGTCCCTTTTTTATGGATCCGTCAAAAACCCTGAAATAGGTTTCTACTCCTCTAAAGGGGTTGTATACCGAATCAAAAACCAGGGCCCGTAGCGGTGCATCTGGTTTTCCTTTTGGCGGTGGTATTCTTTCTATTATTGCTGAAAGGATCTCCTCTATCCCAATTCCCGTTTTTGCACTAGCCGGTATCACGTCATCTTTGTGACATCCCAGCAATTCTACTATATCATCTGTTACCAGCTCAGGATTTGCACTTTGAAGGTCAACTTTGTTTAGTACAGGAATTATTTCAAGATCATTATCAAGAGCGAGATAAAGATTTGATATAGTTTGGGCCTGGATACTTTGAGCTGCATCTACAATAAGTAGTGCACCTTCACAAGCAGCGATAGACCGGGATACCTCGTAAGAAAAATCTACGTGGCCCGGGGTGTCAATTAAATTGAGAATATACTCTTCACCCTTGTAAGTATAATTCATCTGTATGGCATGACTTTTAATAGTAATGCCACGTTCCCGCTCCAGGTCCATGCTATCCAGCAATTGCTCCTGTTTCTCCCTTTCAGTTACAGATCCCGTGAAATCAAGCAACCTGTCGGCCAGGGTACTTTTACCGTGATCAATATGGGCAATTATACAAAAGTTACGTATGTTCTTCATGAATCAATTTCCAGATAGTTGGTAGGCTTTCCTGCCAACTTATTTTAAGGCTACAAATATAGTTTTTTTAAAGTCTTGTTATAAATATTTATAAATAGCGTTATACCAAGGAAAAAGATATTGGGTAAAATGTATAATGACCTTAGCTTTAAATCAATTTTTTAATATCTCCTGCTTAATTGTAAAAAAAATTATTAAAGTTTTTGAAAATCAAAAAAAAAACAAATCTTCTTTGTAATATTGTTAATGTTATATTAAATGCCGGAATCCACGGAATATATAATTGTTTTTATGGGACATATTTCCGCAATCGTTATAGCGCCAAACCTCAATCATCTTTGACTGTAGATATATGAAAAACCAAACCTCCATATCCACCGGAAACACAACCCGCTCAATTATTATAATCGGGGCTTTATTTTTTATTTTCGGTTTTGTCACCTGGTTAAATTCAGTATTAATACCCTATTTGAAAATAGCCTGTGAACTGAATAATTTTCAATCCTATTTTGTAGTTACAGCGTTTTATATTTCATACCTCGTAATGGCTCTCCCCTCTGCGTGGGTTTTGCAAAAAACAGGTTACAAAAAAGGAATGTCCCTGGGTTTACTGGTTATGGCAGTTGGTGCTGTTATTTTTATTCCAGCAGCATACACCCGCACCTATGAATTATTTTTAATTGGATTATTTGTTCAGGGTACCGGTCTTGCCCTTCTACAAACCGCAGCAAACCCCTATGTAGTTGTTCTGGGCCCTGCAGAAAGTGCTGCCAAAAGAATAAGCATTATGGGAATTTGCAACAAGGTAGCCGGGGTATTGGCGCCTATTGTTTTAGGTGCAATTCTTTTCACCTCTGGTGATAACCTTATCGAAACCGTAGAAATACTCCAGGGTGCTGAAAAATCTGCTGTGCTGGATGAATTAGCCCAACGTGTAGTTACTCCTTATTTGGTAATGATGGCAATTCTTTTAATCCTTAGTGCATGGATCTATTTCTCCTCCCTGCCTGAAGTTGATGCCGATGCAGAAGATGAAGAACTTGCAAAAACAAACCTAAACAAAACCAGCATCTTTCAATTCCCTCATTTGTTCCTGGGTAC
>CAXAZV010000003.1:0-31204 GCA_963973375.1 uncultured Antarcticibacterium sp.
GGGATATGCAATTAAGCCATAACGAAGAAAACAATTTCTCACTTACCAAATTTGAATCAATGCTAAAAACAAACGATGTGTTGTTTTTTGATTCAGAAGAATTTGAGGATATTATTCACCATTATTTAGATAATGGGAAGATTGCATTGGCTAAAAAGGCGGTGAAATTGGGACTGGCACAACATCCTACTTCTACCAACCTAAAGCTTTTTAAAGTTGAGATCCTTGTTTTTGAGGACAAACTTGACCTTGCCGATGGTCTTTTAAATGAATTACATGATCTGGAATCATCCAATGAGGAAGTATTTATCCAGAAAGCCAATATATTTTCAAAACGCGATGAACACCATATGGCTATCAAAATGCTTGAAAAAGCTCTTGATATTACTATGGATGAGGCAGATGTCTATTCCTTACTGGGAATGGAATATTTATTCCTCGAAGATTTTGAGAATGCAAAATTCAGTTTTATGAAGTGCCTGGAGGCCGATGATGAAGACTACTCGGCACTCTACAATATCATGTACTGTTTTGACTTTTTGGAACAAAAGACAGAGGCTATTGAATACCTCAATATGTTCCTGAATAAAAACCCTTATTGCGAGGTGGCCTGGCACCAGGTTGGGAAACAGTATTTTGACCTGAAACAGTTTGACAAGGCCTTAACCGCTTTTGATTTTGCTATTATAAGCGATGATATGTTTATAGGTGCTTACCTTGAAAAAGGGAAAGTCCTTGAGAAATTAGGGCGTTTTAATGAAGCTATTGAAAATTACCGCATCACTCTTGATCTTGATGACCCTACCTCCTTCGCATATTTGCGAATAGGGAAATGTTTTGAAAAATTGGGAGCAGATGAGCTTGCGTTGGAACATTATTCCAAAACCGTTCATGAGGATCCATTATTAGATAAAGGCTGGATTGCTATTACCGATTTTTATTTCAAAAAAGGCAATTTTCAGAAAGCACTTTACTACATCAATAAAGCGATTAATATTGATGAGGAGAACGTATTGTACTGGAAACGATATGCCAAAATAAACAGCAGGTTAAGTCTTTTTGAAGAAGCAGAACGTGGGTATCAAAAAACAATTGAACTGGGTAACTATGAGCTTGAAACCTGGATAAGAAGATGTGATATCCTTATTAATCTGGGAGAATTTGAAACAGCAGTACAAAACCTTATTCAGGCACTTGAATTCTATCCGGAAACTGCCGAGATAGAATACAGGCTGGCAGGTTTATATTTCAATTTAAATGAAGGAGACAAAGGTTATTTTCATTTAAATAACGGACTTAAAATTGATGCGGAATATTATATAATCATAGAAGAATTGTTTCCAAAGATCTTCAATCGCAAAAGTGTTAAGGAAATGATTAATTCTTACCTAAAAGCCTCCTGATTTAATTACTTTTACCGGGAAAATTAAATCAAAGGATGCAGCGAAGCATAAAAGAGTACGTAACGATCTCCCTTAAAGGTATGGCCATGGGTGCCGCAGATGTTGTTCCCGGAGTCTCCGGTGGTACCATTGCCTTTATAACAGGGATCTACCAGGAACTTATTGGAACTATAAGCGGGGTAAATTTAGACTTATTTAAAGTCTGGAAGGAAGAGGGTTTTAAAGCCATGTGGCGTAAACTCAACGGTTCTTTTATCCTTGCTTTACTTACAGGTATTTTAATAAGTATCTTCAGCGTAATGCGCCTTACCAATTATTTACTGGAAGAGCATCCCATTCACATCTGGGCATTTTTCTTTGGGCTTATTCTGGCCAGTGTTTGGTTTGTTGCCAAACAAATTCCTAAATGGAACTTTAAAATTGTACTCTCCCTTTTAATTGGAGCGGGTATAGCTTTTTATATAGTTTCCCTTCCCCCAATGGGAGGCACTCCAAGTAACTGGTTTTTATTTATGGCCGGAGCAATAGCAATTTGTGCCATGATACTTCCGGGTATTTCAGGAGCTTTTATTCTAGTATTGCTGGGGGCTTATAAAACCATTACAGAAGCTGCGCATAATTTTGATATTAAAACCCTGGCCATAGTTGCAGTAGGAGCAGTTTTTGGCCTGTTGGCGTTTTCCCGTGTTTTAAAATGGCTATTTGACCATTACAGTACTATCACTCTTGCTGTCCTCACAGGATTTATAGCCGGTTCCCTAAATAAGATCTGGCCCTGGAAAAAAGTTCTGGAAACAGAGGAATACGGAGACAAAGTGTTGATTCTTAAAGAAACATCTGTCCTGCCCTGGAATTTTGAAGGGGAACCTTTTATGTTCCCGGCCGTAATTTTGATGATTTCCGGTTTTATTTTAATCCTTTTACTTGAACGCATAGCAACCAAAAAACCAATCGCCAATGCAACAGACCAGGACGCTTAGTGACAAATTCTTTTTGGTACTTAAAGGACTGGCTATGGGCGCAGCCAATAAAGTGCCGGGGGTTTCTGGCGGTGTGGTAGCGTTTGTTGCAGGGTTTTATGAAGAGTTTATTTATTCCCTGCAAAAAATAAATCTAAAAGCATTCAAACTACTTATAAACGGGCGTTTCAGGTCGCTGTATGTTTACGTAAATGGAAAATTCCTTGGGCTTCTTATCCTGGGAATGGTAATAAGTTATTTCAGCGTATCTCAGTTGCTGGATTATTTGATCATATATTATGAACTCTATGTATGGGCAGCATTCTTTGGAATGATAATAGGTTCCATATATTATATAAGCAGGGATTTTGATGAATGGTCCGGCAGGAGCCTATTATACGTCTTTGCTGGAATTGCCGCAGGGGTGGCAATTAGTTTCCTGGAACCTGCAATGGAGAATGACAACCTTTTCTTTGTATTTTTCTGCGGAATTGTTGGAGTTTCAGGAATGACGCTTCCCGGACTTTCAGGTTCCTTTATCCTTATCCTTTTTGGAAATTATGTATTGCTGCTTGTAGACTCGGTGAATGCACTTTATGAAACCATCGCCAATATAATGATGATGGATTTTTCCTTTCTGGAAGATCCTGTAAGGATGCGGTTGTTAAAGGTTTTGCTGGTTTTTTCGCTTGGCTCCCTGGCAGGATTGGTTACGCTCTCTCATATTCTTGGATTCGTGCTTAAATGGTATAAAAAGGAAACTTATGCTGTTATCATTGGTTTCATAACAGGCTCTTTGGGAGTAGTTTGGCCATGGAAAGAAAAGATCTTCAAATTAAATTCGGCGGGACAGGTGATGCTGGATAATAACGGAAATAAAGTGATTGATAATTACGCTCGTTATTTCCCCGATTTTCATCTTCCCGAAACCTGGTATGCTATCTTATATATCCTTGTAGGAATTTTTATAGTGCTGGGCCTTGGATGGTATGAAAACAGAAATCAGAAAGTATGAGATCTTTCGGGCTTTTAGGTAAGAATATTGCCTATTCATTTTCAGCGGGGTTTTTCAGGAAAAAATTTGCTGCGGAAGATATTCCGGCTACTTATAAAAACTTTGACATTCAGGATATCTCTGAATTTACTGAGGTTCACAAATCCCAACCGAATTTGGAAGGTTTAAATGTTACCATACCTTACAAGGAAAAGATCATTCCTTATCTAGACCGGTTGGACCCTGTTGCACGGGAAATTGGAGCCGTAAATACTATAAAATTTGAAAAGGACGGCAGCCTTACGGGGTATAATACAGATCATTTTGGATTTACGCGTTCAATAAGACCCTACCTTCAATCTCACCACACCCACGCTCTTATCCTGGGTACCGGAGGCGCCTCAAAAGCAGTCGCCTACAGTTTAAGAAAGATGCATATAGAAGTGAAATTTGTGTCAAGAAATCCCTCGGCACAAGGTTTTACCTATGACTCCTTAACAGCACAACATTTAAAACAGTACACGATCATTGTGAATTGCACCCCGCTTGGAACTTCTCCAAACATCACTTCTTACCCGCCAATTCCAGTAGAGCATTTATCATCTGCCCATCTTATTTTTGACCTTATTTACAATCCCGATATCACACATCTAATGAAATTGGGGATACAAAAAAATGCAACCGTAGTAAATGGTTTGCATATGCTGGAATTCCAGGCCGAAAAGTCCTGGGAGATCTGGAACTCTTCCCTGTAAAAACTCCCATGTTGTAATTTATAAATCTAAGGAAAAGCTTGGCTTATTTTTAGGGAGTTAGTATCTTTCAGGCTTAATCAGGAATTACGAACCTTAACATTGAAAGATATGTCTCAGCAGGAAAATGATAACGAGAAGAATGACCTCCCCAACAAAGAAATTTTAAATTCTGAAAATTCTTCAGAAGGAAACAAAAAGGATCAACCGGAAATGGAGGGTGCAAATGGTGAAAGCAAAGATGAAAAAGCATTTTCCCCTTCGGCCAAAGAGGTAGAAACCTCCAAGGAGAAGGAAGACCAGCTTGAGAATGCCATGCTTGAAGAAACAGATTCTTCAGCATTAAGAGCAAAAAGCGAGGCCAAAGAGAAAGAATATTCCAATGGGCTCAAGACCAAAGAAGAGGAAGAAAACCCGGATGTGAAGAATACTGAACCGGCAAATGATACAGAATCAAAACCTTTAGAAGAGGAAACTACAGTAAAGAGCAACGAGGAGGAAAAATTGGTTTCCGAAGAAGAATCCAAACCTGCCGCCTCGGCATCCACTGAAGATATGGAAGAGGAGGATACCACTCCTGTTTCCAAGAAAGATGCCCATACTGAATTTGAAGATTCTGTAGCAGAGGACAGCGAGGATGAAACCTCCCATGAACGTCACGGAATTGAAAAGAAAGATTACCACGCAATGAGCAAGGAAGAGCTGGTAAGTGAGCTGGAAAAGCTTCTGGGCAAGGAAAAGATACAGGCGATCAAAGAACACGTTGAAGAGATCAAAAATGAGTTCAACGCCAAATTTGATGAAGAACTGGAAGAAAAGAAGGAAGAGTTTTTGGCCGAAGGTGGAAATGTGATAGACTTCCACTACTCTACCCCTTTAAAAAAGCAGTTTAATTCCCTGTATTTTGATTACAAGGAAAAGCGCAACAACTACTACCAGCAGCTAAAACAGGATCTTAATAAAAACCTTTCAAAGCGACTTGAGATCATTGAGGAGCTTAAAGGCCTTCTGGATGTTGAAGAGAATATCAATACCACCTATAAGCATTTTAAGGAATTACAGGATCGCTGGAGAACTGCAGGCCCTATTCCAAGGGATAAGTATAATACGGTATGGAATACCTACCATCACCACGTAGAAAATTTTTACGACTTCCTGCACCTAAACCGTGAGTTCAGGGATATGGATTTCAAACATAATCTTGAACAAAAATTAAAAGTAATAGACCGGGCAGAGGAATTGACCCAGGAGCAGGATACCAGCAGGGCATTCAGGGAATTGCAGATGCTGCATAAAATGTGGAAAGAGGAACTTGGACCGGTGGCCAAAGAATTCAGAGAAGATATTTGGACCAGGTTTAGCGAGGCTACCAAAAAGATCCACGACCTGCGCCAGGCATACTATGACCAGTTGGACCAGGAGTTTGAAAAAAACCTTGAGGTAAAAGAAGAGCTTATTTCTAAAATTCAGGTATTGGCTGAAACCCAGTTTACCTCCCACAACCAATGGCAGCAAAAGATCAAGGAACTGGAAGCTTTGAGAGATCAATTCTTCAAAGCCGGAAAGGTTCCAAGAGAAAAGAATGAACAAACCTGGAGCGCATTTAAACAAAGTGTGCGACAGTTTAACCGCAATAAGAATTCTTATTACAAAGGACTTAAAAAAGAGCAATACGAGAACCTGGAGAAAAAACGTGAGCTTATTCGTATTGCCGAGGAAAATAAGGACAATGAGGATTTTAAAGCTACCACTCCTGTAATGAAACAGATCCAGCTGGATTGGAAAAAGGTGGGCCATGTGCCGCGTAAGGATAGCGACAAGGTGTGGAAACAATTCAAAGGCGCCTGCAACTATTATTTTGACCGGCTTCATAAATCTACTACAGAAGAGAATACCGAAGAACAACTGGCTTTTGACAAGAAAAAAGAGATCCTGGATAATTTAAAAACGGTAGAATTTACCGGAGAGAAAAAAACTGACCTTCCAAAAATAAAGGCTGCCATAGAGGAATGGAAACAAGTTGGGAAAGTGCCTTATAACAGACGTTTTATTGAAGGAAAATTCAACAAACTCCTGGACCAGTTATTCTCTAAACTTGATGTGGACAACAACAAGGTGGAAATGATGAAGTATGAGAATAAGATCCACGCTCTAAACGAAGCCGATGACGACAAGAAATTGCGCAATGAGCATTATTTCTTAACCAAAAAGATTGAGGAAACTATTGCAGAGATTAGGCAGCTGGAAAATAATTTACAATTCTTCGCCAATGTAGATGATGATAATCCACTGGTGCAGGATGTGCATAAGAACATTCAGAGTCATAAAGATCAACTGGAGGTTTGGAAAGAAAAACTTCAAAAGATCAAATCTTTGTATTAAAAGTTCAAAGAGAATCCAATTAAAAAAAAGGAAGGTGACCCCCGGTGGTGTAACCTTCCTTTTTTAATTTGAGGAAATTAGATCAATTACAATTTTTTAGCTTCTTCCCAAAAAATATCCATTTCTGCCAGCGACATTTCGCTTAAAGGTTTGTTTTTTTCCATAGCCTTTGCCTCAAGATATTGAAAGCGTTTGATAAACTTCTTATTGGTGCGCTCCAGAGCATCCTCGGGATTTATTTTTAAGAAGCGGGCATAATTAATCATTGAGAACAAAACATCGCCAAATTCGGCCTCTATTTTATCCTGATCACGTGCGTGGATCTCTGCCTGCAACTCCTCCAGTTCTTCCGTAAGTTTTTCAAAGACCTGTTGGGGTTCTTCCCAGTCAAAACCCACCCCGGCCACTTTATCCTGGATCCTGCTAGCTTTCACCAGGGCCGGCAAGGATTGGGGAACTCCTTCCAACACACTTTTTTTCCCTTCCTTAAGCTTGAGATTTTCCCAGTTTCTTTTCACATCTTCTTCTCCATTTACCTCAACATCGCTGTAAATATGGGGGTGGCGATCAATGAGTTTATCACAAATACTATTTGCCACATCGCCAATATCAAAATCACCGGTCTCACTACCAATTCTTGAGTAGAAAACTATGTGAAGTAAAATATCTCCAAGCTCTTTTTTGATCTCTTCCCTATCCTTATCAAGAATGGCATCTCCAAGTTCATAAACTTCTTCTATGGTAAGATGGCGCAAACTTTCCATGGTTTGCTTGCGGTCCCAGGGACATTGTTCCCGCAATTCGTCCATTATAGTAAGTAGCCTGTCAAAGGCTAAAAGTTGATCTTTTCTGGAATTCATAAGATGTTCATTTTTGTAAAAGTACAATAGTGCTAACTTTTTAGATCTTCATTTTCAAAATTAACCAAATAAAAAAGCAGCTTTAATTAATTAAAACTGCTTTCTTTATTTAGTATTACAGGATCTTATTCTTCCTCGTCTTTTCCTTTTTCAGTAGAACTTTCAGCGCCTTTCTCTTCTCCTTTGGAAAAATCTGTAAATCCATTGCTTACAAGCACATTATACCATTGAATGATCTTTTTGATATCACTTTGGTACACTCGGTCTACATCATAATCTGGAAGAACTTCAGCAAAATAAGATTCAAGTTCCTTTTTAGAAGCTTTGTGGTCTATAGCCGTTTTTCCGTCCTCTTTCTCATACATTTTTTGAAAAATAGTTCCTAAAGGAACTTCTTCAGTATATGTATACACAGCGATCTCACTCAAAAGGCTTACGTTATGGCGCACACTCACTGAGATCTTATTTCCTTCAGTAATTGATTTTGCGACAAAACCTCCTCTGGTTTGTGCTGTTAATTCATATAATCCCGGTTTTCCGGAAATCGATAAAACTTTTTCTAAACCCATAGCGTATTATAAATTTTAGGCTGGCAAATATCCAATCTCTGTCTTTAATATCAAAAGAATCATCGCCCTTTTTTCAACAAAGGAAACCGCATTCTGTAATCGGCTTCTACTTTGCCTTTTGAAATATTGCTTAGTCTGCCTTTGATCAAACGCTTTTTTAAGCTGGATAATTTATCTGTGAATAAAATACCTTCAATATGATCATATTCATGTTGGATCACTCTTGCTGCCAACCCGTCATAGGTTTCGGTTTGAGAGTTAAAATCTTCATCCTGGTACTCGATTGTAATTACCGGTTTCCTAAAAACATCTTCCCGCACATCGGGAATACTCAGGCAACCTTCATTAAAGGCCCACTCCTCCCCTTCCTCACTTAGGATTCGGGGATTGATAAATACTTTTTTAAGATTGGAAAGTACCTTTACCTCTTCGGCATCCAGGGTCTCATCTTCAGCAAAAGGCCCGGGATCTATAACAAATAACCGGATAGGCAAGCCAATTTGCGGCGCGGCCAGCCCCACTCCATATGCATTGTACATGGTGTCCCACATATTGTCTATAAGCTCTTTTAATTTTGGATGATCTTTGGGTATATCCTGGCCTTTTTTCCTTAAAACCGGGTCACCGTAAGCTACAATAGGTAAAATCATTTTTGCGTAAGTATTATTTTGGTGCAGAGAATCTTAATTAGTTTTCCACACCTGGAATATTTTTTATTTATAAAGATATGTTTGTAAAATTATGGTAGCGCTTATTTCATCGAGCAGCGCTTTATCCTGACGTTTCTTTTTCCCCAGTCCACTGTCTATCATAGTACGTACCGCCATTTTTGAGGTGAAGCGCTCATCTACTCTTTTTACTTCCATTTGAGGAAATTTCTCGCCGAATTTGACAAGAAACTCAAGAATTACACCTTCGCTTTGGGAAGCTGTGTTATCCATTTGTTTGGGCTCTCCCACCAATACCAGTTCCACATTTGCAGCTTTAAAATACTTTTCGAGATACGGCATAAGGTCTTTTGTAGGAACGGTTGCCAGACCTGAAGCAATTATTTGCATCTCATCTGTCACCGCGATCCCGGTGCGTTTAAATCCATAATCCAATGCAAGTATTCTTCCCATATTTTCTACAAAAGTAAGCTTTCTAAAACAATATAAAAACACAAACAATGCACTCTGTTGGTTACGATGAAAACCTCATTGAGAAAAAAATCTTATTTTCGCGCCTTTAAAATTTCAAACCCAAAGTATGCATATTCCAGATGCCCGGAAGACTTTAATAAGTTTAATTGGAACAATTTTTATCCTTTTACTTTTAAACATTGCAAGTTTTTTAAATGTGCATTTAAATGACCTTGGCCAGAATGAAGCTTTTTTTAAAATGACCAATTTTAATACAGAAAAAAACATTCCCTCTGTATTTTCCAGCTTGCTTCACTTTTTAGCTTCCATTTTTCTTGGAGTTGTGGCACTAAGCGAATTAACAGTCAAAAAAGCGGATATCTTCTGGTGGACTATGAGCTTTATTTTTCTTTTCCTGGGACTGGATGAATTGCTGCGCATTCATGAGAAAATAAGTGGGCATACCGCGCTTAACAAGGAAGACACGGCTCCTTTTCTTTATACCTGGTTAATCTATTATATGAGCGGACTGTTGTTACTAGTGATCTTCTTTTTCAAACCCCTTTTTCAGCTTCCCCGGAAAACACTACTGCATTTTATTTTTGCAGGTACTCTTTTCGTTTTGGGAGCTATCATTATTGAAAATGTAACCGGCCATTACACCTGGTCCAATGGTATACAACCGGATGTAGTCCAAATAATTCCTGAAATTTTTATCCTGTACAGTATTGAGGAATTCCTTGAAATGTTTGGGGTAAGTTTTTTCATTTATTCCATCCTGAAATTCCTGCATCTTTACAGGGTTCCCGCTGAAATTTAAGAACCTAATTCATCACAAAACTTTATCTTTATAAAAAATTAAACCGAATGGAAAATTTACAAGATCATATAGAACAAGCCTGGGAAGACCGCAGTCTTTTATCTGAATCAAATACCATAGATGCTATACGGCGCGTGATCCTCCTTTTAGATGAGGGACATCTTAGAGTAGCTGAACCTACAGGAAATGGCTGGAAGGTGAATGAGTGGGTAAAAAAAGCGGTGGTGATGTACTTTCCTATTCAAAAAATGAAAACCCTTGAAGCAGGGATCTTTGAATACCATGATAAGATCCCGCTTAAATCCGGTTTTGCTGAAAAAGGAATCCGGGTGGTGCCCAACGCGGTGGCACGGTATGGGGCTTATATATCTTCCGGGGTTATTTTAATGCCCAGTTATGTGAATATAGGCGCCTATGTAGATGAAGGCACTATGGTAGATACTTGGGCCACCGTGGGAAGTTGTGCCCAAATAGGCAAAAATGTTCACCTTAGCGGGGGTGTTGGAATTGGTGGGGTTTTGGAACCTTTACAGGCAGCTCCCGTGATTATTGAGGATAATGCATTTATAGGATCCCGCTGTATTGTTGTTGAAGGAATCCGGGTTGAGAGCGAAGCAGTGCTTGGGGCCAATGTGGTGCTTACTGCTTCCACAAAGATCATTGATGTAACAGGAAGTGAACCAAAAGAATATAAGGGATATGTTCCTGCACGTTCTGTAGTTATCCCGGGAAGTTATACCAAGAAATTTCCGGCAGGAGATTACCAGGTACCCTGTGCCCTTATTATAGGGACCAGAAAAGAAAGTACCGATAAAAAAACTTCCCTGAACGATGCTTTAAGGGAATACAATGTAGCGGTGTAAATCACCTGAAGGATAAGCCAATGATTAGTTATAACTACTATTCTTTGGAAATTTTATTTAAATAAGAAAATACTCCTCTCTTTCGGGGAGGTTAGTTAGGGATTATGAAAATACTGGTAATACAGCAAAAGATGATCGGGGATGTTTTGACATCCTCGATCTTATTTGAGGCCCTTAGGGCCCAATATGCCGAGGCTACGTTGCATTACCTTATTTACAAGCATACCCTGCCGGTGGTTGAGAATAATCCATTCATAGATAAATTTATAATTTATGAGGAGGATTTTAAAAAACCAAAACACCTTCTCCCTTTTCTAAAAAAAATACGTAGCGAACATTATGATGTGGTGATAGATGTGTATTCCAAGATTGGAACTGCATTAATTTCAGCCGCCTCTGGTGCGCCCATTACTATCTCCTATAAAAAGTGGTATACAAGGTTGAGTTATACCCATCCGCTGCCAAGAAAGACCAAAGCGGCAACAAACGCGGGCCTTGCCATAGAACATCGCCTGGACCTTTTACAACCTTTATTAAAAAAGATCCCTGCGGAAGTAAAGCCAAAAATATTTCTTCAAAATTCTGAAATTAAGAATGCCAAAAACACGCTTATTAATTCAGAAATATCACCCGAAAAACCACTTATCATGATCTCGGTTTTGGGAAGTTCAGCAGATAAAACATATCCTGCAGAATATCTTGCCCAACTTCTGGACCAGATAGTAACGGAAACCAAAGCCAATTTGATCTTTAATTATATTCCCTCTCAAAAGGAGGCGGCTGAAAATACTTTTAAATTATGCAGTCCTGAAACTCAGCTTAATATTCATCTGGGAATTTTTGGAAAGAGCCTTCGGGAGTTTATGGCATTAACCTCGCAATGTGATGCCCTAATTGGCAATGAGGGCGGAGCAGTGAATATGGCAAAAGCCCTTGATATTCCTACTTTTGCAATTTTCTCACCTGCAGTATCACGGGAAGACTGGAGCCTTTTTGAGAATGAAGGGGGCAACTCATCTGTCCACCTCAGGGATTACAGTCCTGATTTATTTGAAGGCCTATCGAAAAAAGAATTAAAGGAAAAATCTTCTGAATATTACAAGTTGTTCCGGCCAAATCTTATACAGGAACAACTATCCGGTTTTTTGAGAGCAATTAAATCTGGCAGGAATTAAACCTATTTTTCGCTTCGTTTTTTAAACTTCTTCTTCAAGCGTTGTTTTCTATGGAATTTCTCCTGAAAATCTGTAGTGTAGAACCACATCTTTTCAAAAACTTCAGCTTCAGGTTTTTTGATACACTTGGCATATTCGTTTGCCATTACTTGCACCATTTCTTTTTTAGGAGTTAGCCTTGAAAAATTTTTCATTCGGGCATCAAGATCCATTTCCCTAAAATTCATTCGGTTTAGGTCTACAAGGAAGAATTCATATTTTCCGTTATTAGACTTTATAAGCGTATTTCCCGGGGAATGGTCAAGAAATTCGACCTTGTTCTCGTGCATATAAAAAGTAAACCGGGTAAAAGCCCTGAGGATTTCTTCGTGGTTTGGATAATCCGGCTGCGTTACCAGTTCCCTGTAAGTTAGCTCACATTTCAAATGTTCACTTGCATAATAACTTTTTCCAAAGCCCAAAGCCGAGGTTTCTTCAGCAAAGGCAACCGGTTGCGGAGTGCCTATCCCCTTTTTGGTAAGCAATTGTGCATATTGGAAAGATCTTTCAGCTTTTGATTTTCTGAAGAATTTATAAGCGATCTTATTGACTGCATTGGGAATTTTAAAGGATTTTACATTGATTTTTTTCCCTGCGATCTCAAATATTTTGATGCTGTTGCGCTCACCTTCATTAAAGGCTGTCCCTTTGGTTTCAAAGTTCACAAAAAGATCCTCAATCTGTTCTTTTTGATCTTTATACCTTTCAGCAATTATAACTTTCATAGTTGGTTTTAAACAGTTTTACCAAGGTATTTATCAATTCCATGCTCACACCATATTTTATTCTCTCTCATGGTTTCTTCCTGGATACGGGTATTTTCAGGTAAATTATCTTTTGATTTTTCGGGATGGTAAATATGGTAAACAATACCGCCATACCTCAATCTTTTTCCCTGAACACCTTTATTCAGCATTCTCAATAATAATTCAGAATCCTCTCTTCCCCAGCCTTCAATGGTCTCATTATATCCATTTACGGCGATGAAATCCTCTCTCCAGAAGGAAACATTACAACCACGGGTTTTATGCGAAAATGTGGGTTGGGGTTTATATATTTTTTGAAAAAAAGGAATTCTAATGTTCCGGGTTTTATTTTTTAACGCCTTTGAAAAAAAAGGAAATTTCCGGAATTTTTCTATCAGCACCCTATCTACCGCATCAGGTTTAATATTTACTCTGGACCCAAATATGTAAATATTTTTTTCAACCCTACTTAAATGATCCTCAATGAAGTTTGGATGCATGATACAGTCGCCGTCAATTTGAATAATATAATCGGCATTAGTGGCGGCAAGAGCTTTATTTAGAATTACAGATTTCCGGAAGCCTTTATCTTCCTGCCTGAAATGCGTTACCGGAAAAGGCACAGAATCTTTAAATTTATCAATAAGGTTTTTGGTTTCCTCTCGCGAGCCATCATCGGCAATCAAAACCTCACCGGGTGACCTGGTTTGCTGGGATAGACTTTGAAAGACTACGCTAAGTGCTTCAGGCCAGTTATACGTTGAAATTAATAAGGCTGTTTTCATATTTTTTAGTCAATGCAAATATTATTGAAAAATAAATCAAATAGCTTATTTGAAATTTTTTATTACGTCTTCATAAATTTTAAGGGTTTGTTTCCCCAAAACTTCAGCCGTAAAATTATTTATAAAGGTAGTGTAAGAAAGTTCCTTGAATTTTTGTGCCAGGGCCGGATCTTCTATAAATAATTTAATTTTTTCAGCAAGTTCTGCCGGTTTCCCAACAGCAGTGGAGAAACCATTTTCGCCATCAATTATTGCATCCTCAACAATGCCTACGCGCGTTGAAATAACCGGTGTTTTTTTATACAAGGCTTCTATTAGGGAGGTTGGGCCACCTTCCCTGCTCGAACTTATTACAAATACATCAAATTGAGGTAAAAAAGAGGAAGCATTTTCAGTGAACCCAAGCATGGTAATATGATCCCGTAATTGATGCTTTTCTATTAGTTGTCTTAGTTCATTTGTAAGCCCGGAGAAATCACCAATTTGCACTAAATGCACATCTTTAATAGATAAATTGTTTACCAAATGATCCATCATAAGGATAAGTGTAGGAAGATCCTTGGCTTTGGTATGATTTGCAATATTGCCAATTAAAAAGGTGCCTTCCCGGAGATCCAGCTTTTCCCTGATGCTATACACTTGTGCCGCTGGAATTTTCTCCACCTTTACACCGTCATGTACAGTTACAAGTTTATGAAGATTTTTCTTTTTGATATGCGGTGAGAAGTTGCGTTTTACATAATTTGAAACGCAAATGATTCGATCTATATTCCGGTAATTATATTTGATCTTACTAAGTGCACTCACACTACTGCTTATTCCTTTTTTGGCAAATACTGTGGGAGTTTTTAAAGAATAAAACATATCTGTAACCATAAAACCGGTTACAGAGTCGCTGGTGTGTAAATGGATAAGGCCTATCTTTTCCTCCCTTACCAGTTGAGAAAGGGCCTTTGTATAGGCGGTAGAATAAGGTTTGCTTTCTGGAATAGATTTAATTTTAATTGGAAAATCAAGGGCTTTCTCCTGTAAGGGGGTATTTTCATAACAAAACAAAAATTGCTGTATTCCATATTTATCCAGTTCTTCTACCAAATTAAGAAGTTGCTGCTCGTTTCCACCCCAACTTTTTGCTCCGGAAACATGTAAAACTTTCATAAATTCTTGTTTCAAAAACAAAGTTAGTATTAAAATTAATAATATGAATGAACTACGTCAATGCAAGCATACGAGGTGTCAAATTCTAAAAAAACAAATCCCAAATCCCAAAAAGGAAGAAACGATGAAAGCATCGGGGAATTAAACCCTAAGAGATTACAACCAAATGTGCCTTTACACAAATTATAAAAATGTAATTTTGCCCTCCAAACATTTTTAAAATAAGGGGTTGCCAGAGAACTTCCTGCCTTGTGATCAAACAATGAATATTCTCCACCTTTCGGCAGTTGCGAATTGGGGTGGTGGTGAAAACCACCTGCAAAACCTGTGCGCAGGACTTAAAGATCCTTCATATGAGGTTAGGAACTTCATACTCTGTAATGCAGGAGGGCAATTTCATAAAAGACTTCAGGAAACAGATCTTAGTTATTTCCCGGGTAATTTACTTTTTAAAATGGATCCGCGGTATATTTTAAAGATCAGGTCACTTTGTAAAAGTGAAAAAATAGACCTTATCCATATTCACGATACTACAGCCTTAACGCTGGCGGTAATGGCAGGTCATCTCTTTACCCTTCCTCCATTTGTATTCAGTAAAAAGACCTCCTTCCCTGTTAAACCAAGGAAACAAACCCTTTATAAATACAATTATCATAAGATCAAAAAGGTCTTATGTGTATCTAAGGCAACTGCGGCTATTACTTCTGAAAGTGTTGACAATAAAGAAAAAATTGAGGTAATTTACCACGGAACCAATACCGAAGCCCTGAAAAAGCTATCCTCTTTAAACCTGCGGAAGAAATTAAATCTAAGCCCGGAAACTTTAATTATTGGAAATATTGCCAATCATATTAGGGCTAAAGACCTGGAAACTTTTGTAAGGACTGCGGCTGAGATCATAAATAATCAACAGATCAAAAATGTCCATTTCGTACAGGTAGGAACTTTTACGAACCGGACTGCCGATATTAAAAATTTAACCCGAAAATTAAACCTGGATAGCCACATTAGTTATTTAGGGGAGCAGCGCGATGCGGCGGGCTTAATTCCGCAGTTTGACATTTCTCTTATGAGCTCACAAAGTGAGGGTTTGCCACAATTTATCCTGGAATCATTGTACCATGAAGTGCCTGTGGTAAGCACCAATGTGGGAGGAATCCCAGAAATTATTGAAGATGGGGTCAACGGACTATTATCTCCGGCCCACGACCATTTAAGTTTGGCAAATAATTTAGTGAGCTTAATACAAAATGAAGAATTAAGAAGAACATTTACCAAAAGAACCAGGGAAACCGTTGAGGAAAAGTTCACCTCACATTCCATGGCACTTAAAACCCTTGATATCTATAAAGAAATAAATTATGGAAGCGATAAAACAGGAAATTGAAAATGCCCTTGAGATACTTAAAAAAGGAGGCATTATTTTATATCCCACAGATACGGTTTGGGGAATAGGTTGCGATGCCACCAATCCGGAAGCTGTAGAAAGGATCTACAAATTAAAAAAACGAAGCGACCGTAAAGCGATGATTTGCCTGGTGAACAGCGTGAAGATGCTGGAACAGTTTATAAATTCGGTGCCGGATCCTGCATATGATGTAATTGATTTTTCAGATAAACCTACTACTATCATCTATGACAACCCAATCAAGGTGGCCAATAACCTGGTTGCTGAAGATGACACCCTTGCCATACGCGTGGTGAAAGAGAAATTCTGTGAGCAGTTGATCTACCAGCTAAGGAAACCACTGGTTTCTACATCGGCCAACATAAGCGGGCAACCAACTCCAAATTCTTTTGCGCAAATAGCTCCTGAAATTTTAAAAGGTGTAGACTATATAGTAAATTTGTACCATTCAAAAATTTCAGACAAACCTTCGGCAATTATTAAAATTGGTAATGACAGAACGGTTAAAGTGATACGCAAATAAAAATGCCCAAAAACAAGAATTACCGGGAGGCCCTTACTTCTCCAATATTTCATTCAATATCTAAGGCTGCAGATGAATTGGAACTGGATACCTATGTAATTGGTGGCTTTGTGCGGGATCTTTTGCTTGACCGTGGCAATCATAAAGATATAGATGTGGTGGCGGTAGGAAGCGGGATTGCGCTGGCAAAAAAAGTTTCTAAATTACTTCCCCATAATCCAAAAGTGCAGGTTTTCAAAAACTATGGCACTGCCATGCTTAGAGACGGGGATCTTGAAATTGAATTTGTAGGTGCCCGTAAAGAGAGCTATTCCCAGGATAGCCGAAATCCCGTAGTTGAGGACGGTACGCTGGAAGATGACCAGAATCGACGTGATTTTACCATTAATACCTTTGCACTTAGCCTGAACAATGAAAATTTCGGGCAGCTTCTGGATCCTTTTAACGGCCTCAAAGACCTGAATTCCAAAATTATAAGAACTCCGCTGGACCCTGATATCACGTATTCAGATGATCCTCTTAGGATGTTAAGGGCCATCAGGTTTGCAACCCAGCTCAATTTCACGATAGAACCAAAATCCCTTAAAGCCATAGCCCGTAATAAGGACAGGATACAGATCATTTCCCGTGAACGCATCACAGAGGAATTAAATAAGATCCTATTGACCGAAAAACCTTCGGTTGGCTTTGCACTTTTGCATAAAACAGGCCTACTACCGCTTATCCTTCCGCAGCTTACAGACCTGGAAGGAATTGAGGAGGTTGAAGGTCAGCGTCATAAAGATAATTTCTGGCATACACTTGAGGTGGTAGATAATATAGCGCCAAATACAGAAGACCTCTGGTTGCGTTGGGCTGCGCTTTTACACGATATTGGAAAAGCACCTACCAAGAAATTTCATAAGAAAATTGGCTGGACCTTCCATGGCCACGAATTCATGGGGGCAAAAATGGTTTACAAACTGTTTAAAAGCCTTCGCCTCCCGTTGAATGAAAAGATGAAATACGTTCAAAAACTGGTTTTAATGAGCAGCAGGCCAATTGTGATTGCCGATGAAAAGGTAACAGACTCGGCAGTGCGCAGGCTGGTATTTGATGCCGGTGATGATATTGAAGATCTAATGACCTTGTGCGAAGCAGATATCACCACTAAAAATCCCAACCGCTTTAAAAAATATCACAACAACTTTAAAAAGGTACGCAGGAAAATAAAAGAGGTTGAAGAGAAGGATCACATCAGGAATTTCCAACCCCCGGTAAGTGGTGAGGAAATTATGGAAACATTTGATCTAAAACCTTCCAAAGAAATTGGGATCATTAAGGATGCTATCAAAGAAGCGATCCTGGAGGGAGAAATCCCGAACGAATATAGCGCGGCAAAGGAATTCATGATAAAAAAAGGAATTTCCCTTGGCCTGGTGCCCGGTAACCAATAATTAAACCGGGATAATTTATTGATTGGTTTAAGAATATCTTACAAATGAAGGATAATAAAAAGGTTGTTTACTGGCTGTTCACGGGTTGCTTTCTTATTTTTATTATGGTTGTTGTTGGAGGTATAACCCGACTCACCAACTCCGGTCTTTCTATGACAGATTATAAGCTCATAACTGAAACCATTCCCCCGCTCAACGAAGAAGCCTGGATTGCAGAGTTTGAGCGTTACAAACAATTTCCCGAATACCAAAAACTACATTTCCATTTTGAACTGGAAGATTTTAAAGAGATCTATTTCTGGGAATGGTTTCACAGGGTAATTGGAAGAGTAATAGGAATCGTTTTTATAGTTCCGTTTTTATATTTTCTTTTTACTAAACAGCTAACCCGATCCACCATTAAAAAATCATTTGTCCTGTTTGCACTGGGTGCCTTCCAGGGTTTCCTGGGATGGTATATGGTTAAAAGCGGCCTGGTAGATATGCCCGCTGTAAGTCATTACAGGCTGGCTGCCCATTTAACTACTGCCTTTATCACTTTTGCTGTTACTTATTGGGTTGCTTTGGATATTATTTATCCTGAAAAATTACAAATTAATAAATCATTCAGAAACCTTGTTCGCATTGGAATGATCATCCTCATGGTACAAATAATTTGGGGTGCTTTCGTGGCCGGACTGGATGCTGGATTAATTCACAATACCTGGCCTATGATGAATGAAGGCAAGCTTATTCATGAAACCGTTTATATTGAGCAAACCCCTGTATGGCGTAATTTTATTGAAGGAAAAAGCGGGGTGCAATTTGTTCACAGATATCTGGCTTATGCCGTGGTAGCTATTATAGGCCTTATTTGGTACAGGTCAAGAAAACTAACACTTACCGCTTTACAAAAAAGAGCGATAGATTCCCTGCTCATTCTTGTTTTTGTTCAATTCCTGCTGGGGGTATTAACCTTAATTTATGCGGTACCGCTTTGGCTGGGAGTTGCTCACCAGGTAGGAGCTTTTTTCCTTTTAACTGCAATGACATATACCTTACATCGATTCACCCGTTAACCTGAATTTCCAATCAAAAACTGTATATTTGCAGTCCAAAAATTTTAAGTATGGTTTACCGTTTCAGAGTAATTCTTGATGCCGAAGAAGATGTTTTTCGCGATATTGAACTTTTAGAGGAAAGCACCCTCGAGGATTTTCATAATTCTATTATCAACGCTTTTGGATTTGACGGCAATGAAATGGCCGCATTTTATATAAGCGATGAAACCTGGAACCAGGGCGAAGAGATATCACAATTTGACTTTGGAGATGGAGAAGATCCTGTGAGGCTCATGAATGAGACTACTTTAGACAGCATTTTCTCTGAAGATCAAACCAAACTTATTTACGTTTATGACTTCCTGAGCATGTGGACATTCCTAATTGAACTTGGCGAAATTGCTGAAGTTGAAGAAGGAAGGGATTATCCAAATCTTATGTTTGTACACGGGCAAATTCCGCTTGAGGCTCCCGATAAGGAGTTTATTGCTGAAAAGGACGAATTTGGTGATGATTATGATTCTGAATTTGATGTTGATGACTACGATGACCTGTCATTTGACGAGAACTGGAATTAATTTTTGAAATTCATCGCTGCAGATGGTTAATAAGTAGTTATTATTAACCCATCCTTCAGTAAACATTTTCACAGGATTTTACTATAATTGCCCCTGCCTGCCGGCAGCAAAACCTAGTGGTTAAATAATAACATTATACTCAATACTAACACCGCATGATCAACTTATATAATGCTCATATTGAATCCCTGTCAATTCACCGTGTAGGAAATAAAAGCCGCAACGAGAATATCTTTTTGTCTGGGGAACCATTTCAGCTTAATGATGAGATCACGCCGTTGATAAAGGAATATTTCCTGAAGCCTTTTCGGGATAAAGAGGAAAATTACTTTCAGTTCTTCCATGAGACAGACCTTGAGTTTAATGAACTTTATAACCTTTCAAATCAAATTTTTGACAACCCGGGTAATATTCACGAGGTTTCAAAAAAGGTAACTACACTATTGTTTGAGCAGTCAAGCCATCCCCACATAAAAAGCGGGGAAGTGTATGTGGTGTATTTTGAGAATATGCTGCTGGACAATGAGAAGGTTTCTGCAATTGGGATCTTTAAATCTGAATTAAAACACGACTTCCTTCAATTTCAGGAAAAAGGAACTACGCTGGAAATGATCATTCAGCAGGGGATCAATATTCAAAAACTGGATAAAGGGGCTATTATTTTCAATAAGAATCGTGAGGAAGGCTACAAGATCCTTTCAGTAGATTCCAATAAATATGATACCAAATACTGGATAGAAAACTTCCTGGGAGTTGATGTGCTTGCCGATAATAATTTCTATACTAAGAAGTATTTAAAATTCTGCCAGAATTTTGCAAAAGACGTGGTTTTACCTGCGGAAGATAAAAAACAGGAGGTAATGTTCATGAACCGAAGCGTTGATTATTTCGCAAAGAACGACGAGTTCGAGGAGACGGCATTTATGAATTCGGTTATAGATAACCCGGACCTTATGCCGGAGTTTAGAAACTACAAGACTGAAAAAGCTCCCAAATACAAGATCGAGGACCTTACCACTTTTCCTATAGCCAATACAGCTGTAACTGCGGCCAGGAAATCTATAAAAAATGTGATCAACCTGGATACGAATATTCAGATAAAACTGGATTTCATCAATCCGGAATCTGCTGAAAAATTCGTAGAAAAAGGTTGGGATGAGGAAAAGCAGATGTACTATTACCTGGTATATTTCAACAAGGAAGAGAAGAGTTAATTATTTAAGCACCTGGGTACTGGTATCCTCATAATTTCTTCTCACAAATTCAAGTGCTGTACGCAGGATCTGTCCCATAGTGCGTGCCCGTTTAAATTTAATGTCTTTTGTAAAGATAAAGAGGTCACGTCTTAACTGGCGCACATTCGCTTCCGTAGAAATATTGTCATTGATCATACATCTTATAAGCTCTTTAAATCTTGTACTGGCATTAATCATCCTTTTTGCCAGCAGTGACCGCTCTTCCCTTCTGTATTGTTCTATGGAACTATCCTGAAGTTTTCTGGTTACAAGTTCTACCATTTTTAAATTTTCCTTGAAGAACTGCGGCCGGTAAACCTTTAAATTACCTTCATAACATTGCTGGTCAAAATCTATGGCCCTGATGGTATAATCTACATGGTCAAAATCGTGGGTAGGAATGATCACGTAATTATAAGAACGCATATCTCCCAAAAGCCGAACCATACATCTTTCGTTAAACTTTACAAATTGCTTGGCTATTTGCGTCTTTGCCCGTTCATTACACATAGGCAATTGTTCCTCTATAAAAACATCTCCCGGAATTCCTGCAATATGCTCCTCAATGAGCGTATCCTTATAAACCAGGAAATTAATGCGGTGCGGGGAAAGTATATGCTCCATTTCAAGGCCGTATATTCGCGAGGCATCGGCCAGCTTTACATAGAAATAAGTAAAACTGTCATTCAATACATTCCTTACTTTAATGCGAAAGGGTTTTGAATTTCCAAAGGTGCAATAATCAATGGCATCAATATTCAGGAATTCAAGGGAGTCATCACTTCCATCGGAATGAAGAATTGTATATACTTTTTTAAGGGAATCATCAATTTCATTCCGCTCGGAATCTGAATAATAGCAGCGTACCCAAAGCGTATCTTCATCATTGCGATCATACACGCTTACAGCGCCTGCAAACCGTAAAAGGTCATCATAAAAAACCGGAATTTTAGTATTGCGGTTATATTTTGCGAGGTAATTATTGAAACGTTCATTAACAGGAAAAGATGGTTTTTTCCTGGACATTAATTTCTTCTCCATAAAAGAGGTTTTTTCAAAAATACAGTTTCTCAATGAGTTCTCCTGTAACAAAACGTTAACTTCGCCGTCACATGTTAAAACATCTAGTAGTTTGGAGACAATCTTAACCTTAAATAATCTCACAAAAAAATTTGGTTCCCTTACAGCAGTAAACAACCTTTCCTTTACCATTAAAAAAGGGAATGTTTACGGAATTCTGGGGCCTAACGGAAGCGGAAAATCTACCACCCTGGGAATGGTCCTTAATGTAGTAAATAAAACAAGTGGCGATTTTCACTGGTTTGACGGGAATAATTCTACACATGAAGCCTTAAAACAGGTAGGAGCTATTATTGAACATCCAAATTTTTATCCCTACATGTCAGCGGCCCAGAACCTGGCCCTGGTTTGTAAAATTAAGGGAGTAAGACCAGAAAAAATTCTGGAAAAACTGGAGGTTGTTGGTCTTCTTGACAGGAAAGACAGCAAATTTCGCACTTTTTCCCTGGGAATGAAACAGCGGCTGGCCATAGCCTCTGCCCTTTTAAATGACCCTGAGATCCTTATCCTTGATGAACCAACCAATGGCCTTGATCCGCAGGGAATTCATCAAATAAGGGAAATTATAAGACACATAGCAGCCACGGGAACAACTATTCTGTTGGCATCACATTTACTGGATGAAGTTGAAAAAGTGTGTTCTCATGTTGTGATCATACGCAAAGGAGAAAAATTATACAGCGGCCGGGTAGATGAAATGAACGCCAGCCACGGATTTTTTGAATTAAAATCAGCCGAACCCGAAAAATTGCAAACTGTCCTTACTGACCATCCTTCAATAGGAAAAATAAACTTTCAGGATGGGTTAATAACCGCCTTCCTTGAAGAACCTCTGGATGCAGAAGTTTTGAATTCATATTTATTCAGCAAAGGAATTGTGCTTTCATACCTGGTGAAAAGAAAAGAAAGCCTGGAAGAGCAGTTTTTACAGTTAACCAACCAAACCTCCAACTAGAATGCTACGATTACTCGACATAGAATTACATAAACTGAAATATAGCCGTTCTGCAAAGATCTTAATAACTACCTATTTCATCCTTATTACTTTTATTGCCCTTATTGCATCAATTGAGTTCAATATAGGCCCGGTGCATTTCCGGGTGGCCGATCAAGGGATCTTCAACTTCCCGTTCATCTGGCATTTCAACAGTTATATTGCAGCGCTTTTAAAACTATTCCTTGCAATAGTCATTGTATCCATGATGTCCAATGAGTACAGCAACCGAACCCTAAAACAAAACCTGATAGATGGCTTGAGCAAAAGGGAATTCATTCTCTCAAAATTCCTCACTGTTGTCCTTTTTGCCTTTGTCTCAACCCTTTTCCTGTTTGTGGTTTCAATGATCCTGGGATATTCTTTTTCTGATTTTACCGAGTTTTCAATCGTGTTTTCAGATATGGAATACCTGTTTGCTTATTTTATAAAATTAACTGCATTTTTTGCCTTCTGTTTATTTCTGGGGATTTTGGTAAAAAGATCGGCCTTTGCACTCGGGTTTCTTTTTATATGGTGGATCCTTGAAAATATTTTGAATGGTATTCTTACCTGGAGGATATTCCGGGACAGTAATATTGCAGAAAATATAATGCAATTCTTTCCGCTTACTTCAATGAGCAACCTGGTGATAGAACCATTTTCAAGGCTTAGTTTTATTCAAACAGCTGCAACCCAATTGGGGTCTGAATTTGAAAAAGATTACAGCGTCCATTGGTATCAACTGCTCATTGTTATGATATGGGCTTTTCTCTTTATATATTTCTCCCATAGTTTACTTCAAAAGAGAGATTTATAAATAACTTAGCGGGAAATGTTTTAATGAAGATCCCTGCTCTCATATTTTTATTTTTTCTGGTGCTTACCGGGCAGGATGCTATAGCCCAGCGGGAAGCGGCCCATTGGTTCTTTGGGGATAGGGCAGGTTTAAATTTTAACAGCGGTTTTCCCGTTCCACAAAATGGCAGCCTGCAAACCCAGGAAGGTTCCGCCACCATTTCAGACCGAAATGGGAATCTATTGTTTTATACAGATGGGGTCCAGGTCTATGACCGCAGGCATAATAGGATGCCCAATGGGTATGGTTTGAATGGTGATGTTTCCAGCACTCAGTCGGCCCTAATCGTGCCCCAACCCGGCAATCCGGGTATGTATTTCATATTTACAATAGATAAACCCGATTATTTTGGGGATGGCGAAGATCCAATTGATGGGCTTAATTATAGCGTGGTAAATATGTCTCTAAATGGCGGCTTTGGAGATGTGATCCCATCAAGTAAAAACACTCCTCTTGTCACATATAATGCGGCAAATGCCCTGGAGAATGAATACAAAAGTTCAGAAAAAATCTCGGCCGTTTTACATGCCGATGGTAGTTCCTATTGGGTAGTTACCCATCATACCAACAAATTTTATGCTTTTAAAGTAACCACCGGCGGGGTAAATACAACACCTGTAGTATCAGTTTCTCCCAATAACATCCCACCCATAATTAGCGAACAAGGGGTTAACATCACTGCAATTGGTTATATGAAGATCTCTCCCGACGGGAAAAAACTAGCAGCGGCCTACAGCTCAACAAGGCTGGGAAGTGAACGAACAGGCACCAAAAATTCCGGAAAAGTATTTTTATATGATTTTAATGACCAGACGGGCCAGGTAAGCAATGAAGAACTTCTCCTTTTTGACAGTTATCCTTATGGGGTGGAATTTTCACCAAAGTCAACAAAATTATATGTCACAGCGAATATTTATGATGACAAAGATGTGATGCTGAAAAGCGAACTCTATCAATACAATCTTGAAAGCGCCTCCATTTACAGTTCACAAACGGTTATTCATTCTTCAAATAATGTCGCCGGAGCCTTACAGTTGGCCATAGATGGCAGGATTTACAGGGCAGGATATCCAATATTTGCACAACGCCACTCCCTGATGTCGGTAATTAAAAATCCGGAAGCCCTGCCCAATGGAGTCAATTATTCCCATAATTCTATTAATCTTGAGAACAATTATGTAAAACTGGGTTTACCACCTTTTATTCAATCCCTTTTCCTTAATAACTTTGATTTTGAGGATTTATGTTTTGGAGATGAAACTCATTTTTTTCTTACCAGTGATGAACCATATACCTCAATAAAATGGGATTTTGGAGACGGAAATACCGCCACAGGGAGTGAAGTTTATCATACCTATTCTTCTCCCGGCACCTATATTGTAACACAAACAAGAATCCTTAACGGAGAGGCATTTGAACCCGCCAAAAAAGAATTGACTATTGTAGATATTCCCGAAGTTTTACAGAATTTTGAGCTCGTGCAATGCGACACAGGAGAAAATTCTACCGATGGAATCGCCACCTTCAACCTGCAACTTGCCAAGAACGATATTACCCTTGGAAATGAAAACACCCAGGTATTTTTCTATGAAACCAGGAATGCGGCTGTTGAGGACACCTTAAATGGTAATGCGCTAAATGATGTTTATACTAACCGCTACCCTAACCAGGTAGTGTATGCTAAGGTTACAGCTTTCAATTCTATATGTTATGGTATTACCGCTGTTACGCTTAAAACCAAAGACAGCATAGAGCTAAATCCCGAGGCTGCACAAGGTTGCGATCTAGGAAATGGAGAAGCCGAATTTAATTTTCAATCTATCGAAACCAGGGTGCTTTCAGAGCTCAATTTATCTTCCAACATAGATCTTAGTTTTCATCTAACTGAAGAAGATGCAGCTATAGGAATAAATGCGCTCCCCGATCTTTACAGCTCGCCCCCGAAAAAGGTATATATCAAGGCAATAAGTGACGGTATTTGTTATGGGGCAGGAAGTCTGGATCTGGAGATCACCTCCTTTCCCCAACTTCAGGAAATCACCGAGATGACTGCCTGTTCTTCGCAATTTCCACTTACTTTAGGCACAGACCTCCAGTTTTCAGATGGAGTTAACTATGAATTTCTATGGAATACCGGACAAACCTCCCGTGAAATTCAGGTGACAGAAGGAGGAAATTATTCCGTAGAAATTATTAATCCTGAGATAGGTTGTGGCCGCACGGTGGAATTCTTTATTGAGGAATTCCCTGAGGCGGAAATTATAGATGTTGAGATAAAAAGCGACGGGGAAATAAGCGAGATTACGGTGATCCCAAATAATGAAGAAGGCACTTTATATGCGTTGGATAATAAAGATGGCCCATGGCAGGAAAGTCCCATCTTCAGCAACGTAAGTTCGGGTCCCCATACAGTATATGTAACCACTATAAATTCCTGCGGAATTTCAGAAAAAGAGATCCTCGTTTTTGGATTTCCATCCTTCTTTACCCCTAATAATGACGGTTATAATGACAGATGGAACCCTATTAAAATCGATAATGAAGATTATACTGTCATAAGGATACAAATCTATGACCGTTATGGCAAACTCTTAAAACAACTGGGTCCCGATAGCAGTGGCTGGGATGGCACTTTCAATGATCATTACATGCCCGCCGATGACTATTGGTTTTTGGTTAATTTGGCCAATGGAAGAGAGTTTAAAGGCCATTTTTCCTTAATAAGATAAGCCTTTTTGATTAGGCAGGATTATTGCTTAATTTCGTGGAGCTAAGAAAAAGAATTTCATGAAATTTGCTATAAAATCAGATTACAAACCCACCGGTGACCAGCCGCAAGCAATTAAGCAACTGGTTGGTGGGATTAATAAAAATGACCAGTACCAGACGCTACTTGGGGTTACAGGATCGGGTAAAACCTTTACCGTAGCCAATGTTATAGAAGAAGTACAAAAGCCTACCCTGGTACTTGCACATAACAAAACCCTCGCTGCACAGCTTTATGCCGAATTCAAACAATTCTTTCCGGAGAATGCGGTTGAGTATTTTGTGAGTTACTATGATTACTATCAGCCCGAAGCTTTTATACCCTCCTCCGGAACTTATATAGAGAAAGATCTTTCCATAAATGAAGAAATTGAAAAACTGCGGTTGAGCACAACCTCCTCCCTGTTAAGCGGAAGAAGGGATGTGATCGTGGTGGCCTCAGTTTCTTGCTTATACGGTATTGGAAATCCTGTGGAGTTTAAAAAGAATGTGGTTTCCGTTCAGAAGGATATGCGAATTTCCCGGACCCAACTACTACACAAACTGGTGCAAAGTTTATATTCCAGGACTGAAGCCGATTTTAATCGCGGAAATTTCAGAATAAAAGGAGATACGCTTGATGTGTTTCCGAGTTATGCAGATAATGCTTTCCGGATCCATTTCTTTGGCGATGATATTGAGGAGATCGAGGCTTTTGACCCATTAACCAATGCAGTAGTTGAAAAATATGACCGGTTGAATATCTACCCGGCTAATATGTTTGTGACCTCCCCGGACGTTTTGAATGGAGCCATAAGGGAGATCCAGGATGACCTTGTAAAACAGGTAGATTATTTTCAGGATATAGGTAAACATCTTGAAGCTAAACGACTGGATGAGCGAACCAATTTTGACCTTGAAATGATTAGGGAATTGGGTTATTGCTCGGGTATCGAGAACTACTCTCGTTACCTGGACGGGCGATTGCCCGGAACAAGACCCTTCTGTTTACTGGATTATTTCCCCGATGATTATTTGATGGTGGTTGATGAAAGCCACGTTACTATTCCCCAGGTACATGCTATGTATGGTGGTGACCGCTCCAGGAAAGAGACTTTGGTAGATTACGGTTTCCGACTTCCTGCAGCAATGGACAACCGACCCCTAAAATTTGAGGAATTTGAAGCCCTTCAAAATCAGGTGATCTATGTAAGTGCCACTCCCGCAGATTATGAATTACAAAAAACCGAAGGAGTTTATGTGGAACAGGTAATAAGACCTACAGGCCTTTTGGATCCTATTATTGAAATAAGGCCCAGCCTAAACCAAATTGACGATCTTATTGAAGAAATCCATGTACGTGCAGATAAAGATCAAAGAGTTTTGGTAACAACCCTCACAAAACGTATGGCAGAGGAACTGGATAAATATTTAAAACGTATTAATATACGCTGCCGTTATATACATTCAGACGTTGATACTCTGGAAAGGGTTGAAATTATGAATGATTTGCGAAGAGGGATCTTTGATGTGCTTATTGGAGTGAATCTTTTAAGGGAGGGGCTCGATCTACCGGAAGTATCCCTTGTAGCTATATTGGATGCAGATAAGGAAGGATTCCTTAGAAGTAATAGATCGTTAACCCAAACGATAGGTAGGGCTGCCAGACACCTGGAAGGCCGTGCTATTATGTATGCAGATAAGATCACAGATTCCATGCAAAAAACGATGGATCAAACAGATTACCGCAGATCAAAACAGATAGCTTATAACACTGAGAATAATATCAAACCTACTGCCCTGGTAAAGGCTTTTAATGAAACGCTGATAAAACGCAAGGAGGAAGCCTATAAGATTGAAACTGCTCCAACTTTAAAAGCTGCTGAAAAGGAGACTGCCTATTTCAGTAAAGATCAGCTTGAAAAACGCATTAGAGCTAAAAGGAAGGAAATGGAAACAGCTGCCAAGGATCTGGATTTCATGACCGCGGCACGCCTAAGGGATGAAATAAAAATGCTACAGGAAAAGACAAAGACTCTCGCCTGATCCAAATCTCAAAAAAATTATAAAAAAGGTTAATTTAGATATAATACTCTAACGTTCAATAGTTTAATTGTATAATTTTAAGAAGACCCAAACTATTTAACAGATCTACTGTGCAGGCTTTAAGAAGGCAGATGCACATGAGAACAAATATTATAATAGTACTTTTCCTGTTGCCCATCCTGGTATTTTCTCAGGTGGGAATTGATACTTCAGATCCTCAGGCACAACTTGATATTGTAGCTTCCAATACAGATAATCCTTCCATTTATGATGGAATCCTGATCCCCAGAATTACAAAATTTCCAACCACCTCCCCCACTGCACAACAACAAGGAATGTTAGTTTACCTTACTAATGCGGTACCGGATCATTCTCCCGGCTTTTATTTTTGGAATAACGAATCGAAAAAATGGGAAAACTTGGGTGGTAATTCAATAGGGGCCTTTTATAAACCCGGTACGACCAGTGCTCCCCAAACAATTCAAGAACCTATGTACCGTCAAGGGAATATTGGCATTGGAACCCAGGAGATAACTGCCAAACTTCAAATAGCACTGAATTCAACTGCCGACCAGGCGATCAAAAAAGGATTGGAGGTAGACAATAACAATCCCGCAACCGATAATTTAACTACCTACGCAATTATAAGCGACAACCGCAGTGCTACAAACGGGACCAAATATGGAATAAAAAATAATGTAGGAGGCCTGGGCACAGGGGTTCACTACGGAATATTTAATGAAGCATACCAGAATACAGGAACCAATGATATTTACGGTATTTTCAATAGGGTGGGTAGGACTTTTGGATCCTGGAGTAATAATTATGGGATTTATTCCCAGATTGGCACAACCCAGGGAAGCGGTAATATTTACGGGATTTACAGTACCGCACAGGGAGATAACAATGCCAACGTTTTTGCAGGGTATTTTGCCGGACGGCTGGGTATAGGATCAACTCCTGAACAGGAATATATATTTCCCGCAGCTAAAGGGAAAACAGATCAAGCGCTGGTGCTTGATAATACCAAGAATATGACCTGGAAATATCCCGGTACATTCAATTACTCCACCACCGGGAGTGCCACAGGAGATTTTATTATCACAGATGAAGTCTTTTCGCTTCGTATTAATGACCAGATAAGCGGATTGATAATACCGGCTTCAAATATTAATAAAGGAAGGATCATTACCCTTATTGCATGGAAAGGTACCAAGACTAAACCGCTCATTTTTACCGGAGCAGATGATCTTTATGATACGGTAAATGATATTACCATAACCTCGATCACAGGAAGCCAGATATTGACTATTCAAAGCGCGGGCAACCGGTGGATCCTGCTGGATATAAGAAAAGCGCCTTAAATGGGCGCTTTTCTTATCAACTAATTCAACAACAATTAAGAAATCTCAATCATTCTTTTAGCCTGAACTTTGGCTTCTTCCTTTTTAGGAAGATTGATTAACAACACTCCGTTCTCATAGGAAGCAGAGATCTTTTCATTATGAACAGTTTCGGGCAGGCTAAATGCACGTTTAAAGTTGCTGTAACTAAACTCTTTACGGGTATACCTTCCGTTTTTTTCAGTAGTTTCCATTTCTTTTTTCTCTTCAGAGGAAATGGTAAGAATATCATTATCAAGCTCGATATTAAAATCATCTCTGGTCTTACCTGGAGCAGCTACCTCCACCTTAAAGTTGTCATCTGTTTCCTGAATATTAACAGCAGGAATACTTGTTCCAATACTGTTTACATTGGTAGTTCCACCTAACCAATCGGTTTTAAACATATCATCAAAAACCGATGGCAGCCAGTTGGCCTCATTACGCTTAATTAAACTCATAACATTTTATTTTTTAAGTTTGAACATTATTTTTTTCAAAAGGATATTAGCAAATTAAATTCCATTCCAATTTATGCGCCATTATGTCCGTTTTTAACCCCAAACAAGTGACATAATGTCGCTTTTATTTAAATTTACCATTAACACGGGATTCCCTAACTTTAATCCCTTATTTGAAATTGATGAAGCAGCTTAATAACAAACTTTTGCGTATCCTGCATATTGTAAAAAGCAAGATTGTTTTTTATCCTACGGTTTTCGCTATTTCAGGCATCTGTATCGCCTTTATTTTAATGTACCTGGAAAACCTTGGGATCTCCAGGTATCTCCTGGACAATCTTCCTATTCTTGTAGTAGATAACGGTGATACTGCCCTTACCATTCTTAGCGCAATAATCACCGGGCTTATCTCTATGATGGTGTTTAGTTTTTCCATGGTGATGCTTTTGTTAAGTCAGGCGTCCAGCAATTTTTCTCCCCGGCTTTTACCGGGTTTAATATCAGATAAATCGCATCAGATCATCCTGGGGATCTATCTGGGAACAATTTTATACTGCATTTTCATACTTTTTTCTATTCAACCTACAGGAGACAAATATCAAATTCCCGGATTTTCCGTGCTTTTGGGAATCGTCTTTACTGTGGTATGCATTTATGCTTTCATTTATTTTATACATAATATTTCTGAAAACATCCAGATAAGCAAGATACTCGACAAGATCTATGTTGTAGCGAAAACAAACCTTCAAAACCTTATAAAAGAGGAAAATAACAATAAGTTTCCTTTTCCAGACACAGGCGACTGGAAGGAA
>CAXAZV010000004.1:0-30983 GCA_963973375.1 uncultured Antarcticibacterium sp.
TTCCCACGGGCAAACTTTCAGGTTCTCAAACAGAACTCGCCGTTAAAACCATTGGAAACCTCTCAACTGTCGAAGAGTTTAACAACATTATCATTCGCTCTGAAGGGGATAACCTTATAAAACTAAGTGATATAGGAACTGCCGCACTTGAAGCAGAAAATTTAGAGACAAAACTCAGCGATTCAGGGCAGGAAATGGTTTCCATGGTGATCATCCCTCAACCGGGCACCAATTATCTTGACATTGCCGATGCCTTTTACGAGCAATATGAAATATTGCAGCGGGATTTACCTGCAGATTTTGAACTTAACATTGCTTTTGATAATACTACTTTCGTAAGAAAATCTGTAACAGAGGTGGTGGAAACGCTCGCCATTGCAATTATTCTGGTAATACTTGTGATCTACCTTTTCTTTAGAAACTGGTCTATAGCCTTGAGACCCCTTATTGATATTCCTGTATCCCTTATTGCTACATTCTTCATAATGTGGCTGTTTGGTTTCTCCATAAATGTATTAACCCTTTTAGCTATTGTACTTGCCACAGGTCTTGTGGTAGATGATGGGATAGTTGTGACCGAAAATATCTATAAAAAGGTTGAGGAGGGCATGCATCCTATACAGGCGGCTATTAAAGGCTCTGAAGAAATAATGTATGCGGTAATTTCTATCTCTGTAACCCTTGCTGCTGTATTCCTTCCCGTAATTTTCCTTGAAGGTTTTGTGGGTAGTCTTTTCCGGGAATTCGGGGTGGTACTTGCTGCCGCAGTATTAATTTCAGCATTTGTTGGTCTTACATTAACCCCTATGCTTAACGCATATATGATGAAGCCGGGGAAACAGCATAATTCTAAGTTTTACAACTTTACTGAAAAGTATTTTGTGAAAATGAATAAAGGTTATGCAGGCACACTTAGAGCTTTTATGCATAAGAAATGGCTTAGTTTTCCCATTCTGCTACTCTGTCTTGTTATAACTGTAGTTTTTTACAGCCTGCTTCAAAAAGAAACCGCTCCATATGAGGATCGAAGTTTTATAAGTTTGAGTGCAACTGCCCCTGAAGGTGCTTCCTATGACTATATGGATGAGTTCATGAATGAACTTACAGAGCTTATAAATGATTCTATTCCAGAGAAAAATGTTAGTCTTATTATAACCTCCCCGGGTTGGGGTTCAGGCTCAGTAAACAGTGGCTTCGGAAGGGTTGCGCTGGTCCAGCCGGACGAGAGGGAACGCTCTCAGGCAGAAATTGCCCAAAAACTTACACAGTGGACAAAACAATATCCGGGTGCGAGGGTAAATGTGAGTGAAAGCCCCACTATTGCTGTAAACCGTCGTGGAGGAATGCCAATACAATATATTATTCAGGCCCAGAATTTTCAGCAACTAGAGGAGAAGATCCCTTTATTTATGGAAGAGGTACAAAGTGACCCTACTTTCTCTAATTCAGATCTTAACCTCAAATTCAATAAACCCGAAATTTATGTTACTATAGATAGGGAAAAGGCCCAGACCCTTGGAGTATCTGTACTGGATGTAGCCCAAACACTGCAACTTGCTTTAAGTGGGCAGCGCTTTGGCTATTTTATGATGAATGGAAAACAGTATCAGGTAATGGGGCAATTTGATAAAAAAGACCGCTCAGCTCCTATGGACCTAACCTCAATGTTTGTGCGTAACAGAGAGGGAGTTTTAATTCAATTGGACAATCTTGTTACTACTGAAGAACAAAGTAGTCCTCCTGCACTATATCATAACAACAGGTATATGAGTGCCACGGTTTCGGCAAGTCTCGCCCCGGGTGCAAGTATGGGTGATGGTATTGAAGCCATGGAACGCATTAAAGGAAAGGTGCTGGATGAATCTTTCACCACAGATCTTGGAGGGGAATCCCGTGATTTTGTGGAAAGTAGTTCTAATACCATGTTTGCCTTTTTACTTGCTTTGTTGCTTATTTTCCTAATTCTGGCAGCCCAGTTTGAAAGTTTTATAGATCCTTTGATCATTATTCTTACGGTTCCTATGGCAGTTGCAGGAGCGTTGTTCTCGTTATGGCTCTTTGGGCAATCCTGGAATATCTTTAGCCAGATAGGTACGGTGATGTTAATAGGGCTCGTAACTAAAAACGGGATACTAATAGTTGAGTTTGCCAACCAGTTGCGAGAACAGGGAATGCCAAAATATGAAGCCATTTTAAAGGCTTCCGAATCCAGATTAAGACCCATACTTATGACCAGTCTTACCATTGCCCTTGGTGCAATGCCAATTGCAATTGCTTTTGGGGCAGCTTCAACCAGCAGGATTGGAATGGGGGTAGTGATCATTGGAGGTACCATGTTTTCACTAATTCTTACATTATATATAATTCCAGCAATTTACCTGATGTGGTCCCGTGAGAAAAAACACCGTCCGGAGTTTGACGAGCCGCAACCACAGGAACGCTTAAAAATGGAACCCCAATTACATGAATAATACATTTAAATTGCTTGTAGTTTTTTTTATTGCAATCCAGGCACAGGGCCAGGAATTACTCACGGTAGAAGAAGCTGTACGCATCGCCCTGGAGAATAATTACGAAATAAGAATAGCTTCCAATGAACTGGATATTGATAAAGAAGGGATAAGTATAGGGAATGCCGGAATGCTACCAACGCTAGGTGCCGTATTTAATAGCAATAACAGTACTCAAAACAGTTCCCAAACGCGGGCAGATGGAAATACGATAGAACTTGATGATGCCCGTAATAACAATATAAATTATGGAGTGGTAATGGACTGGACCTTATTTGATGGTTTCAGAATGTTTGCAAGGTATGACCAGCTAAAGGAATTGGAGAAACTTGGAGAGGCCCAGTTACAACAAACCATCCTCGCCAAAGTGAGTGATGTAATGATCACGTATTATGACCTTGTTCAGCAACAACAGCAGCTAGTTGCATTAGATAGTACCATTGTGATCTCCAACCAGAGATTAACCCTTGCTGATAATCGTTTTACCATTGGAAAAGCTTCTAAACTCGAGGTGTTAAATGCCCAGGTAGATATGAATACAGATCAAACCATGCAGCTGCGGCAGGAAGAATTATTTCGAAATACCAAAATAAGGCTGAACCAAATCCTTGCAAGAGATATAAAAAATGATTTCAGGGTTATTGATGAAATCCCTGTAGAAGAGGACTTGTTTTTACCTGAATTGGAAAAATTAGCATTAGAACAAAATCCACAATTACAAGCACAGATTATTGCAAATAATATAGCTAAACTGGAATTAAAACAGGTAAAAGCCGGTAGATACCCAACCATTGTGGCCAATACAGGCTATCAATTCAGTGAATCTGAATCCAGCCTCGGATTTATAAGCTTTGGTAAATCCAGGGGTTTTAATTATGGTTTTAGTGCCAGAATGAACATTTTTGATGGTTTTAACCAAAATCAAAATGAAAAGATCGCCAAAATCCAGATTGAAAATAGCGAGCTGGTAATTGAACAGCAGGAACTGGATCTTCAAACCCAGCTTGGTACCACATATCAAACTTATTTAACTAACATAAGTTTAATAGAATTGGAACGTAATAACGAAGCAATTGCGCGGGAAAACCTGGACATTACAATGGAAAAATTCCGGATTGGTACCATACCCACCATCGAATTTCGAACTGCCCAGCTTAATTACATTAACGCCATTGTAAGACACAGCAATGCCAGGTTTCAGGCAAAATTATCCGAGATCAGTTTGAGAGAATTTGCAGGGAATCTCACGTTTTAATAGATTAATATCCAGATAAGTATAAGTGTGAGTGCAATTAGAAAATAGATAACCCTGTCCCTCAATTTTAATTTATCTTTTACTTTCAAAAGAATTATTTAATTAATTCATATTAAGTTGATACCAATTCAGGTTATTACAATTAAAATAATAACGGTGAATATCAGCAGAAATAAACTCAGGTAAATATATAATTGGTTTCTCTTACAGGTTTCAGTAGAAAACTCCGCCAGATCTCTCTCTTTAATATAATTGTCTTTTACCTCTTTGGCGGAAATCGTTTGATTGTAAGGCAATTTCATTTTTTAATTTTTCTCCATTAAGCTTATAAAGTTCTTACAACAAGCGCTCATAAAATATGATCTCCATCATATAGTTGAATATCAAATGTTTGGATTGTTTAAAAACTATCTTTTAGCCAAATAAGTTTTTAGAAGAATTAATTCATTTTCAAATTTTGGTTTTATGACCGCGGTCATATTCTTGTTTTCCAAATCCTGTTTCCTTTGTTTCTAAAATAAATTAAGGCATATGCGTTGGATCTGCCCAAAAATATAACTATCACATGACTTCACATTCATCTAAAATGGAATTAATGGCCCCGGCCGGAAATTTTGAATCTCTGCAAGCTGCCTTAGACAATGGAGCAGATTCAGTTTATTTTGGAGTAGAGCAGCTCAATATGAGAGCCAGGGCATCGATCAATTTTACATTGGAGGACCTCCCCGAGATCACCAGAAGATGCGAAGAAAAAAATGTAAGATCTTATTTAACCCTTAATACAATTATTTATGATCACGACCTTTCTCTTATAAAAACCCTGCTTAAAAAAGCAAAGGAAGCCGGGATTACTGCGGTAATAGCATCAGATCAGGCTGTAATTGCCTCGGCCAGGGGAATGGGAGTTGCTGTGCATATTTCCACTCAGTTAAACGTGACCAATATTGAAACTGTAAAATTTTACAGTCTTTTTGCTGAAACCATGGTGCTTTCCAGGGAACTTAGTTTAAGGCAGGTAAAAAAGATCACCGGGGCCATTCAAAAAGAACAAATAAAAGGTCCATCAGGAAAACTGGTGGAAATTGAGATATTTGGACACGGTGCCTTGTGCATGGCCGTTTCAGGAAAATGTTACCTAAGCCTGCATTCTTATAATTCATCAGCAAATCGCGGAGCCTGTAAGCAGAATTGCAGAAAAAAATATACTGTGATAGATCAGGAAACCGGTTTTGAGATCGAACTTGATAACGAGTATATGATGTCTCCAAAAGATCTTTGTACTATAGATTTCCTGGATGAGGTTATGGAAGCAGGGGTTCAGGTCTTAAAAATAGAAGGCCGTGGACGCGCTCCTGAATATGTTGCAACAGTTATTAAGGCATACAGGGAGGCAATTGATTCTTATTATGCCGGTACATATACAAAAGAAAAAGTTGCGATCTGGATGGAAGAGCTCAATAAAGTTTATAACCGTGGTTTTTGGAGTGGATATTACCTGGGTCAGAAATTAGGGGAATGGAGCAAAATTTCAGGTTCCGCAGCATCTCAAAAGAAAGTCTACCTTGGGAAAGGAGTACATTATTTCCCTAAATCTGGCATTGCCGAATTCCTGATTGAAGCCTATGACCTGAATCAGGGAGACAGGATCCTTATCACCGGCCCTACTACAGGGGCACAGGAGCTTGTGGTTGATGCTATGTACGTGAATGACCTCTTGCGTGACAATGCATTTAAAGGGGACAATTGTACCCTTAAAATTCCTTTTCGGGTTCGTAAGAATGATAAACTTTATAAACTTGTAGAAGCCTGATGATAGTAATAACCCTTCAGCGAAATAAATGTATAGGCTGTAACTATTGCGTAGAGCTTGCTTCGGGGCAATTCCAAATGTCAAAAAAAGACGGAAAAAGTGTTCTGCTTAATGCAACTGATAAAAAGGGGTTTCACACGCTTCGGTCTGCAGATGAAAGTATTTTCGAACCTGTAGACGCAGCGGTTAAAGCCTGCCCGGTGAAGATTATATCAATAAGGAGAACATAGATATGCTTTTAATACATTCTGGTTTCTAAAAGCGAAGTGGTCTTGATTCTTTTTCCAAAAAATAATGATAAAAAATAGTTGACCGGCAGGAGCCGGCCCTACTATCTTCTAAAAATTATTCCCGGAACTTATTCCTGGTTATTCTCTTCCTAAAGGTAATTTTTTACGGGTTGAGAAATTAAATGGGGCGTAAAGCGGGCAAAATCCTACAAAACTGGTAAGGATCAAAATTCCTGCAAGTACAAGCAATACAATTGCCAGGGTGCCTGAAATCGTTCCTGTGAAATATAAGACTGCCACTAATACTGCTGCAGCGATCCGGACCACCTTATCTGCAATTCCCATGTTTTTTTTCATTTGTTTTTATTTTTGATTAGTTATAGATTAAATTTTTTCTTTTAGGTTCTTTTGCTCTTCCAGGATACAATCCACTGCCATCCTGGCATGCAGGTTTGTGGTGGCAATTAAAGGAAGGTCAAAATTTTCCTGTTCAATTAGCATTGGTAACTCTGTACATCCCAGGATAATTCCTTCAGCCCCACGGTCCTTCAACAACTCCATTTGTTCCAAAAAGAAGGATCTTGCCTCATCACTAAATATTCCCTGGGTGAGTTCTGCAGAAACAAAATGATGGGATCTGTCCAGATATTTTTCCTGCGGAATAATAGTTTCTATCCCATAGTTTTCCTTCAAATAACCCGAGATGAAATCCCCGGTCATAGTGGGTTTGTTTCCCAGTAACCCCAATGTTTTTAAACCCTTTTTTATTGCTGCTTTTCCCACAGCATCTGCAATGTGAAGAATGGGAATATCAATTTGTGGTTGAACGAAGGAATAAACCATATGCGGAGTATTCGCACATATAATTATTGCCTCAGCTCCTGCACTCTTTAATTTTCTGGAGATATCCAAATACGCGTTATTAATCTTCTCCCGGTTCTGCTCCCTCATCAATTCTATATTCAGGCTGTAGATGATCATATCGGGATTTGCCTGGGACCCTATAATTTCGGCAGTAAGTTCATTTATTAAACGGTAATAAACTATGGTAGAATGCCATGAAGTACCACCTATTAAGCCTATTTTTTTCATTTTAATTTATTTTAGTAATCCTTCTTATAACTTTAAGCATAACTTTTAAGTGTTGCCTTAAATTATTGCAGCTTAAAAGTTTTTAAAGAACCAGTATTTTTCAGCCCACCATTTGTGCCAGTGGCCCAAAACTTCAGGTGTTTTCATTTTAACGTGGGGCTCCTTTGGATCTTCATAAAAATTCACATCGGTAGTGCTGGCAAGGCCTTTTCCATATTCAATAAAATACTGGCCTTCGCCTTTAAAAGTGTGATCTGGCAAACTATTTCCAATTTTCCTTCCGATGTTATGTGCCACGATCTCTGCCTGTTCTCTGGCAAAGATTCCAATCTTTGGAAGGGAAACTCCCGTGTCTAATTTTATATCTGTTATATCCCCAATTGCATAGACGTTTGGAAATTTGGTCTCCAGGGTTTTACGGTTGGCCTCTATCCAACCAGATTCACCGGCAAGGGAACTGTTGCGTATTACTGCGGGGGTCTCATGTTTTGGAGTGTAAGCCAGGAGGTTGTATTTATAGCTTTTCCCATTACTAAATTCAAGTGTATTTGCCGTTACATTTGTTACCTGATGATTGGGATAGTATTTAATTCCTCTTTTTTCCAGAAGGCTTTGAAGTTCTTGTGAAGCCTCAGGGCCTGCAAATTCCATAGGTCCACCTTCCGGGGAATATAAAGCTACCTCCACTTTATTACTAATTTCGGCTTTGCGCACATAATCCTCAATTAACATAGCTGCTTCATAAGGTGCTGCAGGGCTTTTAAAGGGTAGAGAGGAAACAAGAATGGCAATTTTACCTATAACAAGCAGATCCAGCTCCTTGTTAAATTTTGTAGCCCCATCCAGAGTAAAGAAATTATAGCCGAATTTATCGAGGTTAAGATCATTTTTTTGTTCCACTCCCAGGGAAACTACCATGTAATCTCCTTTATATACCTTCCCTTTAACAGTAATGCTAATATTTTCTGGATCTACATTCTCAATTTCTCCTGTTATTACTTCAAGTCCTGAAGCATCGAGTTTCTTGTAACTTTCATAGATCTGTTCCGGTTTTCTCTGGCCAACCATTATCCAGGGTAGGGAAGGAGCAAAAACACTTCTTTCTTCCTTTTCAAACACAAGGATATTTACAAGGTTAATATCATCTTCATTGCCGCTGTGCTTGCTTAGTTCTCTGGCAGTAACAATTCCGCCTGTACCTGCACCCAATACTAATATAGTTTTCATATGAATATTTTTAAATTTTCTATAATTCCTCCCTTTTTACTCCCCGGTGACAAATCACACTTTATGTGATATTATGTTTGAATGGTTTGTCAAATCATAGCTAAGAGATTTTAAGTATTTTTTGTTGTTCCTGTAAATTTTCTATAAGCACTTCCCGCATAAGTTCACAAGCTTGTGCAACTTTATGGGAACTAAGGGAAAAATGACTGCATTGGCCTTCACGCCTTACTTTTAGGATCCCCTTTTTTGTCATGACTTTTAAATGTTGGGAAAGATTGGATTTTAACTCCCCGGTTTCTTCCTGTATATCAGCGAAGCAATATTCCCGTGCATCCAATAAATGAATTACTTCCATCCTAAGTGGATGAGCCATAGCTTTACAAACATCGGCGTGTAATTCAAATAATTTCTTATTCTTCATTGTTTAATGTTTTAAATGTTTAGAAAAAACTAAACATTTTTTCAAGTCCTGCCTTCCTTCATATTAAAGGGCAAAGTAAAAGGGATTTTGTGTTATAAAATATGACACTAATCATACTTTCTGAAATCGCCAGGTTATTTTGAAACTAACTCATTGTTTTGATAAATGGTTGATATAAAAACCTTTAAACTGCCTTAGTTATTAAATTTACCTGAATTTTCACGCCGTAAATAATATTTTTCCTCCCCCTAAATGAAATGTAAATGAGTGTAAAATGCTCGCTGACCTATCCTCTAATAGATTTTGTTTTTCAAAGTTGGTTTTTAAAAATGAAAATCTCTGTAACTTTTGTTACTGCCATCGCCCAGCTTACAAGTTACTTTTGCACAAATAAAAAATGATATTTTGGAAATATTTGATCTCTTAGGATATATTGGGGCTTTGATAATTGGAGTTGTTTTAGGCCTCATTGGTGGAGGTGGGTCCATACTCACCGTACCTGTACTTGTTTACCTACTTGCCATTAACCCTGTAACCGCAACAGCGTATTCACTTTTTGTAGTGGGGGCTTCTTCGCTGGTAGGGGCTTTTAATAATATGAAGAAGAAGCTGGTAGATTTTAAAACAGCAACCGTTTTTTCGATCCCTGCTTTTATAGCGGTGTACATTACCAGGAAATATATTGTTCCAGCTATTCCAGATCACATTTTCACCCTCTGGGGTTTTGATGTTACCAAGAACATTGGGATTATGTTGTTTTTTGCCATTATCATGGTTGTTGCCTCCATCTCAATGATCAAAAACAACAGGAGTGAAGATGTTGTTGAAACCAAGGTTAAATATAACTATCCTCTAATAATTATTGAGGGAGTTGTTGTGGGTATCCTTACGGGAATTGTAGGTGCAGGCGGCGGATTTTTAATTATCCCAGCTTTAGTGCTCCTTGCAAAGTTACCTATGAAAAAAGCCGTAGCAACCTCTCTGCTCATAATTGCAGTTAAGTCCCTGATTGGTTTTATTGGAGATGTGGAGAACCTGGAAATAGACTGGAAATTTCTTTTGATCTTTACCGGTTTATCTATTGTGGGGATCTTTATAGGAGGCTACCTAAATAAATTTATAGATGGGAAGAAACTAAAAACAGCCTTTGGATGGTTTGTTCTTGTCATGGGTATTTATATCATCTGGAAAGAAATATTTTAATTCAAACCAGTAAATACCGGAGAAGCAGTTTTTGTAAAACTCCTTCTCCGGTATTTTTGTGAAAACTTTATTTTTAATTGGTTCAACAATATCATCTGTAAAACAAATTAAAGAAGTGGGAATAGGATCCCACACCTATGGAAGCTGTTTGTAGTTCTGATCTCAATTTTTTTGTGGGTGGTGATCCTTAATAGTTTTTAATCCCTAAATTAAAAATTTTGGACTTCAACAGTAAAACCTAATTGAACTATCTTTAATTTTTTAATTTGAATATGATGAAAAGAAACCTGTTGTTCTTAATAACGGCAATATTTACCTATAGTTTAATTTCCTGCAATGCACAGGTAGAAACAAAGGAAGTTAGGGAAATAACGGTGCCTGAAGCCAAAACTATTTTAGCTGAAGAACCCAATGCAATTATACTGGATGTAAGAACTCCGGAAGAATTTCAGGAAGGACATATTGAGAATGCGATTCTCATCAACTTCTTTGATGAGAATTTTGAAGAGCAGGTAGCGTTGCTTGACAAAAACAAACCTGTGTTTATATATTGCCGAAGCGGAAACCGAAGTAACAAAGCAGGTAAAATTCTGGCAGACTTAGGTTTTACTGAGATCTATGATATTACAGAAGGCTATGCAGGCTGGAAGTAATATTTGAAATACATTGTTTTTAGGTTGATTTGCTTTATTTCAAGGTAACTTTATTTATTTCCCTCCCTCAACTGCTTCCGTTTCCTGTGTAACTTAGGTTACACTTTCCACTCTTCCTCCTTTGTATCTTCGCAAACCACTGGTTAAAGGGTATTAATCCTTTCCTGTATCATTATAAAAGGATCTTCAAATATGAAAAAGAACACCAAAAAAAACCTTATAGAATATGGATTGATTGCAGCGGTAATGGCTATTTTATATTTTACCGGCTTACATACAGAGGTCCTTGGATTTCTTCAAAGAGGCATACTTGCAACTGGCGTAATGAATCCTAAACTGGAAATGACCCAACCCGAAAAAGGGGAGGAGGCAAGACCTGTGGCCGATTTCGATCTAAAACTAATTGATTCAAAAGGGGTAAAAACAACCATGGAGGATCTTAGAGGAAAGGTTATCTTCTTTAATATTTGGGCAACCTGGTGCCCACCCTGTATTGCTGAAATGCCCGGTATTAACAATCTTTACAATGATATGGATAAAGAGGAGGTTGCATTTATAATGCTATCTGTAGATCAGGATTTTCAAAAAGCTATAGATTTTCATCAAAAGAAGGGTTATAATTTTGAAGTTTACAAGGTTGATGGTGCCTTACCACAAATGTATTATACGCAAAGTATACCCACTACGTATGTTATAGATGCCCAGGGTGATCTTGCACTTACCCACATGGGAATGGGCGATTATGATACAGCTAAATTTAAAGAGTTTCTTTCCTCTTTAAAATAAACCTTTCTTTTATGGGCAGTAAAAGCTCCCATATTTTAACAACGCATGAGAGATATCCTTATTCAATCCTGTAAAAGCTTCCTAACTTATTAATTCATAATTCAATTTTTTGCGATTTATCCAGTTTATGTAACATTTGTTACCCGACATTTATAAAAGAAAATTTATGTTTGTTAAAGGGGATTTACATTCCTGATTTAAAATAACATAGAGGGAAAGTTTTTATTAAAATACTTCCAGCCCTTATAACCTTTGTCGCAAAGTTTAATGATTATGGATAAATTTTCAAGCCTGGTAAAATCATTGACCTTCTTATTTGGGGCAGTAATTACCCTTATTGTCGTGGTTTTTATAGGTGTTTTTATATACCAGGACAACCCTACACTATTTATTAAAAATAAAGTGGTAGAAATATTAGAGGTTTGGGCCCCGCGTGATATCGACCTGGCCCTTGCCGAAGGTTTTGACAATAGTGAAGTAGAATATGGGTATCAATTGGTAACTGCTAGTCCCAATACGATGGGCCCGGGGGCTGAAGATCCCAAATTGAGATATACCGGTAACAATCTTGCCTGTACCAATTGTCATCTGGAAGCCGGTACCAAGCCTGGATCTGCCTCCTGGGTTGGGATTATAGAACGTTTCCCCCAATTCAGCAATAGATCGAACAAGGAGAGTACACTGGAGGACAGGGTCAACGGCTGTATGGAAAGAAGTATGGATGGGCAAAAACTTCCAGATGATTCCAGGGAAATGAAGGCCATTCTTGCCTATATGAATTGGCTTAGTAATGATGTTCCGCAGGAGCGGAAGGATGAATTTAAAGGTTTCGCCAAAATTATTTTGCCAGATGTTGCTGTGAACCTTGAAACCGGGGCAGCTTTATACCAGGTTCAATGTGCCAGCTGTCATGGAGATAATGGTGCAGGTATTAAAGTGGCGGGATCCTCTAATGGTTATTTGTATCCACCGCTTTGGGGTGAAGACAGTTATAATGAAGGGGCCGGAATGCACCGTGTGATCACCGCCGCTAGTTTTATAAAAGGTAATATGCCGTTTGGAGAAGCTACCCTTGAAAATCCAAAATTAACCGATGAGGAGGCATATCATCTCGCAGGATATATCAATAGTTTTGAAAGACCTCAAAAAAGAAATAAGGAAAATGATTTCCCGGACAGGAAATTAAAACCAGTTTCAACTCCTTATGGCCCCTGGGCCGATGATTTTTCTGCGCTACAACATAAGTACGGTCCCTTTAAACCCATTATGGACTTTTACAAAGAGAAATATAACCTGAATAAAACCCAATAAGATCTTAGGAGCCGGAGGATTTAATTATGTGACTTTAAATATCTTTCTTCATCCTTCTGGTACCTAAAAAAAACCTCTCATTGCAAAAAGCAGTGAGAGGTTTTAATTTTCAACAAAAAGGATTACTTACTGGAACTTATAATCTGTCCCTGGAACTGTAGAAAAGGAGTTTGGGCCTAAATAATCGCAATACGCCCGTTTATCAAGTTTTGGAGCTACCGGGGAATTCTTTTTTAAATATTCCTCTACCACCTCGTGTATGGTGTAATCTTTTACCTCAATATCTTTTACATTAGGCATTCGGCAAAGATTATCCTCAGGATCGCCGGGCCGCACACAGGCTGAAATTGTATAATACTGGTTATCCTGCATTTCCTCTCCTTTTACAGTGATAGATTTTATTCGCTCTCCCTTAGGGTTACGGGAGTTGAAATCAACTTCCATCCCGGAGAAACGAACCAGCCAGCCCCCAAATCTTTCAGTGGAAATCTCGGCAAACGCATTGTGCATTTCCTTTTCCAGCCAGTCCTTGATCTGTTTTCCTGTAGCTCTCCCGGTCTTCACTTTTTCATCTACCGGAATTAAATTCCACAAGTTTGCACGGGTTATAGGAGCTGGTTTTCCATTTACAGGCACAACTGGATTTCCAAATCTAAAACCATTGGAAATTGATATGTCAGCACCTGTTTTCCACCTGGCTGCATCGGTGATCATATTATCCATAGGATTTTCTACGGTAAGATATCTGTAAATAGGAGTATTGGTATAACCTACCACGGTTTCCAAATGTTCCTTATAAGGTGCTTTGGCTTTTTCAATCAGGTCTGCAATTAAAGGATCGGCTTTATAAACCTCGGGATCCACGTCCATAAGTTCATATTCCTCCCTTACTATTTTTCCATTTAAAAAGTAAAGGTCAAGTTTCCCTACAAAGGACCCAAAAGCCCCTGGCTCGGTTACCTTTGCATATTTTCCTTCTATAGGCTTGCGTATACGTTCATGGGTGTCATTCCCCAAAATATAATCCACATCGGCTACTATCGGATTGTTGGACAGTTCAACCTGCTTAAATATCCCTATATGGGTAATTAAAAATAGTGCATCAACTTTCTCTTCGTGTTTTACTTTTTGGATAAGATCTTTTACACTTTCATCTATACCGCTAAATTTGATCCCTTCGCTAAAGATTGGATTCTGCCTTATTGGAACATCAGGATCGTTTATCCCTATAAAACCAAGTTTAACTCCCGCGATCTCCTGTATCCAGTATGGTGGGAAAAGTTCCTTTTGATCCTCTTCGTGAAACATATTTTGTGCAATTACAGGGGTTTCAAATCCTGCCATAACCTCCATCATCACATCCTTACCATATACCACTTCCCAATTACCCGGTATTATAAGGTCAAAATCCATGTTTTTTATAATATCCGGAAAGATAGACCCCTGGGACATTGCCGCATAACCGCTTCCCTGAATAAGATCCCCTCCATCTACTATAAAAGTATTGGGGTTTTTGGCTTTCTCTTCTTTAAAAAGAGTTTGTATATGTGCCAGCCCACCTCGTTCTTTGAAAACTATACTGTCATTCTCCCAGAAGAGTTCCAGGTGAGGATCCAGCTGCCCGTGAATATCGGCGGTTTGTAATAAGGTGATCTTAATGGTATCCTGGTCCATTGTTTTGGTCTGGTCTCCATTTTTACCAGTCATTTGCTGGCAGGAACTGAGAATTCCAATGATTAATATTGAAAGAGCTAAAAGCCCTGTTTTTTTGATTTTCATATCTTATTGTTTATTGTTGGTATGTTGGCGTTCATAGATTTAAAGCCCTAAACTGTAATATCCTTTTTTCTGAAGCTGAAAATCATAAAGGATCCCGTTTTCAACGATCTCAAATTCCGCAGGAATGTCTTCCGCATCAACGCCAAATTTTTTCATTGAAAATCCGCAGGCAATTAGCTTAACGCCGGCTTCTTTGGCATCAATTAAAAAACCTTTCATTTTCTCCTTATCTGTAAGTAAGGTAATATCCTGGCCGCATATAATTGCCTGATAATCACCAAAATTTTCTCCGTCTTCCTCTTTTAAGGATTTGGCAGTTAGAATAATGGGTTTTAACTGCTCTACTTTTTTAGTAAGTACAACATAATTATTCTGTGTGGTGGTGGTTTCCTGTGCATTTACAGGATTTGTTATCAACATAAGAACAAATGCCAGGCTGCTTAAAAATAATGTTTTCATAGTTATTTGATTTTTAGACTCAGGTCTGCCTGAGCCGGTTTAATATTTTTTTGTGTGTTAAAGTCATTGAGTATAAAGAACAGGAGCCCCCCCATAATGGCTATATTTTTAAACAGGGGTCCAAGGGAACTTATTTGTCCCACCTGTACGGTAATGGTAATGGGGATTAATACCAGTCCCAGGATTGCCGCTGCATAACGGGTCCTGAAACCAATTAGCAGGGATATTCCCGCCAGTAGCATTACGATCCCGGAAAGGATTACAAGATATTCAGGATTACCTACTGCATAGGCCAATCCCTTTAAACTTGCCTTATCCATTTTATTTACGGTTTCTTCTACATTCAATAGATGGTTGGATCCTGCTACCAGAAATATCCCGCTAAGCATTATCCTTAGTATCCTTATGGAAGTTTTGGAAACCAAAATTTGGTTTTTCATTGAATAGAGTTTATTGAGTTCTAATTTGCATCCTGCGCGGTTCTATCCTTAACAGGAAACAATTGGATTAAAATTTCTCCGGAATCTTGACTCATCCGGCATTCAATAATTATGATCTAAACAATTTTGGGAGGGGGGTAAAAACTATCCCTGAAAATTTGTGGGGGATTAGGAGAGGTGTATGGGTAATGTTGAAAAATATGTTTAACAAATATATGTTCCCATTGCACTTTTTCAATATGAAAAGGGGCATTACAAAAGGAATCTATAGCAATAGTTAAGGAAGGTGAATCCGGTGAAAAATCTGCCAGGACACCATTTTCATCCAAACCTGGTTTCTGCTTTTTACAAAACGGATTCACATAAGCAATCTCAGTGGAATCCAGAATAAATTCCAATACTTTGGAATCCATCATCAGGAATTTTCCGAAGAAAACAACCGCAAAAAAAACAGCTATGTAAGGTTTTAGATCCATTGTGAAGCCAAATATAAAAATTGAGAATGGTAAGAACTGTGACTTTTGTTACACAAGGGATTTTAGACGCATTATTAAATAATGTTGAACGTAACTATTGTTACTTAAATTGAAGTAAGGTTTAAGGATTTTTGCATTTTAATTTTCTCATAATCTTACACCATGAATTTCAAAAATCCACTACTCCTTGTTATACTTTTAAATATAAGTTTTGCAGGCTTTTCACAGCATGAACCTGTTTCCGATAATTCAGAAACCGGGCAACTAAAAGATATTTTCACCAATGCACACTTACACGGCCATTTTCGCAATTATTTTATGAGCACCCATAATAAAGGGGAACTTAGGGATTATTATACAAATGCCACCGGCGGGGCTATAGGCTTTACGACAGGAAATTTTAAGGGCTTCGAAATTGGGGTAAAAGGGATCTTTACCTACAAGACATTTGGGAACGATCTTGGAATGGAGGATCCTGTAACAGGAAAAAATTCAAAATGGGAATATGAGCTGTATGATGTTTTAAACCAGGGAAATTTCCGGGATCTTGATCGCCTGGAAGAGCTATTCTTAAGATATCGCTTTGGAAGCTCTTATATTAGTTTTGGAAAAATTGAGACTGAATATACCCCGCTGCTCAACCACAGTGATGGCAGGATGAAGCCTTTTGCACATAGAGGCGGCTGGGCACATTTGAATTTAACCTCGAAACACCAGGTTAATATGGGATGGTTGAATGGGATTTCACCGCGGGCGACTACAGAGTGGTTTTCTGTTGAAGAAGGAATTGGCCTTTTCTATAATGGATTCCAACCAAATGGTGAGCTTGCAGAATATCATGAATATTATACTTCTTCGGGCATTGGGATCGCCAACTACAACTTTCAGCATGAATTTTTTAATTTGAAGTTTTATGATATTTATATAGATAAATTCCTCAACACCGCCTGGGCTGAGGTTGAGGTAGACCTTAATAATTTTAATCTTGGCTTGCAGTATGTATATCAAACACCTTTATCTTTTAATGGAGATTTACATTATGAGAACAGGTATGTACAACCGGAGGAGAACGGCCAGGTTTTAAGTTCTCAATTAGGCTGGAAAAATGACAAACTTAACTTCGCGTTTGCCTATACCCATGCGTTTGATTCCGGCAGGTTTTTATTTCCGAAGGAATTGGGACGCGATCATTTTTTCACCTCCATACCACGTTCCCGTCTTGAAGGTCTTGGGAATGTAAATGTTTATACCCTGAAGGCAGAATACCTGCCCGTAAAAGACCTTCATCTTGGAGTGGAATTACAGCAGATCAAGGGTGCCGATGCCGGTGATTTTAAATTCAACAAGTATAATGTAGATGAATCCTTTCAGGTAAATTCGCATTTGCGCTACGATGCCTCCGGATTTTTTAAAGGTTTAAGTTTTGATTTGTTATGGATATATCGGGAAAATCAAAATATGCTGGACGCCCAGAGCATTTTTAATAAAAGCAATTTTAATCAGCTCAATTTTGTAACTAATTTTTACTTTTAATCAAGATACGGTAAAATGGAGAAAATTCACCTGGGATTAAAAGAGAACTGGAAGCAGTTTACTTTACTGGTACTTGTGAATGCTTTTGTAGGAGGTATGGTAGGCCTTGAAAGAAGTATTCTTCCTGAGATTGCCGAAAAAGAATTCGGCATCGCCGCCACCAGCGCTATTCTTTCATTTATTGTTGTTTTTGGGATCGTAAAAGCCATTTCCAATTATTATGCGGGGGCATTGGCCAACAGGTTTGGCCGGCGTAATCTACTCATCATGGGATGGATTTTTGCCATTCCAATTCCTTTTATTTTAATGTATGCTCCCAGCTGGAACTGGGTTATTGCCGCCAATGTCCTGCTGGGGATAAACCAGGGTCTTGCCTGGTCTAGTACAGTGGTGATGAAAATTGACCTGGTAGGTGAAAAACAACGTGGGTTTGCAATGGGTCTCAACGAGTTTTCAGGATATATCGCTGTAGCCTTAATTGCATTTTTAACCGGGTATATTGCAACTGAATATGGCCTGCGGCCTTATCCTTTTTATTTAGGAATTGGTTTAATGGTGTTGGGGTTATTAACCAGTATTATATTAATCAAAGATACCCGGGACCATGTAAAGAAGGAGGAGGGAACAAGTACAATTGCACCTCTTAAAAATATTTTTTGGGATACCACCTGGAAAGATAATACCCTGGGCTCTGTAACCCAGGCGGGGCTTATTAATAACCTGAATGATGGGATGGCCTGGGGCCTATTTCCTATCCTTCTGGCTGGAAAGGGTTTTAACCTTGAACAAATAGGAATTGTAACTGCAACCTACCCAGCAGTATGGGGAATGGGGCAGTTGTTCACTGGAAAAATGGCCGATAAATTCTGCAAAAAAGATATGCTCTTCACAGGCATGCTGTTACAGGGGATTGTCCTCGTTGCTTTAGTTTGGGCAGATAGTATGTTTCATTACGTAACCTTATCTGCTGTGTTGGGTTGGGGTACCGCAATGGTTTACCCCACATTTCTGGCAACCATTGCAGATAATACACACCCACTGGACAGGGCCAAAAGCATCGGGATCTTTAGATTGTGGCGGGACCTTGGATATGCTGTTGGGGCAATCTTAACCGGCGTTATATCAGATCTTTTGAGCATTGAGGCTTCTATAATGGTAGTAGGATTGCTTACCTTATTTTCTGCAGCGATTATCTATATAAGAATGAAATGCGGCGAAGGTAGTTCGGTAAGACTATATTCCCTTTTCAACCGGAATTCCTGCTAAGCGATTTATTACAAGGAAACTCTTATGCTAACGGAGGTATACAAACTTCTTGTGGAAAAATGGTAGGAGGAGAAGTTGTAATAAATAAGAAAAGTACCTATAGGATTACTAACAGCAATTAACCAAGCTTAAAGAGGAGTTCCAATTATGGAAGGTAATCAAGGTTCAAGAAATATTATAAACTATGATTTACTTGCTAATAAGGTAGCACAAGCTAATTTGATTCTACTTGCAAAAAGAGTTTTAGTAGATGTAATGGCTAAGACCTCAGTAAGAGTACCAGAAATGCAAGAGAGAGCAAGGTTTTAAGGCTTTATACAAGTCTAAACGTTAGAAACCCTTCATCATTAATTTGGTGAGGGGATTTTTATTAATATGGAAAGATTCCAATAGGATTGTTTTTCAACTATTTAAGTGTAAAATATAGTTTAAACTTCTTATAATCAATCATTAAGGTCAAAATGCTGTTAATAAATAAATTTTTTTAACATTTGGAGATATTCCAATAAGGACTAAATTTAATCAAAATAAACCTTATAGACGAGAATTCTACCTAACCAACCAATTAATTTATTACTTCAATGGAATTTATAATAACAATTGTAATATCTGCAAGTCTAGTAGCTTTTGAAGAAGAAATCAAAGCCTATAAAAATAAGGTTAAAAGAAAGTTTAAAAATAAAGAGTATGAATGGGTAGATTATCTTCTTCTCCTTATTACCTTAATGATTATAATTATGACTGTTATTTTGGTTGAATACAGTTAAAAAATTTTGCAAAGACTCATGCTAAATTGGCATATTCATTTATATCCTAAGAAAGATTAGCTTACCCTCAGGATACATTGTCATTTGTAGAACAGGATTAATTTTGACTTCCAGATCTTGCTCTTAAAAACTACAATCCCCATACCGGCTTTCTATTTTATGCGGAAGGATTATTCCAGCAGTAAACCTGGTATTAATAAAGATTATGTCCCGAATATATTAATTCGTATAATCCATTTTTCTCCTGAAGTATTTACCGCCCCGAAATCTTAGTGATGAGGTATAGGCCTGTCCTTATTTCGATATTGTGGAGGACTTGCTGAGAGTGGATAGCATAAACAAAAAAATCCCGGCAACTCTGCAGTTGCCGGGATTTTGAATTATTGGAATTTGAACTTCCTTATTAATGTGTAACCACAGGTTCATTTTTTGTATTCCATTCGCTCATCCCGCCTGGATAAACTTTCACATCTTTTACCCCGTTGCGGGCAAGTATAGACTCTGCAATTGCGGCCCTTGCACCACTCTGGCAATGTATCACAACATCCTTATTCTTATCAATTTTAGAAATTTGCTCCTGAATGTTTCCTACAAAGATATTTTCAGCACCTTCAATATGGCCTTCCTTAAATTCTGAAGCTCCACGCACATCTAAAACCTGCACACCATCTTTATCTAAATATTCCTTGAACTCTTCTATGTTGATTACCTCAGTTTTTTCAAGGGACATTCCCATTTCATTAACATTGGAAATATATCCCTGGATATTATCAAGGCCTATGCGCATTAGTTTTCTTGTAAGGTCCTCCATTTGATCATCACTTGCTACAAGAATAAAGGATTCTTCATAATTAAGGATCCACCCTGCCCATGTTGAAAAGGAGTTATTTCCCTGTATATGAATAGTATTAGGTATATGTCCCTGTGCAAACTCATCCTTATCTCTTGCATCTATAACTTTCACCCCTTTATCATAAGCAGCTTTGAACTCGGCCGGAGTAAGCTTCTTATGTTTAGGAACAGTAGTAAGTAATGGACGGTCAACTTTGTTCAGTTTTTTCATCATAGCAAAATACTTTGGAGGCTCGGGTTGCCCGTCAAGTAAATAGTCTACAAACCCTTTCTTATTATCTTCGTACTGGAAAGCCCAGTTGCGTATCAATTCATACCCTACTGTGGTACTTGGAACTGCACCTAGGGCTTTCCCACAGGCAGATCCTGCTCCATGCCCGGGCCAAACCTGAAGATAAGGCGGAAGGTCACTGAATTTTTTAATTGATTTGTACATATCTTCGGCTCCCTTATCCTGGGTGCCTTTTAATCCTGCCGCTTTTTCCAAAAGATCTGGACGACCTATATCTCCCACAAAAACAAAATCTCCTGTAAACAACATTACCGGTTCTTTGGTTGCTGGATTATCTGTCAACAGGAAACTTATACTTTCGGGAGTATGTCCGGGAGTATGCATTACCTCCAGGTTTAAATTCCCCACTTTAATATTATCTCCGTCTTTTAATCCAATGTGGTCAAATTCATAGTTCCAATCCGGCCCACCTTCATCAGAAAGAAACATCTTAGCACCTGTAACAGCAGCAAGTTCACGGGTTCCCGCAAGGAAATCGGCATGAATATGAGTTTCAGTAACATGGGTGATTCTTAGGTTATTTTGTTTTGCAATATCAAGATAGGTATCAATGTCGCGTTTTGCATCTATTACAATCGCCTCTCCTGTCTTTTGACATCCTATTACATAGCTGGCCTGGGCCAGGGATTTGTCATATACGTGTTGAAAAAACATATTTAGGTATTTTTAGTTATTTATTATTTTCAAATTTCTTGAGGCAAAAATAATACAGGATTAAAGCTTTGACAGTAACATTGGTTACAATGCTCACCTTTTAAGTTTTAAATTCAATTTAAGCATGTAATGTAAAACCTTTGCTTTATAATTTAGGTAAATAAAAAGGATCCCGCAATTATTATAACTACGGGATCCCAAAAATAATTGGTAGTTGTTATATAGCCAAAACTTCATCCACAATTACTTGTGGTTTAAGAATGATCTCTGAAGTTATTGAATTTGATATAAGGCAAGCTCTTTCAGCTTTAATAATGATCTTTTCTGCCTTCTCGCGGTCTGCTTCATTTGGAATTGTTAGCACCGGTTCAAGCAAGACCTCGCTCATTACAAATTTTCCTTCAAGCCTGTCAAGTTTCCCTTTTGCAGGGCAGGATAGGTTTATGAATTCAAGGTTGGAATTTTCTGCAATAGCAAGAAAAGTAGTCATAAAACAGCTGCTTACCGCAGCGGTAAAAAGGTGTTCCGGAGACCAGATTCCCGCCATTCCTTTTGGAAATTCGGGGGGAGTGGCAACTTCGATTATTTGGTTAAGTTCCGAGGAAGAAATTTCTCCTTTTCTGTCGCTTTTCCAGCTTAGGTCAACGTTATATAAATGTGTATCCATTGGTAAAGTATTTATTTATTGATAAATGATTTTTCAAAATTAGAGGGAAAAGGGATCATTTTGTATGATCTTGATCAGGTTCTGTAGAACAGGATCCATTGAAACAATTTCCGCGGGCACAGCCAAAAGCAAACAATCCCATTGAACCAAGGTAAGTGCCAATAACCATTCCTACCCATTCCCCGTTTAGACCTGCTTGTATTCCCATCCAGAGGCCAATGATTAAAAATATCACTCTTGTAAAATTCCAGCCTGTTAATATTCTTTTTATCATTCCCTGTGTTTGTTTTTCAAAAATACTTCATTGCTTAACCTGTCACTGTTACAAATGTTACCAAATGGATTATTTTAAAGTTTAAATTTTCCTGTAAAGCTCCATATAATTTGAGCCTTTTCGGGTAATATTACTACATGCAAAACGCTGATTTTAAGATAAGTGTAATTCTCCTGTAACAAATGTTACAGATATGAGCCTTAAAACTCCTTTTCTTTGCAGTTGAAAAAAATAGTTTATGGAATGGATTTTTGAACCCTGGCCCTGGTATGTGGCCGGCCCCTTAATTGCGGGAATTATGTTCTTATTGTTATTTACAGGTAAGAATTTTGGAATGTCCTCAAACCTGCGTACTATGTGTACTATAGGAGGGGCAGACAAGGTTGCCGATTTTTTTGATTTCAACTGGAAAACTCAAAAATGGAATCTTGTGGTAGTATTGGGAGCAATAATGGGAGGTTTTATTGGTGCCAACCTGTTAAGTTCTGATACCGCTGTTGAAATAAATCCAGATACGGTTGAGATCCTTGAAGGCTACGGATTGGAAAGCGCGGGTGAGGCTTATCTCCCGGCTGAATTGTTCGGTCTTGAAGCTTTGACAGATCCTAAGGCAATTGCAATTTTATTAATTGGAGGGATACTTATTGGTTTTGGAGCGCGGTATGCCGGTGGTTGTACTTCGGGCCACGCGATCTCCGGACTTAGCAATTTACAATTGCCTTCCCTAATAGCCGTAGTAGGATTTTTTGTTGGTGGCCTGGTAATGGTCCACCTTATTTACCCATTAATATTTTAAGAGGATGAAATTATTGAAATTTTTATTTATAGGCATCATTTTCGGGATCGTAATGTATAAGAGCGAAGCCGCTTCCTGGTTCAGGATTTTTGAAATGTTCCAGTTCCAGTCCTTCCATATGTATGGCATCATAGGATCTGCTTTATTTTTAGGAGTAATTGGGACCTATCTTATTAAAAAGAAAAATTTAAGATCTATAGATGGTGAACCCATCACCTTTACCCCAAAAGATAAAAGCTTTAGCCGCTATATGTATGGCGGAATTATTTTTGGTCTTGGATGGGCGCTGGCAGGGGCATGCCCGGGACCTATTTACACCTTAATAGGTGCAGGTTATATTTCCATTTTCGTAGTTCTGGCCGGGTCCCTCATAGGAACTTTACTTTATGGAATCTTCCGGAAAAAATTACCCCATTAAATACCCCATCAAATTAAATACAAAGGCACCACAAAGGTGCCTTTTTTATGACTTATTATCTAGGTTTTAAGAACCCCCTCATATTTTGCAATCCATTCCCCGGGGGTCATTTTTTTACAAAGTTTCCCTATAAGTTCAAAGGGAATTTCATTGGTTTTTTTAAAGCGAATACAGCTTTTCCCCATATCAAGCTTTGATTTGCAATAGTTAGGATATTCTTCCTGAAACCATTCCAGCAATGCATCATCTACATATAAACCCATATGGTAAACTCCTATAAAGTTCTTTTGGGATGCGATATTTAAAAAAGGCAAAGGCAGTCTGGGATCACAATGATAACCCGCCGGATAATTGCTGTGTGGTATCACGTACCCTATCATTCCGTAATTCATAGTTTCCTCAAAACCCGGAGGTAAATTAGTGAGGATTGTTTGCCTCAATTGAGCCATTGCTTCCCTGCGGTCTACAGGAATTTTAGAAATATAATCCTCGGGAGAATTGGCATCTATCTTCATAAGTCATTAATATTAAGTTCTTTAAATGTACATCAGGCAATTGGATAATCATATATCAAAAATTTAAAATCGTTTGAAAAATGTTTTTCTTGCCTCTTTATATGCTTAAAAAGAAATCGAGAGGATTATTCTCTTTTATAGTTGCAGTTACGGGAATTCCCAATTTCGAGAAATTCAGAGGAATTTCGGTTTATTTTATTATTTTAGGTTTTTATTAAGAATAGAAGCTTCTCCCTAGCTCAAACATTGTCCCAATTTTTGTTTTTTAGGATAATTATTCAGGATAGGTGTGCACATCCCACCCTGGTGAAAGGCTCTTTTAATTATGTAATCATTTAATCTAATAACAGCATATCTTTTATGGAAAGAAGAAAATTTGTTCAATTAGCGGGTTTAGGCGCCGGTGTAATGATAATGCCTTCACTTCTGCTGGGAAATAATATTCCGGTGGAAGCAATGCTGGACCCGGGGATGGATGTAGCCGTCAAGAAAAGACTGGCCGATGTTGCCCTAAATACCGCACGATCCTTAGGAGCCTCCTATGCCGATGCAAGAATAGGCCGATACCTTAATCAATTTATTTCAACCCGTGAAGACAAGGTTCAAAATGTGGTGAATACAGAATCTTTTGGTATTGGTATTCGCGTGATTGCCAATGGCACCTGGGGTTTCGCATCAACCAATGATGTTACTGAAGAGGGTATAAAAAAAGCCACCAATCAGGCCGTAGCCATTGCGAAAGCAAATGCTATTATCCAGAAGGAGCCTGTTAAACTTGCGCCGGTGGAATCTTACGGGGAAGTTTCCTGGAAAACTCCAATTAAAAAGGACTTTAAGGAAGTTCCGGTATCTGAAAAGGTGGAGTTGCTCCTTAAAGCAAATGCTGCAGCTATGGATAATGGAGCTAATTTTGTAAACTCCAACCTTTTCATGGTAAATGAGCAAAAATATTTTGCTTCTACTGAAGGTTCTTATATAGACCAGGATATTCACCGTATCTGGCCAACATTTGGTGTAACAGCTATAGACCGTACGGCCAATAAATTTAAATCCAGGGATGCTCTAAGTGCTCCTATGGGAATGGGGTATGAATATCTGGACGGTCTTGCTTCAGAAAAACTTGAGGGGCCAAACGGACTTACATTATACCGAAATTCCTATGATATTGTAGAGGATGCAACACTTGCTGCGAAACAAGCGAAGGAAATGCTGAAAGCAAAATCTGTAGAACCGGGGAAATTTGACCTGGTTCTGGAACCAAACCATTTAGGATTAACAATTCATGAATCTGTAGGGCACCCTCTGGAACTTGACCGCGTACTGGGGTATGAGGCCAATTATGCAGGAACCAGTTTTGCTACCCTTGATAAATGGAGAAGTGGTGATTTTAAATATGGAAGTGATATCGTAAATCTGGTGGCCGATAAGATCCAACCGGGTTCTCTTGCCGGGGTTGGATATGATGATGAAGGGGTTAAGACAAAACAATGGGATCTTGTGCGCAATGGAGTGCTAAAAAATTACCAGGCTATAAGAGACCAGGTTCATATGATAGATCAAAATGAATCTCATGGATGTTGCTACGCCCAAAGTTGGAACGATGTTCAATTTCAACGTATGCCAAATGTTTCTCTGGAACCGGGTAAAGACAAATACTCAATTCATGAAATGATCAAAGATGTAGAAAAAGGGATCTATATTGCAGGTAGAGGTTCCTATTCCATAGATCAGCAGCGATATAACTTCCAGTTTGGAGGAACTGTTTTCTTTGAGATAAAAAATGGTGAAATAGTAGGTATGCTGGATGATGTGGCCTACCAGTCAAATACACAGGAATTTTGGAATTCCTGTACCAAGATCTGTGATGAGGGAGATTACCGTATGTTTGGATCCTTCTTTGACGGGAAAGGCCAGCCTTCACAGGTGAGTGCCGTCTCTCACGGAAGTTCTACCACCAGATTCAATGGGGTAAATGTGATCAACACAGGCCGCAGCGTTTAATAATTGTTTCACTAAAATCTTAAAATTACAATGGCTATATATACAAAAGAAGAAGCAAGAAGGATCATGGAAAAAGCATTGAGCTTTTCCACAGCCGATTCCTGCGAAATCTCCCTGGGAGGCAGCGAAAGTGGGAATATTCGCTACGCCCGTAATACCGTTTCCACTTCAGGATACAGATCAAATCAAAATTTAGCAGTTACTTCCAGCTTCGGAAAAAAATCGGGTTCAGCCACAATTGATGAATTTGACGATGCTTCCCTTCAAAAAGTAGTAGAGAGGGCTGAAGAACTTGCAAAACTTTCACCTGAAAATCCGGAATTCATGGCGCCCCTTGGGCCTCAAACTTATGACGAGTCTGCAAGTTTTATTGAGGCTACGGCTAATATCACCCCTGAATACCGGGCAAAGGTAGCCGCTAGCAGTATTAACCCCGCAGATGCTAAAGACGTTACTGCAGCAGGATTTTTAAATGATTCAGCCGGCTTCAGGGCAATTCTTAACTCCAACGGGCTTTTTGCCTATAACAAAGAAACAAATGTAGATTTTACCGTGACTATGCGTACCAATGATGGTACAGGGTCTGGTTGGGTTACCAGAGATTATAACGATATTTCAAAATTTGATGCAGCTGCTGCCTCTAAAGTAGCAATAGATAAAGCTGTGATGTCTCGCGAAGCAAGAGCAATTGAACCTGGGAAATACACAGTGATCCTGGAACCGGCCGCTTCAGTAGACCTGCTGCAAAATATGAGAGGCTCTTTCAACGCCCGTACTGCAGATGAAGGCCGTAGCTTTATGTCCAAAGACGGCGGCACCAAATTGGGTCAAAAGATTGTTGACGAACGGGTAAATATTTGGAGTGATCCATTACATCCCGAAGTTCCTACCTCCACCTGGAATGGCGAAGGCATGCCTTTAAAGAAAACATCCTGGATTGAGAACGGAGTAGTAAAAAACCTGGCTTACAGCAGGTACTGGGCCGGGCAAAAAGGAGTAGAGGCGGTTCCTATTCCTCCCAATTTAATTATGGAAGGCGGAAGCGCTTCCCTGCAGGACCTTATCAAAGGAACCAAAAAAGGAATTCTGGTAACCAGATTATGGTACATACGTGGTGTAGATCCTCAAACACTATTATACACAGGCCTTACTAGAGACGGAACTTTCTATATTGAAAACGGTGAAATAAAATATCCGGTTAAGAATTTTAGATTCAATGAAAGTCCCATTATTATGTTGAACAACCTCGAAGCCTTAGGCCAGCAGGTAAGAATAGATGGAAACCTTATCCCGTATATGAAAATACGTGATTTCACCTTTACCAGTTTATCTGACGCTGTATAATTGAAATAAAATAATCTAAACTGGTTGTGGTCTTAATTTCCGCAACCAGTTTTTAATTAAGCATTTCCATCTAAATAATACGCACTTCTCACTTCACACTACCCTACTAATCAATGAGCAAATTCTTTTTCACAAGGCTTCAATATGAATCAGGGGACTGGGATGTGGATCAAAGAATGCCCTCCAATCTTCTAAATTCACTTGTAGAATATACAACGCTGGAGGTAGAGAAAAGAGAGAATATTATTCCGTTAAGTAGTGATGATATCTTTAAATGCCCGTTCTGTTATATCTCTGGCCACAAACTGGTAGAATTTACCGCTGCTGAAAAAACTAACTTTAAAAAGTACATACTCAATGGAGGTTTTGTTTTTGCCGATGACTGTAACCACGATATAGATGGTTTATTCGCTAAATCCTTTGAACGCCAAATGGAAGAAATATTTGGTGTTGGCCAATTAAAAAAGATCCCAAATGACCACGAACTTTACAATATTTTCTTTGAATTTGAGAACGGGCCTCCAACAACTTCCCAGGAATTGAATGGCTGGGGCGATGATCTTGTTCATGATTATTTAAAAGCAATTGAGATCAATGGTAGAATAGGAGTGCTTTACAGCAATAAGGATTATGGATGTGAGTGGGATTATGATTTCCGGAACAAAAGATTTTATAAAATAGATAACACCCGCTTTGGGGTGAACATAGTGATGTATGCAATTACATCATAAATAGAAAACATATGAATAAAGAATTGCAGGATCTGGACAGGGAGGTGAAAGCCCTTACAGGCAAGCTAAATGATCTTAAACTTGAAATTGGTAAAGTGATAATAGGTCAGGAGGAAACTGTGGAACAGTTGCTTACTACCTTCCTTGCAGGAGGTCATGCGTTGCTGGAGGGGGTTCCCGGGTTGGCAAAAACTTTAATGATACGCTGCCTGGCACAAGCCATTGACCTGAAATTTAAAAGGATCCAGTTTACACCAGATCTCATGCCATCTGATATTATTGGTACCGAGATCCTGGAAGAAGACCATACCACCGGGAGGAAGTTCTTTGAATTCAACAAGGGGCCCATTTTTGCCAATATCATCCTGGCCGATGAGATAAACCGTACCCCACCAAAAACACAGGCGGCACTACTGGAAGCAATGCAGGAATTTGAGGTGACCTACTCCGGGACAACTTATAAACTTGACAGGCCGTTCTTTATCCTGGCCACCCAGAACCCTATTGAGCAATCAGGGACATTTCCGCTTCCGGAAGCCCAACAGGACAGGTTTCTTTTCTATATTAAAATTGGTTATCCCAATGAAACTGAAGAGACAAATATCTTAAAACATACCACCGGCAGTAAGAAGCAGGAAATTAAGCCCGTCATTAATGGGGAAGAGATCCTAAGGTTGCAACAACTGGTAAGGGAGGTTCCCATAAGTGATGAACTGGTATCCTTTGTAAGCAGGATAGTTCGTGCTACCCGGCCTGAAACCACTACGAGCGAATATGTAAAAGAATGGGTTAACTGGGGCGCAGGCCCTCGGGCAGGACAGGCAATGATCTTAACGGCAAAGGCCAGAGCACTTCAATATGGAAGGCTGGCAGTAACTCCTGAAGATCTCCAACATGTGGCTTATCCTGTGCTGCGGCACCGGGTTATTGTTAATTTTAAAGCAGAAGCTGAGGGTATCACATCAGATGATGTAACACGAAAACTTTTGGAAATAATCCCCATTGCTACAAAGGAAAGAAACTAAGTGAAGCAGGACTACCATGAGCTTTTAAAACCCGGGATAATTGGCTCGGTAAGTGGACTCGCGCTAATTTCCCGGATAATAGTAGACGGATATCTTAGCGGACTTAATCATAGCAGGCGGGTAGGGCCGGGAATGGAGTTTAGCCAGTACCGCGGATATGAACCCGGAGATGATATGCGGCTGCTGGATTGGAAAATGCTGGCACGGTCCGGCAGGTATTATATTAAACAATCTGAAGTTGAAACTAATATTTCGGTTAAGTTTATATTGGATTCCAGCAAGTCGATGCTTCACGAGGAGAACGGCCTTACAAAAATGGATTACGTACGCGTGCTTGTTGCTTCTCTGGCCTACCTTGCGGGCCGACAGGGAGATGCCGTAGGTCTTTTCGCATTAAATGATCGTAATCTACATGCCCTTTACCCCCAAGTGCAGAAACAACATTTTAACAGGCTATTGCAGGAATTGATTAATATCAAAAATGAAGGTAAATGGCCGGCCGATCCTAAGGCAACCCAAAAACTTCACGATCGCAGCCATAAAGAACTTATCTTTTTTATTTCAGATATGTATGAAAGTGCATCAGAAATTACCAACCTAATCAAAAGGCTTAAAACTCCGCGAAATGAGGTGGTGGTAATGCATGTTATGGGAAAAAGTGAAATGGAATTTGATTATAAAGGCACTGTTACCTTTGAAGACCTGGAAACCGGCGCACGGCTGAAGGTGGATGCTAAGGAAGCAAAAAGCAGGTATTTGGAGGCTCTGGATCAAAAGATAAAAACCACCCGGGAAAATCTTCTTGCCAATGGAATAAGTTATGAGATCTTCAGCCTTAATGCACACATAGGAGAAACACTGCAGGTATTTTTGAAAAAACGAATGAGCTTATTATAAAATGATCTTTTTAAACCCTTCATATCTCTGGGCTTTGCTGGGAATTGCCGTTCCCATTGCGATCCATTTATGGAGCCGGAAGGAGGGAAGGACCCTTAAAATTGGAAGCGTAGAGTTACTTCGTGAAAAAGACTCCAAGCGGTCCAGCAGTATAAAACTGAATGAACTTTTCCTGTTGTTCCTTCGAATCCTCATAATATGCTTGCTTGTTTTAATAATTGCTGAACCCCGGCAGACTGTTAAAACCGAAAATTCTCCCATAACCTACCTGGTGGAACCATCTCTTTTATTTGAGAATGAAGTGATAAAAATCCTGGATACCATTGATCCAGATCTTGTGAGACTGTTACAGCCGGGTTTTCCCGAATATGAAAAAACCAAAGTTGAAGAGGCTTCCCCAAATTCCAATTACTGGCAACTTGCCGGGGAAATGAATAATTTGAGAACAGATTCTATTGTTGTTTTTACGAGAGCCTATCTTACCGGAGTTAAAGGAAAACGGCCACAAACAAACAAAAAAATAAACTGGATTGTCCTGGATCCCGGGAATACCCGGCGAAGTTTCATAAGCGCAAAAAAAAATGCAGCTGAGGTGGTTCTCACTTATGCGGTTAACGAATATCCAAACCTGAAATATGAAGAGGAGCGCACTGTTTTGGACAACGATGTTATTACAATTAATGACGCCGGAGATAGTATATCTGTTTCTGCTGATGGACAATTGGAACGATTGCCCATTTTACCCAAGGATTCGCTAAAGATTCTGCTGGTTCATAATGATAGTCTGGCGAATGAAATAAGAATATTGAAGGCCACTTACATGGCCATTGGAAATTATCTCCAGTTTCCTGTTGAGGTAAATGTGGTTACTTCTGAAAATATTCAGGAGATTAATGGCAATCTGGATTTTGTTGTGTGGTTAAGTAATAAACCGGTTATAAAAATTCAGGTTCCAAGCCTTGTGTACAGGCCAGATAGCCTCGCAAATTACCTTGTTGAAAAAACAGCTGTTGAAGATCAATACTACCTAACCCGCCCGCTCACTATAGAAAATAGTATGGACGCGCAATTTCCTGAAACTTTGCTGGGACTACTTAAGATTAATTCACATTTGAAAGAAATCCTTCCACAGTTTGATAAAAGGCAGATTGACCCTAAAGAATTACAAACTGTTTATTCAGCAGTAATTTCAGAAAAACAAATTGCAGAAAACACAGACCTTTCTAAATATTTATGGATCCTTCTGCTGTTGCTGCTCATGGCAGAAAGAGGCCTGGCATATATAAAGAAACAATGAAA
>CAXAZV010000005.1:0-29696 GCA_963973375.1 uncultured Antarcticibacterium sp.
AACATCGCGCCCGTTGAAACTCTGGTTAGGAGATTCGGCATTATATTGAAATACATTTGAAAAAGTATATGCAGTTCCTATGAGGTATCCGGCTGTTGTATGAACCATCCCCTTTGGCTTCCCGGTTGATCCGGAGGTATAAAGTATAAAGAGAATATCCTCTGCATCCATAACTTCTGCCGGGCAATCCTTCTCTGCCTTTTGAAGTTCATCAAACCAGAATTTATCCCTTCCTTCCTGCATGGGAGTAGGTTCCACAGTTCTTCTGTAAACTATCACGGTTTCAATTGATGGGGTATCCATAAGGGCCTCATCACAGATCTCCTTAAGGTTAACCGGCTTTGAACCCCGGTAAACCTGGTTAGCGGTAATAAGCATTTTACACTGCGAATCATTGATGCGGTTGGCTATTGCCGTACTCGAAAATCCTGCAAACACAATTGAATGTACTGCGCCTATCCTTGCACAGGCCAACATTGCAATTGCCAGCTCAGGGATCATTGGCATATAAAGACACACCCGGTCTCCCTTTTTTATCCCGTTATTCTTAAGCACATTGGCAAATTGGGAAACCTTTACAAATAATTGGCGGTAGGAAATATATCTGGATTCTTCATCGGGATCATTGGGTTCCCAAATAATAGCGGTTTTATTACCCAGGGTCTCCAGGTGGCGATCAAGGCAATTTTCAGTAATGTTCAATTTACCACCCTGGAACCATTTGACTTCAGGAGTGGTAAAGTCCCACTCCAGGGTCTTATCCCATTTTTTCTGCCACTGAAATTCCCCGGCAATTTTATCCCAAAAAGCTTCCGGTGTTTCCACACTTTCCCGGTACGCCTTTTTATATTCTGCAAAAGACTTGAGCTGTATATTTTTCATTTTCTAAAAATAGAGAAACGGGTTGGGAAAGTCAAATTAAGTTAATACTTAAAAGAAAATTCCAGATTCAATATTCCAGGTTTCAAAATGACCGTGCCGTTTTCGAAACCCGATAAACAATATTTCCCGCAGATTCCGCAGATTTTAAAATTGCAGATTTTCGCAGATAATCAATACTTAATTTCTAATCCCAGGAACCACAAACCACAAATTGAACCTATACTTTCGACTAACCACTAACGACTAATTATTATTCAATATTCACTTGCCCTGAACCCTTCCGTCTTGCGCGGCAGAATAGGCCTTTTCAAATAATATATCTGAAATGCCGCACAATCCACCTTCCCTTAAAAAAAGGGAAGGAACCTTTAATCCTTATTTTTTGTATGTTCAATCAATAAAATGGCGATTAACTACAAACAAAAAGTTGAGAATTACCTTTTAACATTTTAAAACTATTCCCTATTCCCTACTCACTACCCTGCCAAATACGAGAGAACGTTCTCCTCAATTCTCGCTTCAATATTAGATACATCTGCTTTTACAAAAGTGGAACCTGTTATATTCTCATAAAGCTCAATGTATCTATCAGAAACACTCTGTATATATTCATCGCTCATTGGAGGTACAGTTTGCCCGGGCAGGCCCTGAAAGTTATTCTCTATGAGCCACTGCCGAACAAATTCCTTGGAGAGCTGCTTTTGAGGCTCGCCGCTTTCCTGGCGTTCCTCATACCCGTTCATATAAAAATACCGTGAAGAGTCGGGTGTATGAATTTCATCTATGAGTACGATTCTGCCATCAGGTGTTTTTCCGAATTCGTATTTTGTATCTACCAGAATAAGATCTCTTTCTGCAGCGATCTTTGTACCCCGCTCAAAGAGTTTATATGTGTAATCTTCAAGGACTTTATAATCTTCTTCAGAAACAATGCCCCTGCGAATGATCTCATCTCTTGAAATATCTTCATCATGATCACCCATTTCGGCTTTGGTAGCAGGAGTAATTATTGGTTCAGGTAGTTCATCGTTTTCCATTAATCCGTCAGGCAGGGTAACCCCGCATAGGGTGCGTCTACCCGCTTTATATTCCCGGGCAGCATGGCCCGCCAGGTAACCTCTTATCACCATTTCCACTTTAAATGGTTCGCACTTTACACCTACCGCTACATTGGGATCTGGAGTTGCAACAAGCCAGTTGGGTACAATATCTTTGGTTGCCTCCATCATTTGGGTGGCAATCTGGTTAAGGATCTGGCCTTTGTAGGGAATTCCCTTTGGCATCACCACGTCAAAGGCCGACAGCCTGTCTGTAGCTATCATTACCAGTACATTATTCTCCAGTTCATAAACTTCACGCACCTTGCCTTTGTAAACCGATCTTTGACCGGGAAAATTGAAATTGGTAGCTGTTATGGTATTATTCATTTTATGGGACTTATTTTAAATGAAACAGGAAATTTTAAAGTTGCCTTTAATATTTCCTGTATAATTATTTGCTTAAATTTTATATGGTAAAACTACTGAATCCTAGGTCTCGGTAAGTTCGGTTTCCTTGTATGCGGCAATAATGCTTTTCACCAGTTTATGGCGAATTACATCTTTATCATCCAGGTGTACTACTCCAATTCCATTTACATCTTTCAATATTAATAAAGCCTCTTTTAAACCGGAGATCACCCTTCGCGGCAGGTCAATTTGCCCCGGGTCTCCCGTTATCATGAATTTGGCGCTCTTCCCCATCCGGGTAAGGAACATCTTCATTTGTGCATGGGTGGTGTTTTGGCCTTCATCAAGGATCACAAAAGCATTATCCAGGGTGCGGCCACGCATAAACGCCAGGGGCGCTATCTGGATCACTCCTTTTTCTATAAGCACTTCCAGCTTTTCGTGAGGGATCATATCCCTTAATGCATCATACAAAGGCTGCATATAGGGATCCAATTTTTCCTTTAGATCACCCGGCAAAAATCCAAGGTTCTCACCGGCTTCCACCGCAGGTCTTGTTAAAATGATCCTTTTCACCTGTTTCTCCTTCAGCGCTTTCACCGCCAGGGCAACACCTGTATAAGTTTTTCCTGTTCCTGCAGGTCCAATGGCAAAGACCATATCGTTCTTCATCATCAACTCCACCAATTTGCGCTGGTTGGCCGTCTGGGCCTTAATAAGTTTTCCTCCTACCCCGTGAACCAGTACCTGCCCGCTTTCCGTAGAGGTGGTATATTCCTCCTTGTTGTTGCTGGTAAGCACCCGTTCTATAATATTCTCATCGAGTTTATTGAATTTGCCAAAATGATCCATCAACATGGTAAATCGCATATCAAATTCTTCCAGCATATCTTCATCTCCAAACACAGTGATACGGCTGCCACGGGCAACGATCTTTAGTTTCGGAAAATATTTTTTGAGGAGTTCAATGTGTTCATTCTGGTGCCCAAAAAATTCCCTTGGGCTAATTTCGGAAAGTTCAATGATGAGTTCGTTCAAGAGCAGTGGGATTTATAATTAATTTATCTCTAAGGTGTTATATTTTAAGATTTGAAACAACAGAAATATCTGCATTTATCCATCAGGAAATTAAAGAAATTTCTTTTAATTTTGACATAACCGGCAGAAATAAAATTATCTTCGCCTGTATTACAAACTTACATAAAATAACAGGTAGCTCACCTTAAAAAATTATTAACAATCCTCTATGGCAATCATAACTTTAACTACCGATTTTGGAGAGAAAGATCATTTTGCCGGGGCTGTTAAAGGGACTATTTATTCTGAAATGAGTGATGTTCGCATTGTTGATATCTCTCATTCTGTTTCCCCATTCCACATTACCGAGGCTTCCTACATCATTAAAAACGCCTATAAATGTTTTCCCCCGGGTACCATTCACATTATAGGGATAGACAGCGAGCTCACGCCGGAAAACAAGCATTTGGCAGTGTTGCTGGATGGCCATTATTTCATTTGTGCCAATAATGGGATCCTATCCCTTATTGCAGCCGAGATCAAACCTGAAAAGATCGTAGAGATCAATATTCACAATACGGTAGACAGCAATTTCCCGGTCCTGGATGTCTTTGTGCGGGTTGCCTGTCACATTGCCCGCGGCGGGACTCTTGAAGTGGTGGGAAAGGTCATTGAGAACCTCAAATATTTAAAGGAAATTGAACCCTACGTAAATGCCGAAAAAAACCAGATAGTAGGCCACGTGATCTATATAGATAACTACGGAAATGTGGTAACCAATATTAACCGGAAATTTTTTGATAGCACCGGAAAGGGAAGAAATTTTAATATCACTGCGCGCACCGCAAAATTCCAGGAGATCTACGAGACCTATAGCGATGCGATCAATTTTAAACTGGAAAAAGAAAAACGTGAGGAAGACGGTAAGAAACTTGCCATTTTCAATTCGGCCGGCTACATAGAGCTCGCCATTTATAAAAGTAATCCCAGCACCGTTGGAAGTGCCTCTTCCCTGTTCGGACTCGAGTTAAGGGATACCATTACAGTAAAATTTGAATAATATGTTCGTAAGAATTGTCAAAATGGGTTTTCAACCCGATAAAATAGATGCGTTTTTTGAAAATTTTGAAGCTAATAAGAACATGATCCGCAATTTTGAAGGCTGTTTGTTCCTTGAGCTTTATCGTGATAAATACAATACAAACCAGTTTTTTACGTATAGTTACTGGGAAAATGAAGCTGCCCTTGAGAATTACCGAAAATCTGACCTCTTTCTGAAAGTATGGGGTGAAACCAAAGCCTGGTTCAACCAAAAACCGGAAGCCTGGAGTGTGGATAAGGTTGTTCGATGTGAATAGGGATTAGTGAATAGGGATTGGTGAATAGTGGTTTGGTGTTTATAGTTTGTGGTTTATTGTTTATTGTTTATTGTAAAAATCTTGAACTTTGAACTTTAAACTTTGAGCTTTAAATTTTGAACTTGGAACCTTGACCATTGAACTTTGAATCTGGTAATTGGTGCCTGGTGCTTCAACATTGAACTTTGAGCTTTGAACTTTGAATCTGGTGATTGGTGCTTGGAATTTTTAACTTTTTAACTGTTTAAGTTTGGTTGCAATATTAAAAAAAGAAATTAGCTCATTTTTCTCCTCGCCCACGGGTTATCTTGTGGTAGGGATATTTCTTGTAATCTCGGGATTGTTCCTCTTTGTTTTCAGCGGACCATATAATATCCTGGACAATGGGTTTGCAGATGTTGCCCCATTCTTTGAGCTGGCACCCTGGATCTTTATCTTTCTTATTCCGGCAATCACGATGAAAAGTTTTTCTGAAGAATACAAACAGGGAACTATGGAACTCCTGCTCACAAGGCCCATTGGAATCTGGAACCTGGTTTGGGGAAAATACCTGGGGGCATTTTTTCTTTGTGTAATAGCAATCATACCCACTTTTATTTATGTTTTCACTATTTCGCAACTAGGCGATCCCGCAGGGAATTTTGATGTTGGCGCTACCCTGGGTTCGTATTTCGGTTTATTCCTGCTTGCCTTTACCTATACAGCTATTGGCTTGTTCTCATCGGCACTATCCCAAAACCAGATCACGGCTTTTATCATTGCGGTATTCCTGTGTTTCTTTTTCTTCTTTGCTTTTGAAGGCCTGGCCGGTTACAATTTGTTTGGCGATACAGCCTACGGGATAGAATACCTGGGAATAAGCCACCATTATAAAAGTATGAGCCGCGGGGTAATAGATACGCGGGATATTATATATTTTCTAAGCCTTATCACCCTGTTTCTCACCCTCACTTATTTAAAAGTGCAGCCCGAAACACAAAATGAGCCAAGCAATACCTAAGATTTGAAAAAGCAGAATAAATATATTTACGTTGTTATCCTGGTTGTGGCATTGCTGCTTATAAACTGGCTTGCTTCAATGTTCCATCAGCGTTTTGATCTTACCCAAGATCAACGCTACACCCTTTCCCCTGCTGCCCGGGAGATCTTTGCTGAAGTAAAATCGCCCCTTGTAATAGATGTGTTTCTAAAAGGGAATTTCCCTCCGGAATTCCGCCGGTTGCAGAATGAGACACGACAGTTTCTGGAAGAAGTAACCGCTTATAATTCCAATATTTATATCAATTTCATAGATCCTTTGGCCGAAGGGGATGATGCCAATGCCATTGCCGAAGAATTCTATGCCCTGGGGATGACCCCTGCCCGACTTAGTGTTATGGAAAACGGCAAGGCCAGCGAGACCCTTATTTTCCCATGGGCAATTGCTAATTTTGGCGAAGCATCTGTAAAGATCCCCCTGTTAAAGAACAAACTTGGGATTTCTGATGAAGAGCGCGTGAACAGCAGCGTCCAACAACTGGAATATTCTTTTGCCAATGCGCTAAGCCAGTTACTGCGGCCACGGGTAAAGAAGATCGCGGTGATGCGCGGCAACGGGGAACTCCCCGATCCTTATATTGCAGATTTTATCTCCACCCTTCGCCAGTATTATTTTATTGCGCCATTCACCCTCAATTCTGCGGAAACTAAGCCCCAGGAAACACTCACTTCCTTAAATGTATTTGACCTTATCATCGAGGCAAAACCCACTGAAGCTTATACTGAAAATGAGAAATTCATCCTGGACCAATACCTTATGCAGGGCGGCAAAGCCTTGTGGCTGGTAGAGCATACGGCGATGGAAACCGACAGTTTGTTCAATGAAACCGGGAGCGCCTTTGCCCTGCCCCGTGAGCTTAATTTGGGAGATCTTTTCTTTTCATACGGCTTCAGGATCAATCCTGCGCTGGTGAATGACCTTTACTCGGCCCCTATTATACTGGCCAGCGGGAGTGGAAATGACACAAGATTTTCCCCTTACCCCTGGTTTTACAGCCCACTAACCACATCTCCCAATACCCATCCAATTATCAATAACCTGGAGGCGGTGAAATTTGACTGGGCAAACCCAATAGATACCCTGCGCAACCCAGTGAAAAAGACTGTCTTGCTTTCCAGCTCGCCACAATCTAAACCCGAAGGCGTGCCACGCGAGGTAAGCTTAAAGATTCTCAACAGTACGCCAGATATGTCTACGTACACGGGCGGGGAACAAGCCCTTGCGGTTTTGCTGGAAGGACAATTCACTTCGGCTTACAGGAACAGGATAAAACCATTTGAAGTGCAGGCCGCCAGAGAGGTAAGTGAGACTACAGGTATGATCGTGATCTCAGATGGTGATGTAATAAAGAACCAGCTGCAACAGGGCGCACCCCTGGAACTGGGATTTGACCGCTATACCGGAAACACTTATGGAAACAAGGAGTTTCTACTTAATTCGGTTAATTATCTTCTGGATGATTCGGGATTAATAGATATTCGTTCCAAAGAAATAAGCATCGCCTTTCTTGACATTGAAAAAGCTTCAGCCGAAAGGGAAAAATGGCAAATCCTCAACCTTGCTGTGCCCTTGCTATTATTGCTTACCGGGGCATTCGGCTTTAATTATTTCAGAAAGAAACGCTACATCAAAAAGTAAGCTACCTCCTGCCCGCTTTCCGAAGAAAGAAAAATATTAACAAAATTTGAAAATAACTTTTTATAAGAAACTAAAGTTCAGTACATTAAATTACCAATGAGCTATTTTCTTGTTAATAAAATAAAACTGTATGTCCTTCCATTTTTATATGATTAGGATATATTTGTAGTGATCAAACTAACCGATACGTCCATGAAATTTATTGTATCCAGTACCTATTTACTTAAACAGCTTCAAATCCTTGGGGGGGTTATCAACAACAATAACACCCTGCCTATTTTAGATAATTTTCTTTTTGAATTAAATCACGACGAGTTGACGGTTTCCGCTTCAGATTTGGAGACTACCATGTCTGCCAAATTAAAGGTGGAATCAGATTCTGAAGGTTCTATAGCAGTTCCTGCAAAATTATTGCTGGAAACCCTAAAAACCTTTCCTGAGCAGCCGCTTACTTTTGTGGTAGAATCAAACAATACCATTGAACTTAGTTCAAATCACGGGAAATACGCTTTGGCATATGCCAATGGTGAAGAATTCCCAAATGCTGTGGAGCTTAAAGAGCCCAGCAGCACTATTATCCAGGGAGACGTGCTGGCCACAGCAATAAGCAAGACTATTTTTGCTTCAGGAAATGATGACCTTAGGCCTGTAATGAGCGGGGTTTTCTTCCAGTTTTCTACAGAAGGGCTTACGTTTGTAGCTACAGATGCTCACAAACTTGTAAAATATTCCCGCGAAGATGTTTCGGCTTCCCAGGCTTCAGAATTTATTATGCCGAAGAAACCACTAAATCTTTTAAAAGGGATCCTGGCCGGCAGCGAGACAGATGTGCTTATTGAGTACAACGAGTCTAACGCAAAATTTACCTTTGACGATACCACCCTTATTTGCCGACTTATAGACGGAAAATATCCAAATTATGAAGCGGTTATCCCGAAGGAGAATCCCAACAAACTTATCATAGATCGCAGCCAGTTTCTTAGCTCTGTAAGAAGGGTTTCTATTTTCTCAAATAAAACCACGCACCAGGTACGACTTAAAATTGCAGGAGCCGAACTTAATATTTCTGCGGAAGATATTGATTACAGCAACAAAGCCGAAGAGCGCCTTACATGTTCTTACCAGGGGGATGATATGCAAATAGGCTTTAATTCACGTTTCCTTACCGAAATGCTGAACAACCTTAATGCAAATGAAGTTCAACTGGAGATGAGCCTGCCAAACCGCGCCGGGATCCTTACCCCTGTAGATGGTCTCGATGAAGGTGAAAAGATCACTATGCTGGTAATGCCGGTGATGCTTAATAACTAGAAGACTGTAGCCTGTAGCCTGTAGCCTGTAGACTAAAAAATATAAAAAGCCATTTGGAAAATTCCGAATGGCTTTTGTTGTTTTAAGATAGCTCTCCCCTTTTTTAAAGGGGAGCCCGCCCGAACGGTACGGGCGGGGGGGATTCATTGCTTTTTTGCAATGAAGGCGGAGGGGTTTTGGGGAAGATCTTTGAGATCATCAAGAAAAGTATTCTGCGAATTCTGCGAATTCAACGGGTTAATTAGATCCACTTTCCTCTTTCCTCTTTCCTCTGTCCTCTGTCCACTTATTCTCTCCACTTTCCTCTCCCGCCCCTATCGGTTCGGGCAGGTTCCTCTGTCCTCTGTCCTCTAATTTTTACTTCAAAAATTGAATAGTCAGGGGATAATCAGGTCGTTCGCCATTGCTCACTTTAATGGCGTTGATTATAGGAAATACCAACACAATTATTCCAATCGCTATCAATAAAAAGATTCCTAAACCAAAAAGAAAGATCAACGGAATGCTCACAATAGCGTAAATAAACATACTTATCTGGAAATTCAGGATCATTTTCCCGTGCTCGTCCATTCCAAAAACTTTATCCTTCTGGGTTAACCATATTATTAGCGGAACAATAAATCCGCCAACTCCGGTTACCAGGTCCAGTAACTGACTCAAATGCGTTATTACCAGTAGTTGATTGTCTTCTCTCATGATGATTTTGTTGTTTTTTTTGATTGATGATTTATCTATTTGTATTAAATATAGGGGTTTTGTTACAGAATAGAAAGAGTTCTCAGTTATAGGTTGTCAGTTGTGGGTTGTCTGTTGTCTGTTGTCGGTTGTCTGTTGTCGGTTGTCTGTTGTCGGTTGTCTGTTTTCGGTTGTCAGCTATTCCCTATTCACCAATCACTATTCACTATTCACCAATCACTATTCACCATTCACTATTTACCATTCACTATTCACTATTCCCTATTCCCTATTCACCAATCACTAACATTTCCTACCTTTGCAGGATGAGAATAAATGACACCATTGTAGCCCTTGCAACCCCATCTGGGGCGGGGGCCATTGCGGTTATAAGGGTTTCAGGGCCACAGGCCATTGAGATCGTTGCGGGGCTTTTTATTGCCAAAAGCAAAAAAGTACTTTCAGCACAACCTACGCATACCCTGCACCTGGGAAATATTATTGATGGAGAGCGCATTCTTGACGAAGTGCTGGTTTCAATATTTCACGGTCCGCGGTCTTATACCGGGGAGAACACTATTGAGATCTCCTGTCACGGGAGCAGGTATATACAGCAGGAAATTATTCAATTGCTTATAAGAAAGGGATGTCGAAGTGCCGAAGCCGGGGAATTTACCTTACGGGCTTTCCTAAACGGAAAAATGGACCTGAGCCAGGCAGAGGCGGTAGCCGATCTTATTTCTTCAGAAAATCAGGCTTCCCACCAAATCGCTATGCAGCAAATGCGCGGCGGATTCTCTGGTGAGATCCAGCGATTGAGACAGGAATTGCTCAATTTTGCTTCGCTCATTGAACTCGAACTGGATTTTGCCGAGGAGGATGTGGAGTTTGCAAACCGCGATCAATTCCGGGATTTGGTAAGCAGGATCCAGCAGGTTTTAAAGCGACTTATAGATTCCTTTGCAACAGGAAATGTGATCAAACAGGGAATTCCGGTGGCGATTATTGGAGAACCCAATGTGGGAAAATCTACGCTTCTTAATGCCCTGCTAAATGAGGAAAGAGCAATAGTTTCAGACATTGCGGGAACCACCCGTGACACCATAGAAGATGAGATCGCTATTGGTGGGATAGGATTTAGATTTATAGATACCGCGGGAATACGGGAAACCCTGGATGTGATAGAAGGCCTGGGAATAAAGAAAACCTTTGAGAAAATAAGTCAGGCGCAGGTTGCGGTTTATTTAGTGGACAGTGAAAAGTGGAAAGTGGAAAGTGAGCAGCTGTCTAAAAATGGCACTTCCCAAATAATTACCGAAGCTGAAAAAATCAAGAATAAGTTTCCCCTAAAACCCCTGCTTATTGTAGCCAATAAAACAGATCGCATCTCTCCTGAAGATCTTGAAAAACTTTCTGTCACCCTGAGCGGAGTCGAAGGATCTCATTTTTTACTTATTTCGGCAAAAGATAACATTGGTGTAGATGAACTAAAGGCAAAATTACTGGATTTTGTAAATACCGGGGAGTTGCGGAACAACAACACCATCGTTACCAATTCACGGCATTACAATTCGCTGTTAAGTGCGCTGGAAGAGATCAACAAGGTGCAGGATGGCCTTAATGCCAACTTATCTGGCGACCTGCTTGCAATTGACATTCGGGAAGCCTTGTATCATTTTGGCTTAATCACTGGTGAGGTCACGAATGATGAGCTACTGGGGAACATTTTTGCTAACTTTTGTATTGGTAAATGATCTGACTAAACCTGACCAGAATAATAAAAACTTTTGAAAATATCGAGCTTGAGTAAAATTAAAATATTGACGAAATGTAACCGTGAATCATCAACGGTTTTGAAATATATTTAAGAACCACAACTTCCATATTTTTAATTATTTACGCAACCAATTATAATTACTATCCATTGTAGTAATGGACCTCAACGGGATCTGCAACAGCTTATAGCAACGGGATCTACTATGGTCATAAACTATTAAACCAAGGACTCACGAAGAAATGAATGGGTAAAGTTAATGGTAACGCACCAGAATGTTACCCGATCTTGTTCTAATACCCAGTGGTTGCGTACTGTTAAGGGACGGCTATTCTACCTTAACCTTTCTTTTCATCCACCTTATGTACCCTTCTTGATTGCGATCATACCACTCGCTTGATATAAGGTATCTGAAATTTTTGTAATCATACGGATCAGAATAATACCTGGTGTAGTCTCCAATCATCCTATTTTCCTTTATAGATAGATTTTCGTCGACCTTCTTCAAAACTGGGTAATTCAAATCGAAAATCATTTTGCTGTAATCATCCTCAGTCAATTTCTTCACCTCTATTTCTGAGATTAACTCTGATTCCAAAATTTGGGGTAAAGTCGTTCTAACTAATACTCCAATTTTCAACTTATTCAATTCCTGAAAAGGAGAATTGACTAAATCATATAAGGCTTCTTTACTCATGGCTTATGGTTGCTTAAATTATTTTTTAAGAAAGTCAAAACTCGTCTCTAAGCATGGTCTCAAATCCTGATCATTGGCTCCTACTTGCATATAGTTCCCTGCTAAAGATTGGAAATAATCTAATCCACGGCCCATTACAATTCGCCAACCATTAGAGGTTTCAATATGCCGATCGTGAACGGTTGAAGAAAACTCGAAGGTAAAGTTGATGTTGTTTTCTTTAAGGCTATCCGCGATACTCTCAAATGATTCTTCATTCTGCCTTTGTTGGTACGGGTCATCGGCTGCGGTTATCAAATGGATCTTGTCTGCATCTCCCAACTTAACCACTAATTCACAAAATTTGATCAAGTTTACAATTTGATGACGTTTTCGAATAAAAGGATCTTGTATAGTTACTTCTTTAGCCCCAATGAGATATTCCTTAAAAATCTCATCATAACTAAAACCTGTACTACCATAATCTATTTTGACATGTTTTTCTTGAGGTTTATTTATAACCTCTTTCATGGATTTTGGATTATCCTTATGTGACTTTAGTACTGCTTCGATCTCAGATTGAGATAATACTGATTGATCTTCAATTTCCTTACTCTCCGGGCAGTAAACAATTACTTCTTCCCCTGTGCTTTTGAAGTATGAGAGGTTAACTCGACTAAACTCATCATCTTCCTTCATTTTGTTCAACTGCTCTTTGACCCTTCTTCTTCCCTCTATGGCATATTCCAGGATCTCTTCAAACTCTTCATCAGTCGCATTGGCATCGGGATGAATTATTTTCAATAATGCCATTGTTGTTTTTTGTATAGCCAAAACATCCCGTCCTTCTGAACTGGTTCCTAATTTCATTTTCTTTGAAACCAACTCACTATAAGCACTATTATTTTTAAACATATGATGAAAGGCTTCAGCAAAATAATCGGTGATTAAGCCATAATTTGATGCATACCATCTAGGGTCCATTTTCGGAATTTCCCATCCCGGTAGATAGAAGAAGAATCTATCCTGAATGGCAAAATCAAAGGAAGGAGGTAAGGTTAAGAATAAAGAGTGATCCAATGACCTTACCACTTGTTCTATGGAATGGTCAATATTACCAACAAAGGCAAAACTTGCTTCTGCTATTACTTCGCGACCGCGACTGAACCTACCTTTGGCCATATAATCTTTCATGATTTGGACCGTATCAGTATCTCTAATTTTTAAATTCCCTACTTCATCAAAACCAATAGTGTCCCAATACCCTACAAGTCCAACCTTTTTACGAGCATTATTATAAAGCAAAGTAGCAGTACTTGCCTTTCCACCACTAATTAGTGTGCAATATGGCGAGAATTCACTGTAGAAATGGGATTTCCCCGTTCCTCTTGGGCCCAATTCAATGAAATTATAGTTTGCCTGCACCAATGGAATTAAACGCGCCAGGAAGTGTAATTTTAGCCTTTTACCCTCTGGGACTCTTCCTTTATATTCTGGGGGAAGTTCATTGATAATTTCTGGATTAATTCCCACACTTCTTAATACCACATCGATCCATTCCTCTGTAGTGAAATTTTTACGTCCCTCCAAAAATTTGGTAAAACTAAATCGGGACAACTGAATGGGTTTAAGATCCTCTACATAAAATGCATAATTATCCTCTTCAACTTCATTATACCCCAGAGTTATCTCTCCCCATACACCACCTTCTAATAACTTCTCATTATCCTTGTAAAACTTTTCATTGATGGCAATACGATTGGAACCAAAATTTTCCATCTCAGCCCAATGCCGCTTTTCTTTTTCGTTATAATTGACTTGAATTTTATCAATAAACTTATGCCTTCCCTTCTGCTGAACTGATGACTGAGCTTTGTTTGAATCATTAGGCCGCACATAGTTTTTCTCCACTACCTCCAAAACAGCTAATTTCCCCGCACGGATTTCATCTGGATCCTCGGTAGCGCAGAATTTTGCTAGTAAAAATTCTAAAACAAATGATGGAATGTTTGCTGCTTTCTTCACGTCCTGAAGCAAATCCTTTCTCACAACCTTTCCAGGATAAAACTCATTTAACTTCTTATCTAACTCGTCCATCTTTCTATAAATAATCTGTTTCTAAAGTTATTTCTGATAATATGACCCCCGATGCCGGTAATTTAGCATAGACAGTAAATGTTCCTTCAAAGTCTTCCTCCATTGCCAAAGAAAATTTCATTGTGGCCCCCGGGTTTAATTCAATATGTCCCGTAGTTGAGTTAACCGCTTCGGAAGGCGCAGGCTTTCCCACCAATGTATCCCCAGCTATAGCCTCTATAGCAATATCTATGGTTTCTCCAAAGAATCCCCCAAAGGTGGCCAGCTCTAAGGAAGGTCTTAAAGTTGTTATTGTACCAGACGTTTTGCCTCGGTAGGTAAGATTAACTTCGATCCTTTCTTCTTTATGTTTCGATTTAGGTTTAAAAGTTAGACAGGGAGTTATGATTTCCTGCAAGGAAAGCCCTTCATGGAAAAATTGTTTACCTCTTTCATAGGTGGCATAATGTTTCAAGAATAAGAATTGGTCTACTTCAGATTTTATCCCAAGATCCTGGGAATGTAGCTCAATATGATCCTCATCCTTATTTCCTGTGCCAGCAACACACCTGGATTTTTTGAGCTTCCAATCTCCTGTGGGTCGCTCACATTTGTTTCCAGCTCTGTATTGGTCTAATAAAACAAAACCATGATCTGCAGCTAAAACAAATTCCTCATAACCCGCTACCTTAAGCGCAGAAGATAATTTTAAAATTTTGGTGATAGCTTTCTCAATTAATAATTGTGCATTATCCGGGGAGTTCTCTCCGGCCTGATCTACTTCTGTAGTTGTTACAACCAGCAAATCTGCTTTTTCATAATTCCCGCTAATGATTTCTTTTTCCCATACCCATAAGGCCTTATCACCTAAGACCTGTTGCATGTATTTCATTCTGCTTTCGCGAGTTCCAGCTTCTATGCCATCTAAGAATGGTTCCAGGCTGCCTCCTTTCACACGTAACTCCAGAGCTTTAGATGCTTTTGGCATTAAAGCGGCCATTGCATATTTCGTAACCGAAGGAATAAAAGCCAGACTTGGTTCTAATTTAAAATCAAAAGAAGCTTTGCTTAAACCCTTACTCAATTGATCAGCAAGTTCATAACGTAGGGCATCGGCGAGGATATAAACTGTTTTTTTACCCGATTTAACCAAAGGCTCTACTTTTTCATCAAATAAATTGATATTCCTTTGAATAGAAATATTGGGTAATCCTTCTTTCTCTATTTTTTCCAGGAAGGTATGCTGTACCTTATCCATAAATTCTAAATAGGCCTTGACCACGAATTTATGTACTTCCTGAACCTCGGGAGAAGTTCCATACATCTCACTTACACTCTTGTCTAACTCCCTATGTAAAGTATCTAACTGAAAACCTTGTGTGGAGTACCAGTTAATTATCTCATTTATGTTTTTAACCTTTTTAAATTGTGAATCTAATTGTGAGATCGATCGCATCATTGCCGTAGCCTTTTTAGCAATTAACCAGGAAATTCTACGTGCATCATCATATAATGTCCATATTGAATTAGATGATCTTATGACATATGATTCTGCCTCCTCAAGGTTTCCTGCTATTAGTTGAAATTTAAACTGGAAATAGAAGGTGGAATCTTCAAAAGCAAAGGTGTTTATATTTCCTAATTGCTCCTCATTCTTAAAACGAGCAGGTAAAGAAAGTTCCTGGCTAATCCTATTAGCATTATGAATATAAAGCTCTTCCAGATCCTTTCTATTTCTTAAATGATCACAGAGTTTTTTTATGAGTTCCTCTGAAGAATCTTTTGCCACCGGCACAGCACTAAGGGCTGCTGGTAACTCAATAGGTAGATCATGAACAAATTCGCTAAACAGTACTACTAACCAAAGTTCTTCCTGGAGACCTAGTAAATTTTTCTTTTGGAGATTCACCCCTAACACCTCTTTAGAAAATTGTCTGAATTCCTTAGACCAGGTTTTATCGCTCTCCAAAAATTCAAGCTGATGGTTTGTTGGAGCGAGTAAAGCAAGCAAGATTTCACTATCAGAAGATGCACTTAGGCCATTCTTTATACGTGGGTAAGCATTGCCGCCTTTAAGAGCATCTATAGATTCAAAAGTCGGAAATTTTTCATGACGGAAATATTCCTTGATCTTTTCCTCTCTGTCCGGAATTGCCGCAATACATAATTGCTCATATTGATCTGCGGCCTGATCTGGAAAGCAGGCTGCACCTTCTGCGAAAATAGAAAATGGATCACTGGTTTTGCTGTTAGAATTTTCCTGTCTTTTAAAAGGAACATAAGCTATCAGTTTTTTATCCATTTTCTTAGGCATAACTTGCACCCAATAATCCAATGCATTCTCCCGGGCGAGAATAACATTTTTAGAGGCATCAAAAACTTTTATATTTTCTTCTTCCAGTTCCATCACCAACTCATGATAAAATAAGGCAGGGTCATATATTACCATACTAGGGCCAGCAGCTAATTTTTTCCTTAAGTGGCTTTTGATGTATTCCTTTATCATTTTAATTGATCTTCATTTGGTTTTCTTTCTTCACCTCTGGTTGCTTCTTTTCCTTATTTTCTTTTGGTTTAATCTCACAAATCTCTTCCAATCCATGCGCTATGGCTATACTAAGATCAATTTTTGCCTTTTTTCGCACTCGCTCCGGCCAAATAGAGTAAGCAAGATGTGACCAATCATATTCTCCTTTTTCTAATTTAATCCAAACATCTCTTGTTATCTTCTTCCATTTACTATGTTGGAAGAGATTATGCAAAGGGGCTGCAGTTATTAGCACTCCATCATCTTGATTAGGTTCAAAAGGTATTTGTGCTACTCTTAATAATTCCTGTTTGAAATTTTGCAATTCATCGTAGAAGTTTTTCCATTTGTTTAGTTCGGCAGACGAACCTTTTAATTCATGAAACTCTACTTCTTTTTTGACTTCATTAATTTTTGGATCAACTAATTCATTTACAATCTCATAGAAAGTATTTTTATTCAAACTATGATAATATAGAAGTACAACAAATGAATTGGAAGGGGTACTTATGGGCCAGTAGATTGGAGCTACTTTTCGTTGTAAAGTAAATTTTGAAATGTGGTCATTAAAAAATCCGTTCGGATTTGATAAATAGTCTACCATGGAATCTACATTTAAGATTCCTATTATTTCTTCCATAATATTTTCATTATCTGAAAAATAAGATGGTGGATTTCCAGTACCTAAATAAAATATCTTCTCTTTTTCAAATCCATTACTTTTAATAGCAAGATATGGCAATGAATTTTTATTTGTAACAAAATTAAATCCTCTTTCGTCGAGCAAGAATGTTTTATTGTTCTCTAATGAGCTTTTTGTATATCTATTAAATGAAAGTCCTATCAAAAACGAGGTTAGCATGTGCGCTAAATCATATAATGTTAATTCAGACAGAATATCAAATGTTCTTATTTTAGAAGTTTCTTGATCTGTAAGTTCCGATAACATTTGGATTAAGTCATTTGAATTAACCTCATAAACCTTATCTACATACTCATCGATTTTTAAGACGTGTTGTTGAATCAATGCGTGGGTTGAACTTCGCTTTTCTTTAATAGTAATATATAAATCGTTTACTGAATGTATGTTGAAAAAACCTCTAAAATATTCGGAAGTTTCATAATAGCTATAGTAATCCGATATTAATTCTGAAATTTCTTTAGTAAGAGTAGTAATAGTACTTCTTTCATTCTCATGAAATTCTGCAAATGGTAGCCTCTCAATAATTCCAGTATCGTACTGTGAATCATTTGCCTGTAACTTCATTAAAAAATTAATGAAAGTAGAATTTATTAAGCCAACTGAGAAAAAAGTATCTTCATTACTAAAAGGTGCAACTATTACACCTTTACCGCCAATTACAAATCCTTGAGGTAAAACACTAATTCCAAAATCTTTTTTTGTTCTTATAGAATAAGTTCCACCTTGACGATAGTAATAAGAGCTTCCTTGTCTTGCTTGTGCGGCTTGACCGTGTCGCATGATATTAACTTCTTGCATTTCCGCACCTTCGGATCCATAATTAACTACTGATGGTAAATTCATTAAAAAAATTGAATATCCACCACCTTTAGCAAATCTTCTCCATTTTAGTTTTGATCCTATCTTTCTTGGTGTCACTTCTACCCAAGCTTTAACAAACCTAAAATCATCCATTGGCTTCAATCCTTGTTTTGCTTCTAAAAGATTATCTTTTAATAAACTTTTTTGGCTAAAAAGCTTATAAAGTTTTAGAGGAAGCTGATAAAGAATTCTATAATGAGGTATTTGAAATATATCAGCTTTGGCCACTATAAATAAATCTTTATCATTCAAACTAGAAATTGCCTTAATCAAGTTTTGTTCTTTATTAGAATAAGCTTGCCTATTCAGAGCTATAAAATTCTTTTCAATATTCTGGTTATCTAAAATATATGCTGCCGCCTGGACTGTAGCATCATCCATTACAGGCCAGCCTAAATCTAGAATAACTGAAATTTTAGGCACAATCTGAGTTTTTCTGAATTTTGTCAGTTTAGGAATTAAAAGTATATTTCGGGAGGTTATGGCACCGACCTTTCCAGTGGATAATTCGAGCCCCCTCTCTACGAACACCGATAGAAGATCAACAAAAGAGGCAGGATAATTTCTTTTTTGCCAGTTAAAATTCTTTTTCAAACCGGCTCCGAACGGCGGATTCATAAGAACCACATCATACCGTTTCCTACATAATTCAATAAAAGCAAAGCCTCTTACTGTATCTTCAGCAAAGAGCAATTTTTGAAAAGCATCTTCACCTTCGGCATTTTCAGCAAAGTTTTCCAGGGCCTTTAAAACCTGTTCTTCTGCTTTGTTAAAAAAGTCTCTGTTTATATTTTGACCTTTGCCATAAATAGCTGCCATTTCTGCAGCTTTACTGTCTTTTGGAGCATCAAATAATGTCACCTGGGCAGAAGAGTTCTTGTAGCTTTCCCATTCCTGTTTAGCTAGTTCTATTTCTTGTTTAAGTTCTTCTTCAATTTTTAATAATAAACCAGTTTCGCCGGCCAGCTTCATTTTGTCCCAAATGGTCCTTACAAGCTTTCCTATTGGCCCAGACAGTTTTGAAGTGAATTCTTTTAATATATTTTCGTTTCCAGGAAGGGGTTCTGCCACTACAAGATTACTTTTATTAATAGCAGGTCTTTCCGCTGGTTGTAGATTTAAATTAGCGTATGTTTTTTGTGCCCTCAGCCATAAACTTAAACCGGCAATTTGAATTGCCCTTGGATCAATATCAACCCCGTGGATATTATGTCTTAAAATTAAACTAGGGATCTGCTTTAGGAAATCCTCCCTCAAATATTTCTCCCTTAAATCCTGCATCAAATCTGGATTTTTATCCCAGGCTTCAATATAGATCTGCTCAAATATATCGAAGCAGTACAAGCCAAAATGCATCGATCCACAAGCTGGATCTAACATTAAAATTGCCCTTGGATCCTTAATCTTTCGAAATTCTACATAATGAGCTCCCTCAATTTTAGCCTTAGGAACTTCTTCTCCTTTCCCTATAAAGATTACCTGTTCCCGCTTCACCATATATTGACAACTGGTGACTAAAGATGTTTGTCCTTTAGTCATTTCATACCATTGGCGTCCTAAAGTATTATCAACCAAAAACTGAACAACGTATCTGGGAGTGAAAAATTGATTTCTGACGGCCAATTCACGGCTATTACGTGGTGCCCCGGAGGCATCCCGCATTTTGCTTATTTCTTCCCGGCTGTTATAGTATTGATAAATCCAGCCAATGGTTTCATCCTCAGTCCAAAGATTAACTGGTTGCTTGCCCGGCTCCCGATAGATGGAAAACTTTTCGGCATTTATAATCTCAAGTAATTCCAAGACTACATTTTCGGAAGGAAACAATAAGGCATACGGGGAAAATCTATCAAAGACTGCAGGGAGATCAATAGCTAATTCGTCACACACGGCCTTTATATACCACGTGTAACGCAAAAATTGCTCTGCAGTTTTAGCTCCTCCCGTCAATTGGTCATAAACCTGGAATCCTTCAGAATTATAAGCATTCCGAATAGTTTCTCTTATTATGTTTCGCTCCTCAGCCATTCGTATTGCTGCAAATCTATTAAGAACAGTGAAAGCCTGCTCACGAACCAATTGCCGTACTGCTTCCGCGGATTTGTTCTTATCTGCAATACCTTCCTCTAAATATTTCAATCGCTGTCTTAGAAGCCTGGCAGTTTCTATAACGGCTGCGTCCTTAGAGGTTAATTCTTCAACTAATAAACAATTCCCATCGGGTCGAATTCCATAAAATTGTTGAAGCTGGGAATCAAATTCCCTCATCAATAATTTTTTAGCTGCCTGAACGCCAGATTTTATTACGCTTACTGCTCCTTGTGTTAATGCCATCTTACCAGTTTAATTCTATTCTATATCCCTCTTCAACATCAGCTCGTAAACTTTCAAGTTCCTTAATTAGCTTATTGAGATCCTCCCGGCTGGTTATTGTTTTTGGGAGGCTGGAGAAATCTTTAGATTTTGATTTAGTCCCTTTTTCCCCCGAATCTTTGCTCTCTTCTTTTTTCTCTTCTTCTTTTTTCTCTTCTTTTTCCTTTACATATTCCTCTATGTTCTCCCTAACCTCACGTAAAGTATTATTTGTGGAGTAGTTGAGTTTTAAAGTTTCTTTGATTCCCTCCAGCCCTTGTTTATCCTCGATATATAAACTTTCCAATCTTGTTTCAATCTCCGTTTGTTGCTCTACAGAAAGATTAGACCAATCTGCACTTTTCTTGACCTGTCTTACCTGTGCCTCAATTCTCTCATTTTCTGAAGTAAGCAATTTTTGACAATAATCGGAATTAAGTTCTTTAATATTTGAAATTGCATCTTTAAGGTCGGCCACTCTGTCAACAAAATTTGGATCCTGCATGATCTCATCAATTTTCTCAAAATCCTCTTTGGTGCTTTCCTTCAATTCTAAAGGTAAACCAGAGTCCGGCAATTCCTCAATATCATTTTTTAATTTGTTGGCAGCTAGAAATGTTTCTTTGATCCCTTCCTGGAATTTTTGGTGAACATTTTTTATCCACTTGAGATTTTCAAAAAGATCTGAATCAGTTTTTCCTAATCGAAATGCTGCATCTGATCCCTCACCTCTCAGTACTTCTTCAATACCATCCTGCACTTCTTGTGCTCTATCCATGCCCGGAAGTTTTAAATATCCCAGTTCAGTTTTAATTGGAGAGTATTGAGATTGATATGATGGAAAATAGCGCCTCACAACCTCAGCTATCCTGTTTTGAAGGGGAGCCACATTTTCTCCAGTTAATTCTGCTAATCTTTTTACAGATAACGCCAGCATCTCCATAGAGGGTTTCTCAGTTGCAGAATAGGTTGAAATGGCAATCTTATTAAAACCGTTGACATTTTTAAGCGCTTCAATAGCTTTGGGTCCTTTAACCTTTATATCTTCCCCTCCTATTCGCAATTTTATATCTGAGGCAATAAACATAATTGCAACCAAATAACGTGTGGTATCTTTACTCCAACCAAATGGAGCCGAGTCAAACTTTTCTAGAAGTTTTCTTCCCTCTACCTGTTCTTCCTCAATGATAAATTCTCTGATAGAATTTAAAGCATCATTATTCAGGTTTATCCCTCCGTCACTTTTGACTAGATCGAAGTGATTTAAGGCGTTTGGATAGCTTCTTAGATCTCCAAACTGTAAAAATTTTGTTGTATCGTTTGCGGGAACAGCAATGGGAGCCTGCTGATATTTTTCGAAGACTATATTTGCTACTTCTTTTAATTTCTTATTAGTAGCTTCTCTAAATCTATCACTATAACTGCTTACAGGTTTATTGGCACCCCTAAAGATGAATTCTCCTTTTTCCAGTGACTGTATCACCAATCTTCTGATTTCATCCTTTAAACGGGCAGCTTCTTGATTTTGACTATTGAGATAATCGTTGATCTCCTTATCGGAATATTTGTTTCTACTATTATAAATTGCCTCATTCTTCACGATTTGAGTGATATCATTCTCCACATCCTTCTCTAGCTTCCCTACAACATAAAAACTTGAATAATTAGATCTTTGGGTACTTTCTCTTACCAATTCTTCCACTGTTCTTGAATATCCGGCAGCATTTTCAATAACAACTTCCAGTTGGATCTCTTCATTGGTTTCCAATAACTTGTAAACCTTCATGTTCTGGTTTAACTTTATACCAGCTGTCACCGTTTTAGAATTCTGTAGCCGTGCGCTGGGAACCGGTGAGAAGATGTCTTTAATAATATCCTGATAAACCTTTCTTATTTCAGGGGGTCCTGGATTAATTTTATCTTTTTCAATTTCAATATTAATAATGGCATCAGTCATAAATTTCAACTGGCCATCCACTTCATTCAGCGTACACCCTTTTGTTGTCTTTAACTCCTCAACTATTTCACCAACCTCTTTATTAAGAGATTCTGAGTCAGCTGTAGATTGCATTAGAGCTGCTACGTTCTTTGTCGATAAATGGAAATCATCCAAGAGTTGAAGAACTGCAATAGATTTCGCTACTTTGGATTGAAAAGAACTATCCCCATGTAGAGCTACTATTTTGTCCACTGCACTCACAACGTGACTATAAGATTTACGAATATCAGTTTTCAGAACGTCATAAATATGAAACGTAGTGGCAAGCTTGCCAAGCTCAGCCTCTGCCAAGGCATGAGGTTCAGATGCTAACTTCTCAGTTAAAATATCCTGAATTACTTTAATAGCTGATCTTAATCCAACCCCTCCGGTGACTTTTGCAAGTTTACCAAGGAGTGAAATAATGATCTCAAAATGCTGTGGAAGAAATGGATAAAGATCAATGAAAAGTTTTTCATCGAGTGGATCCTTGACATACATCGTGCGCTCATTCTTTTCAAGCTTGGTAAAGTATCGCAGCTTTTCCCCGTGTTCATTATAAATTTTCTTCAAACTGTCTGTTGCTCCAGTAGATTTTCCCAAAATCCTTTGGGTACAGATCTCCTTAATGTCTGAAGCTTCAATTTCTGCAGTAACAGGAAATCTTGCATTCAGTTTATAAAGTTTATCTGAATTTAATCGGGCTGTAGGACTATCCTCGGTTAATGTCTGTTGCGCTGTAGCAAGTAACCAGGCTTTACCTTGACCTATGTCTTTTAAATTTTCCATTGTCCCCTGCATGGAAAGAATAAGTCCATCACTTGCAGCAATGTATTGTCCTACCTCATCTATAACAAAAATTATGTTTTCCTTCCCTGTGACTTGTTGAATTGTAGCCAACAGTTGCTCAACCTTTTGTTTATCTGTTCTGCCATCATCCACCCTTGTACTTTTAAAAGATCTGCTATCTGGCCATATATCTGAATAAAATTCAGAAGCAAGATTCCCCGCAATACCCTTTGCCCTTAACTGATCATTCATTTTGATATCATCCCAATCTTTATCATGATCAGATCTTATTCTGTTTTTAAAATCTTCCAGCTTTCCATCCTGCTGAAGCATTTTTTCCAGATCGGCTAATTGGCTGTCGGTAGAATAACCCGCCAACTGATTAACCTTTGCAATTAACAATTCCAGAATAGGCGGAAGGGTACCTCCTTTAATTTGTTCGGTGGCACAATCCAGCATTATAACAGCTGGATCATAATTTGAAACTATATTCTTGAAGGTTTGAGTAATTGGCAAAGAGCTAATCCTATTAGAAAGTCTATCTAGAAAAAATTGTCCTTCTATTTTAAAATCCTTCTGAAGCCCATATCCTAAATACTTTGCAAATGAACTCTTACCTGAACCATAGAAACCGGAAACCCATATTCCAATCTCATGGCTTCCTCCTTCAATTCCGCTATAAAGAGCGTCAGAAATCTTTTCAAAATTCTGCCTAAGATTATCTGTAACTACATATTCTGATATTTCATTTTTTAACTTAGCAGCATTCACTGCCTCTGTAATTTTTGAGGCATCACCAAATGTGATTACTTTATCTATAGGTCTATAGATGTTCTTATCGGTTCCAAAAAGGTCTTTAATCTTTGTCATTTTAATGCGCTTAAAAGTGTTTTGATCTGTAATTCCCATCTTCAGGATAGAAACCAAGAAATTTCAATGCAGAACCATTTCTCTCGCCAGGATAAAAAACTACAAGAGGGATCTCAAGTTTATTGTATATTTTTTGTTCTATAGGTCCAAATCGGGTAAATGGATGGATTGCTTCAAGATCTGTGATCATTAGGATTCCGTTATTTTTCTTTTTAACCAGTTCCTGTTTTTCAAGTATAGCATCTTCAATTATCTCTTTGTTGCGAAGATTTTCCCCTAAACTTTCATAGACTTCTTCCATTTCATATTTATCTTCTGCCGCATCTTTACCAGCTTCAATCCTATAATCATCCTTTTCAAAAAAATCTTTTAATACCTCATGCAGCGAAAGAATTTCCGGCTCTAAATTTTTGTTTTTAGCTACCTCAATCCAACCTTCTCGTAATCTCCTTTTCACGGTTTGAATTTCACTCACATCAAAAGTCAAATAACAAACGGTTTTACCACCTAAATGATCATGGCCCTGAGGTTCCACCAAATATTCTAATAATTCGCGATATCTACTATCTACATTCATTTTCTATAAATTCTTGAAAATTCTTATTCTTCCAGCCAATCTTTAAAAGTTCTCCTGAGAATTGAAAAAGAAATGTCCCTCGAAAAGAAAGACGTTCTAAGATTTGAGCAATTTCGGCCCGCTCAATTCCAAACAACTTCCAGTCATTATGCTCCAAGATCTCATTGTCTGAATACCCAAGAAAATGTAATTCATGGGCTAAATAATTTGCTGTAAGGTCGAGAATGGGGTTTAAGGTGATTGTTTTATTTCTTTCAATCAATTTAAAATCTATAAGACAAGCATTAATATGTTCTGAAACTTTCTGTATGGTTGAATTAGCCCATTTCCTGGGAATTCTACCATCACCAATAGCTTCTTGAATAAACTCCTTTGGATCATCTGTGTTCATTTCAACCTGCCCCTTTTTAATCTTGGAATAATAGACATCACGAATGAAGTCCCCCAGAATTGGATTTGCTCTACAGGTGTAAATTAAAAACAGTTGAGTCACGACATCCATACTTACATATTCCTCCCTCATAGACTTGATAACTTTCGGCACATCTATGCTTTGCTCAAGAAATCGATCTTTGAAAATATTTCCGACAATATCTTTTGTGCGGGTATCTGTACTTTTTGATAAAAGACCTTCCTCCAAAACCCTCTTCTGAAATTCAAGAGGAGACTCCCCAGATTCATATGTATCAATGAGAATCAACATTTCCTGGATGAGCCCTGTGCCTTTTAAAAGATTAGAATTATATGTAACTTCTTTACTCATTTAACTAGTTCAAGTAAGGGTGAACCACATATTGATTTTTAAAGGCAGCTAAATATTCTGCTGCGAAGGCTTGAATCAAGCTTTCATCTAGATTATCAATAGTTCCTATATTCTTTGGGCCCGGAGCTTCATCTATAGCGACACCACCGGCTATTTGTGAAAGGATATTTTCAGCATCTTCATTTGATGTGATCTTATCTAAAACCACGGAATTTATCCTATCCTTAATTAACTCCTCATAAGTGATTTTAAGGCGGAAAAGGTGATAATAATTTGCTCCAACCTCAGAATCAACTTTGTGTTGGATTGCTTCCACGGCCTGAGTTAATTGAGGGTTTTTAGATCTGGGGAAAATATATGTTAAAAACTCCTTTGAACTTGAATCAAAAAACTTGGTCTGCCACCATTTATTTTTTTCTCCCAGGAAAGCAACACTTGCCCGGAGCTTTACAATGTTTTCAATAATCTTCTCTTGCATTTATATGCTATTCAGTTAGTAATCTTTCATTTAATGGAAAATAAGTATCTTTTGGTGAAGTAATTACGCGGTAGGGATTTGCGAATATTCACACCTAAACGTAGAAAAATTAAAAAGCTGAGCTTTTCAGAATTTCAACCTCAGTAAATCTAAATAAAATCTTAATATCTGGAAAAGGAAATCATCTCTAAATTCTACATCTTTTCTGTTTTTTAATACAAGAATTTGGAGAAAAAGTAAAACGCTGTAGAATTATGTGAGAAAAAAAATATGAGCGAAAAAATGCCGGTAGTAAAGTATTTTAAAAGTAGCAAAAAGTGTTATTTTTCACCTTTCAGTTATAATCATCGAGCTTTTAAGCTGATTTTAAAAAGAACCGGTTCTTTCTGTATGTTTTGATCATTCAATAATTCTTCACTTTTTATACTCCATATTTTGGGTTTTAAGCTATCAGCATCATAAACCATATAGAAATAATAATTTTCCTTATCCATCGATTTTTTTAATTCATTGGCACTTATATACATTGACCTATTCCCAACTTTTCCTATAGTAGTTTTGACTTCTATATATTTTTCATTTTCATTCAAATCGTAGGAAAGGATATCAAATCCTGCACTATCATCTTTTCTACAAACTGGGTCAACTTTATTCGCTAAATCAAATCTCTTATTGTCACGAAGAAACTTTATCTCTGCTTGCAAAACTATTTGTTCCCCTCGGTCCCCTATTTTTTTATTTCTTTTACCACGTTCTAAATAGTCTATAGTTCCAGCTTTTCCTCCCTTAGGGTTTGAGGAAAACTTTTCAGTTTTCAAATCCACATACTCAGCTTTTGTTTTTTCAATTGGAGGGAAATCTTTGTCCTTAAATTTTTTTAATTCTTTTGGAATTTTTTTGTCATCAATTTCATTATTTGGACTTTTAAAAGAAGTGTAAAGGAACTTACTATACTGATAGATAGTCCAATTTTTCATAATGGGGTCATTATTCTTGTAATGGATTAACAAATTTTGTTTATCTAATTCAGATCCCGAAAAATTAGATAAGCCCAATATGTTGATAAAATAATCTAGATGGGTAGCTGCAAATATATTTAAGAATTCACCTGGGAAGTAAACTGATAAAATTTTCCCCTTGAACATTGGTGATATTAAATTCTTTTTTAAAGCATTGATGTTTTTTCTATTTTCAATCAGATTAACAATTGAATTGATAATATTTTTAAAAGCTTCCTCCGTTTCAAATCCAAAACTTTTTTTTCCAATTCTATATTTATTTTTTTGATCATCACCCAGAGTACCATAGTAAAGGCCAAATTTTTTTGCTGTGCTACCGTGAATATTACCCCAGTCATTCAGTTCATTTTCTATTCTATAGCAAAATGTACTATGATCCTGCCTTCCTATTTCATATTCTTCTTTAGAAAGAGCTTTTAATTTCTCTATTGAATAATCGCTAATAAATTTTTTTCGTTTTTTATTTATCTTTTTAAAGCCTTTCTGGTGATCACCTATACTTTTTTCAAATTCTAATTGGTAATCTCTTAGTTCTTGAATCTTCATTGCTTATAGTTTGGCTTTTAGCTAAAAAGGTTGATCCGTCACAGGGCGGCGCACATATCGGAATTGGGGAAGCGAATTTATCGGTTATTTAGTTTTAATGCAGTCAACCGTAATAATTAGATTTTCATTGATAATATTTTTGGGATATAAGCTTATAGCTGCTTTTTTCTAATTTGATTTGATAATAGTCTAATTCTCTATTTTTTAATTTGGCTATTACTATTTCTTTCTGCCTATCCTCCATTTTGTACCCAAAATATATTCCTTTTAAGGCATTGGAAGAATAACTATGCAGACCTATATTTTTTGTAATAATTCTAAATTCTTGTTCATATTCCCACCTTTTGGATTTACAAAAACCATATTTAGCAATCATTCTTTTTTCCTTTGCATTGAACATATCAAAAAATCCGACTTTTGGTGGACTTTTTTTATATTTCACATTATCCGAATAATAGTATTTGCAACCAATGTTCAATAATAATTTGTCCAAATCATAAGCTAAGCAAAATCCTTTATGTGAATTTGCATAATGGGCCCACAGCAATTCATCAAGATGATTTTTTGAAAGTGAGTAAATACCTCTAGAGCGATCTATTGATAAAACCTCATTTGTATTTGAATCAAGCATATCGAAATCTTCCTTCTTTCCCATGCCAATTTTTCTTCCGATAAATCTTAACGGTTCTTGAATTCTTCGAGTATCCGTAATTCCCTCACAAGGATCATTTAAATCTTGTATTGAAGCTGAATAAAATTCGTTATTTTCAATTGCTTCCAAATCTCTTGAGAAGATATTACTATCACCTCCGCGGTATTTATATACAAGCATTAGAATTAAAATTTTTTATAATCACTAACAAATTTATCGTATCGCAAGTTGCTGCCCTAGTCATGAGGACAGTCACTATTTTATTGAATAAAGTGTTGAGGAAACATATTACTATCTAACATCCTACTCGAGTTAATCATTAGTAACTGATTTTCTTTTATTAATATCAGAGTTTCTCCTTTTTATTAATAATACGATTGTAAAGAAACTAATAACTATAGGAGTTAAAAATAATAGCCATTCGAGTAGAGTGTTCATCTGAAATTTTCTATAAATATTAATAATTGAATAAATTATAAAAATAAACGGAGACATAATTATCCCATAAGCAATGGGAAGCCACAATAAATATATAATAACACCTAAGACCTTGGGTTTTTCGTTTAAGTGATGACTTATGATTGATTCAATTAAGGAGTGAAATCTTATTCTATCGTTTAATAAAGAATCAAATTCGATATTAAATAACTTAGATGTAATATTAGAATAGATATGCTTTTGGTCAACTAATTCATCCCAAACCGCTATATATCTATAATATAAAAATGAGAAGATGGAAGGTAATAAGAGAATTGCAATTGAATTATCTTCTAATTTAAAAAGGCCTAATGAAATTTCCGAAATTTTGGTAATCAAAGCTAAATAGAAGGAAAAAACCATTAAAATCATTAAAGAGCCATACCTTCTCATAGTTTTTCTATTCTCGTCAATTCTTGAGGTCAAAAGAGCTAAATACTTTTCCTGATTGTCAGTTGATTCAAGTTCATTATCAATTAAACCTGAAATAATAATATCTTTTCTTGTTTTTTCCATAGGTTATTACACTTGTATAAAGTGTTACAGTTAACGCAAGTTGCGGGAGTAGGGACGCGGAATTGTCAGTTTAACCTTTTCTTACTTGGTTTCTAAAATTACAGTTTTTTCTATATAACCCGTTATTTGGGGTGAACCGATGTTGGCATACGTTATTGTAGTTCTTCATATATTATGGATTCTATATTGTCGTTAATTTCAGTTTCTGTCCAATTTTCCGAGATTTTATTTCTGTCACCAAAACCTAAACTGGTCAATTTATAATTTAGATCATCGAGCTTTAGAATATTATGTATAATTAACTCAATAATCATTTTTGAAACTATTGACTGAAGATAATTGATGTACTCATAAACTTTATCATCTGAAAATGGAGAACCGTGTACAATTTTACTTCTTAGACTATATATTTTGTTTAAGTTTCTGTAAATTGTCTGGCTTGTCTTTTCGTCTTTTCCACAAATAACAGCCAAATTTCTTCTGATCCTATAAAGCAATTCACTGTTACCATTAACCACACTTTCTAAACTGATACAGAAGGAAATATAAGAAAAATGGTAATAAGGATTATCAAAAGAGCTTACATAATTTTGAATAGATGATTTTAAATATCCAATATCTAAATAGGATGTATAATAGTCTTTGATAAACTTATTTATTTCATCAGTTTTTAATTCGTTGAAAATCAGAAAGT
>CAXAZV010000006.1:0-29668 GCA_963973375.1 uncultured Antarcticibacterium sp.
AATGGCAAACAAAGTAGAAGTAAAAGAATTACTTGATGCAGGTGTACATTTTGGTCACCTTACAAGAAGATGGAACCCAAACATGGCCCCATATATCTATATGGAGCGCAACGGGATTCACATCATCAACCTATATAAAAGTGCTGCGAAAATGCAGGAAGCCGGTGAGGCCCTGAAAAAGATCGCAGCCAGTGGTAGAAAAATCCTTTTTGTAGCTACCAAGAAACAAGCAAAAGAAATTGTTGCAGATCAGGCTGAAAGAGCTAACATGCCGTACATCACTGAAAGATGGCCGGGTGGTATGCTTACCAACTTTATCACCATTCGTAAAGCCGTTAAAAAAATGGCTTCTATTGACAGGATGAAAAAAGACGGTACCTTCAATACTCTTTCTAAAAAAGAGCGTTTACAGGTTGACCGTTTAAGGGCTAAGTTAGAAAAAAACTTAGGTTCCATTGCAGATATGAGCCGTCTTCCGGCTGCATTATTTGTAGTAGATATTACCCGTGAACACATTGCTGTTAAAGAAGCGCAAAAATTAAACATTCCAATCTTTGCGATGGTTGATACCAATTCTGATCCGCGTGAGGTAGATTTCGTGATCCCGTCAAATGACGATGCATCCAAATCTATTGACAAAGTGGTTTCTTACCTTTCTGATGCTATAATTGAAGGTCTTTCTGAAAGAAAGTCTACCAAAGATGAAGATGGTAATGAAGAGGAAAAAAGAGAAAGAACTCCAAGAGCATCAAAAGCTAAAAAATCTTCAGAAGAAGTAGAAGTTCCTTCTACAGATGCTGAAGACAAAAAAGCAATGAAAGAGGCTCAAAAAGATGTTAAGTTAGAGTCTAAAAAAGAGACTGTAGCCAAAGCTAGTGCTTCAACTGAAGAAGAAGAATAGTAACATATCTATATCCTTTATGAGTCGTTTAGTTCTTTTTTCTATAAAAAACTAAACGACTTATTTATTATAAACCTAAAAATTTAAACATCATGGCAAATATAACCGCCGCAGAAGTAAATAATTTAAGAAAGTCTACCGGTGCCGGTATGATGGATTGTAAAAAAGCATTAGTTGAGGCCGAAGGGGATTTTGACAAAGCAATTGAGATCCTTCGTAAAAAAGGTCAAAAAGTTGCAGCAAACAGAGCCGACAGAGATTCAAGTGAAGGTGCCGCTATTGCAAGGGTAAACGAAGATTCTACAAGAGGTGTGATCATTTCCCTTAACTGTGAAACAGATTTCGTTGCAAAAAATGAGGCCTTTATTAATTTGGCGACAGACCTTGCAGATCTTGCACTTTCAACTTCTTCAAAAGAAGAATTACTGGCTTCAGATTACAAAGGAATTTCAGTTCAGGACAAATTGACTGAGCAAACAGGAGTTATTGGTGAAAAGATAGAAATTGGCGCGTACAAGACATTGGAAGCTCCATTTGTAGGTTCTTATATTCACGCAGGAAATAAGATCGCTGTTCTTACAGGTCTTTCTGCAAAGGTTGACGGAGCTGAAGAAGTTGCAAAAAATGTTTCTATGCAGGCAGCTGCTATGAATCCTGTTGCACTTAATGAAGAAGGTGTAGACCAGTCTATCATTGACAAGGAGATCGAGATCGCAAAAGATCAATTGAGACAGGAAGGTAAGCCAGAAGCTATGTTGGACAACATCGCAAAAGGAAAGCTTAACCGTTTCTTTAAAGACAACACCCTTATCAATCAGGATTATATTAAAGACAACAAAATGAGTGTGACAGATTACGTTAAGACATTAGATAAAGGTCTTGAGGTAGTTGCATTTGAAAGAGTAGCTCTTGGATAAGTTTTTATTCTGAAGTTTATTCAGAAATATTATAAAGCCGTTCCCAAGGGAGCGGCTTTTTTATTTGTTTAATTAGCTGATGGGGACCTAACAGAGGTATTTAAGATTACTCAGATAAACCAAGTCACCCTTCCGTCTTGAGCGGTAAGAGGTCCTGCTCTAAAGATAATTGGAGCCGCTCAATCCAACTTCCCTTAAAAAAAGGGAAGGAGCTTTAAAGTTTTTTTAATCAATAAAGAACTAAAAATTTAATCCCAGATGCCTAAAAGGCTCGCTGTAGCGGGGACGGGGTGGTTAACCGGAATTCTTCTTGGTTGTGCGCTCCTACATAAAACAACCTTTAGATGATGCCTGGCAGTTCTTAATTCTAAACCGTAGCCTCCTGTTTTCCGATCTCTCCTAAATGGGTAAATTTAAATCCGGTATCATATTTAAGTCCATAACCTAACAACCTGTCCAACGAGGAATGCGAAAACATAATAATTCCCGCCACCTGTAAATAAAGGTCATTAAGATAAAATCCGGCAATTGCCAAACCAATCGCGAGTCCTTTGTGATGCCATAAATTATACATAAGAGCCCCTGTCCTGGAATTATGAAGATAACCCAGCATTCCTACATCCGGAATGAATAGAAGTACCAGGAACCACCACCACGCAATAGGAAGAAAGCTAAAGGCAAAGATCCCTGCCAGGAACATCGCCAGTTCCTCCAGCTTTAAAATTTTGTTCATTTTTAAAAGAGGATTATATTTTACAATTAGATCTATATTTTCCCGTTTGTTACAATTCATTTTCCAGCTTATACAAAACGGGCCTGGAAGGGGCTGCATCGTTCTCAAAAGAAGCGGCTTGTAGATTTAGAATATAATCGCCATCCTCAATTTTATTGGGCACATAAATAAGCTCTGTAATGGTTGCATCAAATCTTGTATTTTTAGGGTAATCCCAAAATGCTTTATGTGCCAGTAATTTTCCCTCATCCTTTTCTTTATCTATTGAAGGCAGATCAATTAATAAATGTTTTATTCCACAATCCCTAATGTATCTGGCTGCTTTTTCTTCTAGATAAGGCCAATTGGTATGGGAATATTTTTTGGAGCGCTTATCAATATAATTAGGATGGGTACGAATAATAATTGCTTCCACTTCATTTTTTTTCAATTCCCTCTTTAACTGGTCTTCGGTAATGACCATATCCTCTCCCCTCTTTTCTGGTTCCAGGCTTATAAGCCGGGCGGTAAAAAAGAATGTTTTAAGACTGTCATTAATGCTGTGAAATTCCCGGGTGATATGGCCCACGCACTCGGTATGAGTGCCGTGAGCGTGCGGATTAAATTGCACATTATTGAAATTGGTTGATGACCCTTCACTTACCTTTCCCACAAAATCGCCGTCCCTTACCGGTGAAATTTTTGGATGATCCAGGTACCAGGCTACAGGATTCTTATCATCTCCCCTCAGGCTCAATGATATATCCAGGGGTTTGGAAAGATCAATTATATATGTGTTGTGATCGTTTGTTATTTTAGCTTTCATAAAATTGCTTACCCTCTATTTATTCCATTTCATCTCCATTCAAATTATAAATCCTCCACCCCCCCCAGATTAAAAGCAGATTTCCACAGCGGTTGCTTACTCCTCCAAATTTACCAAAAACAAATCGGCAGCGATGCCGTCACTCAGAAATTTTCCTTTTTTCGTAACATGAAAATGATCTTTTTCCAGTTTCAGCAATTGACCGCTTAAAAGGGGTTGCGCTTGTTCCAATAAATAATTATAATATTGTTTCCCAAACAGTTCTTTTACCTCTGTGAGCGAGATTCCCCACATAGTTCGAAGTCGGGTCATTACATATTCATTATACCTGTCTGTAATATTCAATTCCTCCTCCTGGGAGGGAATTTCTCCTTTCTCCAGAGATTTTATATATAGGGTATTGTTACTCACATTCCAGTTTCGCTTATTTCCATTAAAAGAGTGCGCTGAGGGTCCAATTCCCAGGTAAGGTTTCCCCATCCAGTAGGCAGTATTGTTCCTGGAAAAATAACCGGGTTTTCCAAAATTGGAAAACTCATAATGAATATATCCAGCATCTATAAGAGTACGGGTAAGGATCTCAAAATGAAGCCGTGCTGCATCATCATCTACCGGCTTCATAATTCCTTTATCAATGAATTTTTTAAGGGCTGTTTTAGGCTCTACAGTAAGCGCATAACAAGAGAAATGGGGTAACCCCAGATCTAAAGCAATTTGGATGTTCTTTTTCCATCTGTCTTCTCCCAACCCGGGAATTCCATAAATAAGATCAATAGAAATATTCTCAAAATACTCCCTCGCCATTTTTATGCTTTGCAATGCTTCCACCTCGTTATGCGCCCTGTTCATCAACCTAAGATCTTCCTCAAAAAAAGATTGCACTCCAATGCTAAGCCGGTTTATTCCTACGGACTTTAGCATTTCCAGCTTCTCTCGCGAAAGATCATCAGGATTGGCTTCAAGGGTTATTTCAACATCTTCGGCAACAGTGAAATTGGAATAAATAGTGTCAAATATCATTTCCAATTCTTCCGCAGAAAGCAATGACGGTGTTCCTCCTCCAAAATAAATAGTTTGCAATTCCCCTGCCGGCAATTCCTCCTTCCGCAGCAATATTTCCTTACACAGCATATCTACCAACTCCCTTTTCTTCTTTATTGAAGTAGAAAAATGGAAGTCACAATAATGACAGGCCTGTTTGCAAAAGGGGATGTGGATGTATATACCGGACATTAATTTGAAAATTTTTTAATTTGAGAATTTGAGAATTTTGGTTTAATGTGACTATGAGATTTTAAAAAACTGAACCGTATAATATTTTCAAACTAGCACATTTTCAAATCTTCAAATTATATTATTTTCTTCGGATTTTGCTTCACAAATGCATCCCAGCCCGAATAACTCTTACCAACGCTCACTGCACCTGAATTATAAAAATGGCAAACAGCAGCCGCCAAACCATCTGTAGAATCAAGGTTCTTGGGCAATTCCTTTAAATTGAGCAGGCTTTGTAACATTTTAGCTACCTGCTCCTTACTGGCATTTCCATTTCCGGTTATGGCCATTTTTATTTTTTTCGGAAGGTATTCGGTAATTGGGATCTGGCGGGAGAGGCCCGCTGCCATAGCCACTCCCTGGGCTCTTCCCAACTTTAGCATGGATTGAACGTTTTTTCCGAAGAAAGGCGCCTCTATTGCGATCTCATCTGGATTATAAGTATCTATAAGCTCAATGGTACGTTCAAAAATAAGTTTAAGCTTAATATAAGGATCACTGTACTTGCTCAACAATAATTCATTGAGCTGCAGAAAATGCATTTTTTTATTTTCCACTTTTATAAGTCCGAACCCCATGATAGTAGTCCCGGGATCTATACCTAAAATGATTCTTTCGGTTTTCACCAATTGCAATTGCTTAAATGTAAGTACTTAAGAGTTATTCTTTAAAGCCCCTTCTCCATTCACAAAGCTACACAATTCTACTTAGCTATTCCTATATTTGAAGACGGGCTTAAAAGCAACTTATGGGTATTTTATTTGTATTAATAAGTATCATCTATGTGTCTCTGATAGGAGCATTACTATACGGATGGAAGAAGATTGCTCAATTTTCTATTAAGAATATTCCCACCAAAACAGGATTCTCCATTATAATACCCTACCGTAATGAAGCCGAAAACTTACCGCTGCTTTTCAACTCCTTGTTAAAGCTGAAGTATCCCGCCTCCCTCTTTGAGATCCTGCTGGTAAATGATGCTTCCCGGGATGCTTCCCGGGAACTATGCGAAGCTTTCAAGCAAAAGAATCCACAGCTTAAAGTGAGCCTTCTGGAAAATTTAAGGATAACGGGATCACCCAAAAAGGATGCGATCACTACCGCTATCAAGAATGCAGCTTTTGATTATATCATCACCACAGATGCCGATTGTGAAGTTCCGGAATTATGGTTGCAGAGTTTTAATGAAAAGATAGAAGAAACAGGAGCTCAATTAATTGCCGGGCCGGTAATGTTCTCAACCTATGTTTTTCCTTCAAAAAGTTTACGACAGGAAAAAGGAATGAAATATTTCCGGGCTTTCCAGGAAATGGATCTTCTCAGCCTTCAGGCTGCAGGGGCGGGTGGCTTTGGCCTTCAAAAGGCATTTATATGTAATGGGGCTAATTTATGTTATAGCAAAGGGGCATTTTTGGAGGTAGGAGGATTTCTGGGAAACGGGGAAATTTCAAGTGGAGATGATGTTTTCTTGCTGCAAAAATTTGTTCAGCATAAACTTAAGACTGTTTTTTTAAAATCCCGGGAAGCAATTGTACTTACTAAACCTGAACCTGATCTAAGCGCCCTTATTTCCCAACGCATACGCTGGGCTGCTAAAACCCCCGCATATACAAGTTGGTTTGCTAAAACAACTGGTCTGACAGTGTTATTAATGAACTTTAGCCTAATAACCGGGTGTGTGCTCGCGTTTTTGGAAATAGTTACTTACACGCCTGTTCTCATCGCTTTTCTTTTCAAATTTTTGGCAGATCTCCTATTGCTGTATGCAGCAGCAAAATTCTTTAAAAGGAAGGATGTGCTACGCCATTATTTTTGGAGCAGCCTGGTGTATCCATTTTTTTCTACAGGGGTAGCAATTTTATCTATGTTCAAAAAATATGACTGGAAGGGTAGAGAATTTAAACGGTGAAATTAGTAATGGGTTTTGGTTTAAATACCAATCTTTAGAAAACTCAAATCATTCTAACTTTCCAGTCCTCGCCTTTCCTAATTTGATAAGCTTCCTGGAAATACCCCAGGTCCTACTCTGCCTTTATAACAATTGGCATTTTAAATACGCTTGAGACCGGGATTCCTCTTTTACTGGCGGGATATATCTTAGCAAGCGAATCTATGCTTTGCTGTATCCACAATTTAAGTTCGGGGATCTGGTTGGTAACCAGTGTATCAACTTCAATAGATTCTATGGTGGGAGTGCCGGTTTTTGAGATTTCAAGGTGAACAAATACAGTATCGTCTATGGACTGTGTTACTATGGGTTCCTGGCGGGCCAGATACGCATTTACCGAATTTGCCACGGTTGCTTCAAAACATTCCCGGGCCCCTTCAATCTCAGTGATATTTTTGCAATTTTCAAAGGTGGGATATTCATCTACCTCTCTCCAGTTGAGGCTTTTGCTTTCCAGCTCCAAAACTTCTTCTGAGGTGATCTTCTTGGTATCAAAATTATTGCAGCCCATCAAACCAATGAAAAACAGCAGGAGTAATTTTATTCTCATTCAGGGATCTTTCAGGAATATTACAGCTCAAAAATACGCAAAACAAATCAAAATACATTTTTGTTACAGGGAACTCTTTTTATGCAGAACCTCAATTTATAAGAACTTGGAACTAACTGCCGGATCGCTGTTATTCATAAAGGTCATTTACATTTGCATGGTGGAGTTCCTCCAAAAATTCCCCAATTATATCGGTAGTTTTATCGAAGAATGCTTTTCCATTTTCAGCAGTGGCCATTTTTGGATCCCCCACCCCAGTATCTTCACTCACCTTTATCCATTCCCGCTGGGCGGTCACCCAGCCTTCTTTAAGACCTTTGATCTTAAATGAGCGGGATTTTCCCTCTCCTGCCTCACTTAAGGGAAGTACGAGGTGCGGTGCAAGATGCATCATCGCCGCGGTTTCAAGTTCTCCCGCATGGTCACCGGGTTCTTCAAAAAACGTTTTTGAATTTGTAACCTGCCACCAGTTTAAAGAACAAATAAAAACCTTTGGATATACCAGGCTAAGTTCCCGTATAATCTGTTTAAAATTATTCCCACCGTGAGCATTGATAATAAGCAATTTATCTATCTCATGCGTGTCAAGCACCTGGACTACATCCTTTAAAACCGCCAACTGTGTAGATGGCATCATATTCATACAAAACTTTACACCCATTTGCCCCGTGTTTACTCCAAAGGGTATTGTAGGCAAAACCAAGGGTTTGCATTCTTTTTGCCAGGCTTTACGAGCAGCTTCAATGGCAGCAGCTTCGGCGAGGTAATTATCGGTGCCATAAGGAAGGTGAAAATTATGGGCTTCGGTCGCTCCCCATGGTAGGATCGCCACAGAAAATTTTTCTTTATTCACCTCTTTCCAATTAGTTTCTGCCAGAACATAGGGTCTATTTTCAGAGTCCATTCAATAGTAGATTTAATATATATTAATTACAAAGTAACTTTAATACAGTAAGAAAATCTTTAGCCACCAATATAATTTTTTGAAATTCCATTCTTCCATCCATATGATTTTTCTTTTTCTGCTCTGTAAATTAATATTTTATTTAGTTTTGTTTTACTTTATCAGCGCTCATGGACTTTATTAAACAATCTTTCAGCATTAAAGATTTTGAATACCTCACCGGTATCAAAGCCCATACTATTCGTATCTGGGAGAAACGTTATAATATTCTTGACCCTGAAAGAACCTCTACCAATATAAGGACTTATAGTGTCGAAAACCTTCAACGAATATTAAACGTTAGCTTTTTAAACAATAACGGATATAAAATTTCAAGGATCTCTAAAATGTCTCATGAAGAAGCCGGGCGCCTGGCGCTAAGTGTTGCGGCTTCCAAAAGTGTACAACACAGGGCGGTTAATTCTTTTAAAATTGCGATGATGGGTTTCAACGAAGATCTTTTTAATAAAACCTACGCGCAATTAATTGTAACTAAATCCTTTAGACAAATATTTCTCGAAATTTTCCTTCCGTTGCTGGAAGAAATTGGTTTACTATGGCAAACAAATAGTATAAAGCCGGTGCACGAACATTTTATTTCCATGCTTATCAAGCAAAAAGTTAATGAAAATATTGCTGTGCTGGAGCCAGGGAATACAAACTCAGACCTATATGTTTTGTTTCTTCCAGAAAATGAAATTCATGACCTGGGGTTGCTTTACCTTAATTATGAGCTTACTTTTTATAAACAGAAGACTATTTACATTGGACCCAGCCTTGCCATTAAGGACTTGAAATATTTACTGGAAATTCATCCCAATCCTAAATTCATAAGCTATCTAACCGTTTCTCCCAGGGAGGTGACCGATTTTATAAAAGAATTTGAAGCCGAACTTTGTATAGATCATCCAAGGGAATTAAACCTGCTTGGGGCACGCATACAATCTCTGGACAGCACAAGCCAACCCTCACACATTAAAATTTTCAAGTCTATTCCAGAATTTATAACTGGTTTGGATTGAAATACTGGGTAAATTAAAAAATAGTGATAGGCCTACAATTCATCTTTTGAATAATTCCCCGCTTTACCTGCTATGGATGGGGCCCCAACCGGATATTACCTAAAATTATTTAACCAATTGTTTCGAAATATTCACATACAATTTCCATTTCTTCGGATGGAATTTCGCCAAGCTCTTTCATTTCATTGGAATAATATTTCCAGTGAACATCCTTCCAATATTCCAAACTCTTGTCTCCCTCTCCTTCGATAATTGCATACTCCGGGGTGATATCTTTATATTTGATATTTTCAACCCGGGTTGTCTTTACAACAGCCTTAGGCACGCCATCCCAGTTAGTTATTATCGCCAGGTCTCCGGGACCAGGAAGTTGTTCATTAAATTTTTTAAACCACCAAACTGAGGTTGATGTGGCTTGTTTTATTCTTTGCACAACCAATTCCGCACATTCATCTGCATCTTTTTTGTTGTCACAATAGTAATATGACTTAGGCTGATCCTCCTCCCGATAATGAGGATTCTTTGCCTGAAATTCTTTCCAATAGTCTTCTACGGTTTTCATTTCGTTTGACATATTATTTATGTTAAAAGGAGTAGGAAGGGCAGGACCGGGAAGATTAGGCGGTTTGTTTATAACTATAATAATTACTGGTCTCTGAAATTGTTATACCCAACTAACATCCAAAAGCATTGCGATTATGTTTTGTAATTAATTTTATTTTTAAATCTATATTTGGTTAAATATTTTCTATATCCTGCCTTCCTATTATGGTCATAATTTCCACGGTTTCATTTTCTATTCTGTAATAAATAGTATCCACCCCACAAACACATCGTCTGTAACCATTTTTTATATAATCAACCGATTCGAATGTGAAGGGTTGTTCGGCAATAAGATCAAAATATTTAAAAAATCTTTCAAAGTATTTATCCGCCTGATTTATTCCAAATCTCTTTGTTCCATATTGGTGTATTCTAATAAGGTCTTCCTGAGCAACAATACTTAATCTGTATTTACCCATTAAGTAAAGATTTAGACCTTGCTAAAATCTGATCTTTATTATTTTCAGTAAAGCCACTTTTTTCAGCCTTTTCCAATCTGGTTCTTATCCAATCAATTTGAACTTGTTGATTTCTGGCCTGTCTTATCAAATCATTAATTAACTCACTTTTACTGGAATATTCCAAATTATCTACCTGAGCTTTCAACCATTCATCGTTAGGCTTTGTAAATGAGATACTTTGTCTTGACATAATATTTATAATTTGATGTAAAAATGCACCAAAAATGAACCAATTCCAAATTTTTTATAATATTTTGGATGCGTTGGGTAGGGGGAATGAAAGGCTTTTCAGGCTATTATCACTTATTCAGGTGCTGTTCTTTCCGCAAATCGCTCAATCTGGTTTTTGCCAAATAAAGCATGTCTTCATTTCCATTACCTTCAAATTTATTTAAATAAGCTTGGTAATGCTCAATTTTGGTTTGCAAGTCCTTGAAATAATTATCGGCTGCTATCGCTCTTTCATAAAGGGCGCGCTCATTTCCCGGGTTTTCCTCCAGGGCTTTATTTAAATATTCCAGGGCGCGTTTGTGGTCCTTTTGAAGTTTGTAGGTTAATCCTAAACTTAAGTATTCTGCATCTACAGGCTGTTTTTTAATAAGGATCGCCATGAGCAGGTGGGTTTCAGATTTTTCAAGATCTCCGGTAAGAGCATATAGTTTTCCCAGGTTATAGTGAGTATCAGAATTCCGGTCCTCAAATTCCAGGGCCGCGTTATATTCTTGAATCGCCATCTCAAAAAAACCTTCATTATAATATGCGAAACCCAGCCGGGAATGCACAAATTCATTGCCCTGCCCCTGTTTTATAATTTCTTCAAAGGCGGGAATAGCAAGTTCATAATTGTTTTGGCGCATATAGGATTGGGCAAGAATTGATAGAAGAGAGGCATTGGCGGGGTTAGTTTCCAAACCCATCTGGCTGTAAAAAACCGCCATATCATATTGCTTGCGCTGTAACTCATTTTTGGCCAATTTGTACAGTGCCTCCCGGTGCGTGTTGTCGAGTTGTATAACTTGCTTGAAATAGTCTATCGCACTACTGTCTTTCTGTAATTCCCTTATTACTCCCTGCTGAAAAACAAAATTGGCATTTTTAGGATAGCTTTCAGAAAGCAGAGAATACAAACTATCTGCCGACTCTAATCGGACTTTTTTAACAAGGGTTGCGGCGTAATCCATAGCCGTAAGAACCCTACCTGGTTCGTGACTTAGTAGAATTTCATAGTTGATAAGGGCGGCATCCAGATTTCCTGTGGCACTCTGGTACCTGGCAAGTTTGGAATATACAGCGGGAGTTTTTGGAGAGATCTCTTCCAGAGTTTTAATGGCTTCCCCGGCATTGCCAACTGTGTATAGACTATCTGCAACGGTCAAAGCCGGGGTTTGCGCCCCGGCCTTTACCACTAACAAAATAAATATATAAAACCACTTATTCATATCATCCCCTCCCCGACCCTCCCCCAAGGGGAGGATGTTGTTTACGGGTGTTTTTAATTGATAATAAATTAACTACTGACCTTGTTTTGGGTTTTCACTTTCCGCTACCTGGAATACTATGGGTAAGGAGTAGGAAACTGCTACATTCTTTCCTTCATGTACCCCCGGGGTCATTTGAGGTAGGCTGGATATCACCCTTATCGCTTCAGTTTCAAGGTCCGGATGCGGAGCGCGGGCACGAACATCTGTAATATTCCCCTCAGAACTAATCTTAAACACCGCGATTACCCTGTTAACTCCTTTTAATTTCAATTCCTTTCCCAGGCCTGTATTAAAATTTCTTGCTACGAATTCTGAAACCTTAGCTGCCATACATTTTTTACGCTCCTCATTGCCAGGCAAATCTTCACAGCCGGGAAATATAGGCACGTTTTCTACCACTGCAAAGGGAACATTGTCAAGAAAATCTGGGTTACCTTCAGTTTTTGTGCTTCCTTGAATGTTTTCAATTACAATTTGAGGCCGCCCGGTCTCGGGATCTTTAGACATGATCACGGTCTTTTTCCCATCTGAGATATGAACTTGATCATAGCTTGAAGTGGAGGTCATTTCCTCAAGAGCATTGGCAATTTTCTCTTTTTCTTCAGCCGTCTGATTTTTAAAATCGGTAACTTTTATGTATAGTGCCCGCTCCTCAATTTTCTGTGTTTCAGCTTCTGCCGGAGATTTCTCTACCGAGCATGCTACATATGTAAGCATTAACATAATTAAGGGTAGCAGAATTATAAACCTCGCTTTTGCAATTGTTTTTGACTGTGATTTTTGTAACATAAGAATTCGTTTTTTGACCTGCCCGCCGTAAATCCCAAAAGTTATGGTCCTCCCCAAAACGGTAAGCCGGGTTAATGAATGATTAAAAAATTGATTGATGAATGAAATGTTTGTGGTGTTAAAAGCTGAATTTAAAAGCTGCTCATAATAGCTTCGTCTCTCTGTGGTCTTTACCACAACAGAATCTGCAATAAATTCATGTAAGGTTGAGATCCTGCTTTGGTATATGTAGACAAGCGGATTGAACCAGAAAATAATTTTATACAGTTCAAAGAAAACAAGGTCCAGACTGTGTTTTTGCCGTACGTGAACCAGTTCGTGAGCGAGGATCTGCTGCTTTTCTCCTTCAGTAAGTTGATCGCCCAGAAAAATGGTCTTATAAAAAGTACAGGCTAAAGTGGAATTGGGAATTTCAATTATACGCACATCTCTTTCAGCAGAAAGTGTTTTGAACCTGAATAGTCTGCTTAAATTTTGATATTTCCTAAGGAAAATTGCCAAGCTGGTCACCACTCCCATACCATAGGTTAAAAGCCACCAGTTCATCCTAAACACTTCGGCCTCCGCAATATTTGAAGTGGGAGCTACAGCACGTGCTTCTCCTATAAAAACCTCCGGCAGCCAGATCGTGGAGATCCCGGGTAAAACTTCCGCAGGAATTAAAAATGCGAAGGCTTCTATTTTTACCAGGGGCAACAACAACGAAATCACAGATGTTGCAAGCAGGTACCAGCGGTTGTAATTGAAAAATGTTTCTTTTTTCAGCAGGATTTCATACACCAGTAAAAAAAGGAGTTGAAACAGAACGACATTTAGAATATAAGCTATCATATTATTCTTCTTTTTTATTGATCTCTTTCAATATAGCTTCAAGCTCTTTGGTATCCAGGTCGTTCTTTTTTACAAAAAAGGAAACCATGCTTTTAAAAGAGCCGTTAAAATAATTATCCATAAGCTTGTTCATGCTTTGGTTGCTGTAGGTTTCCTTATCAACCAGTGGGAAGTAATTGTATCCCTTCCCCTGTTTCTCGTGGCCCACAAATTCCTTGCTTTCCAGAATGCGGATAATTGTTGAAACAGTGTTGTAGGCCGGCTTGGGCTCCGGCATTTCTTCAATGACCTCTGCGACATTGGCTATTTTAAGTTGCCAGAGTATTTGCATGATCTCTTCTTCGGCTTTGGTGAGTTGTTTCATATGGGCTCTCCCCGACCCTTCCCGAAAGAAAGGTGTTTATAACGGGTGATTTTTATAGTTAAATAATTAAGTACAATATCAAATATAAACTAAGTATTTAGTTTTACCTAATAATTTAGTTGAAAGTTTTATTTAGGGTTTTCTTTTGAAAGCTGAAATTTTAAAATATGTATTTTTGAGGATCACATTCAAAAAGGCATGTAACAAATGGACAGTAAGGACAAAGACCAATTAAGAAAGGAATTCAACGAATTTTTGGATTCGGCCTCTAATGAGAAGATTGCAGAATTTTTACAATTCATCAGGGAACGAAAGGCGGCAAAAAATACTGAAAACTTAGATGACCCTTCTGAAAATCCAAAATTTAAAAACCGGTTGAATTAATGGATCTGCTGCTAGTAAGTCTGGGAGGTGTTTTAATGATAGTTGGAATATTGGGCAGTTTTCTGCCGGTGCTCCCTGGCGTTCCGGTCTCCTGGCTGGGGTTATTGCTCTTATTTCTTGCCCCTTCCCTGCCAATGGATTATTGGTTTTTGGGAATAACTTTCATAATAGCGTTGTTTATTTACGCTCTCAACTGGATCATTCCTGCATTGGGAACCAAGCGCTTTGGCGGTAGCCGCGCCGGTATGATAGGCGCTACCATTGGCCTGGTTGCAGGCCTTATTGCTCCCATTCCCTTTGGCGTGATCATAGGCCCATTTGTTGGGGCATTTATTGGAGAAATAATGAATAACAGCGACCGGAAACTCGCCCTCAAAGCTGCCTTTGGTTCATTTATAGGTTTTCTGGCCTCTAGTTTTATGGAGTTTATAGTGGCCTTTGGCTTCCTCATCCTATTCATTTGGAAGGTTTGGGATTTTCGGGAGGTCTTGTTTTAAACAAACAAACCCATTGAATTTCTCAATGGGTTTGCAAACCTAATTAACAATTAAAAACAAATGCCGGTTGCGATTCGGCGGATTAATGGGCCTTTAAAACAGCTTTTCTTTTTTTAAGCTGTCTTTCAATTTCAAGGGTGGATTCTTTTGTGGCTAATTCAAAATTTTGTTCACTGCTTGATGCAAATATAGTTGACCCGGGCATACTTAATTTTATTTCGCAAACCTTGCCGTTACCGGAAGGATCGTTCTCTCGTTTAAAAAATACTTTGGCCGTTACGATCCAATGGTATCTATCTCCCAATTTATTCAGCTTATTGATCACGAATTCTGTCATCGATTCGCTAAAGGGCATCTTCACATATTGTATGTTGATTGTCATATTTGAAGCTTTAGGATTTAACTACAACAAAGATACTCCTAAGAAAACGCAGGAAATATGAGCATTATCAGCTTCCGGTCCTTTCTTGTAAAATTTTTTTGCTATCATTTTTATTTTGCTGAAAAGCGCGGGAACCGGGGTGTAAAACTTTAAGTTTAATCTTTACCCTCTTTGTTTCTTACTAAGAATTTTATTTACCTCGACATAAGTCATATAGCTAATTTTTCCGATTACAAACGACTACAAACGTTTGCAAACGTAAGTAAATGCTTAGCAACCGAATCCCACTTCTCCACTGATATAAGTTTGTACCGTTGGATCAAGAGATGCAATAGTATTAACTGTTTAACCATTAAATTTTATTATTATGAACGCACTTAGAAACAAAGTACAGTTGATTGGAAGAGTAGGACAGGATCCTGAGATCTTAAATCTGGAAACCGGAAAGAAATTGGCAAAATTCTCTATTGCCACCAATGACAATTACACCAATGCAAATGGTGAAAAAGTGGAACATACAGACTGGCACAATGTGGTAGCCTGGGGAAAGACCGCGGCGATCATTGAACAATTTGTGAACAAGGGAAAAGAGATAGCCGTTGAAGGCAAACTCACCACCCGTTCCTGGGAAGACAAAGAGGGCCAGAAGCGTTATATCACAGAGGTGGTGTGCAGCGAACTTCTTTTGCTAAGCAAATAAGGCAAAAACACTCCCCGGAACCAGTTTTCCGGGGAGCGTTTTTTTAAATCTAATAACTCCATTATGTTAGGTTCTTACTTAAAAATCATGCCTTTATCAATTTCTGCCGAAATTATCAATTAAAAAGTAGGTGAAATATTATAGTATACAGTGGTGATCTCCAGGTTGAGCCATTCAAAATCGCCTTCCGGTAATTTCCAGGTTACTTTACATTTTGACGGTAGCTTAATTCCATTAAATACTTCATACTCAAGCACGTCAATGAGCCAGGGATATTTTGCTGCCTTGTCCCCTCCCCCGTAATATCGTTCAGCCTCAAAGGACAAAAGGTCCCCGTCTTCAGAAAATGTGAAAACTCCCCATACTTCCTCATCATATTGGCGAAAAGTAGCTTTTGCTGTTAAGGCATCAATTTCTTCCCATGTTATATATTCATTTAATGCTGCTGTGGGAAACCAACATATTTCACCTAAAAACCTCAACATGCTTCCGGAATTGATCTTTTCATTCCCGGCTTCATTAACCACATTAAAAAGAGATAGCAATTTAATCTTCATTTCTCCTTTTCCAAAAGCAAGTTTATCCCTGCCCGAAAGGTGGATCCCCGGAAAGGCCTCTACATTTACGGCCCAGTTGAAACCGGGATCATTCACATTGAAATATTGCGTAGCATCAAATGCCATCCATTTGCTAGCTGGCGCGGTTCTCATTTCCCCTGTTTGGGTAAGCTGGACTGAAATTATTTCCGGCTTTCCTATAACACCTGTGGCCGTAAGCCATTTTTGAACACTGCGTGGTAAATGGCCTAAATCTTCATTTTTGACTGTAGAAATAGAAGAGGGAACATCCTCCAGCATATTTGCCACCTCTTTTTCAACCATATTTTCAAAATGGAATCTACCCAGGGCTACTACACTTATCAGCAAAATAAAGATGTTTAGAATAGTGCCCCATTTGGCATCCTGCCAGGAGATTATTATGAGGGTTTGAGAGAGCACAACCGCGGCAATTGCAAAAAAGGCCCACCCGTGTTTATTGAAAACAAGCAATATGGCCACCAATAAAAAAAGTAAAGCGGCAACAAACCACAAAAAGCCCATTGGCTTTGAAATATAGCCCACAAGCTTTATTACCTCTGTTTTATGAAAAGCCTTAAAGAATCCCGCCAGGTGCAAAATGCCATGTATCACAAAAATGATGATTAGACCTGTTTTCATACTTCGGTTTGTTTGGTTTCCACAATGCCCCCTAAATTACTTTTTTGTTCATCCAAAAATGATGATGTAGATCATTCCTTTGTAAAAGAGATTTTTCCCTTCCTACCTACCGGTAAATTTTTAAATGTTACACTTTTCCTAAGGCTTTACCGCTGCATAGATTTAATTGGTATTTTTAAAATCTATGGAAGAACATTATTTAATCCTTGCTGCTTTGGGATTTGCAACGCTGGTGATGGCCTGGCTCCCGTCCATTTCAAAAAAGATAAAAGTTAGTTTCCCAATAATTTTGTTGTTTATTGGTTTCCTCCTTTATTTCCTTGGAACTCCCCTTAGCTGGCCGGATCCGCTATGGAATGACACCGGACTAATGTATTTTTCTGAAGCCATTGTAATCATTTCCCTAATGGGAGCCGGATTAAAAATAGGTGAGTTATTCTCTTACCGCGCCTGGAAAAGGCCCTTATTATTGGTATTTATCACAATGCCAATTTGTATCGCCTCCGCCTATTTTTTAGGAGTTTATTTTCTGGCATTTAGTGTTCCATCATCTCTTTTACTGGCTGCTATCCTCGCTCCTACAGATCCTGTGTTGGCCGCCGAGATCCAACTCGAGGAACCTACCCGCGAAAAGGAACCTGAAGATAAACGCAGGTTTACCCTTACTACAGAGGCTGGACTTAATGACGGGATGGCTTTTCCTTTCACTTATCTGGCTGTAATGGTGGCGCAGGCAGGAGGTTGGGCAACTCTTAATTTCTCTGATTGGTTCTGGGACAAGCTCCTGTTCAAAATAATTATTGGGATTGCACTGGGTATTGTAATAGGCCGTTTAATTGGATTCCTGCTGGACCGCCTGAATGTGGTAACCGGAATTAAAACTTTTGATGGTTTTGTTTCTCTGTCACTTACGTTTATGACTTATGGCGTTACAGAGCTTCTTCACGGTTACGGATTCCTGGCTGTGTTCTTCGTGGGTATCACCCTTAGATATTATGAAAAAATAAGCGGTGATTATAAAAAGAAAATGCACGATTTTATACACGAAATAGAACGGCTGCTGCTGGTAGTATGGATCATACTTTTTGGGGGTTCCATTATGAATGGTCTCCTCACCCTTACCGACTGGAAAGGGGTATTTTTTGCATTGTTGATAGTGTTGGTTATAAGGCCGCTCGCAGGACTCATTGGCCTGGCAGGTATTAAGGACTCAATTCAAACCAAACTGGCCATAAGTTTTCTGGGTATTCGGGGGATTGGTTCTGTTTTCTATCTTGCATGGGCATTCACTCAGTACAATGATTTTGACAACAAAATTGAACTCTATGCTATTACCGCCTATGTGATCCTAATTTCGGTGGTGGTACACGGCTTAAGTGCACCTACCATTATTAATTATTTTGAGAAGGCAGGTAGAAAAGATCCGCCTGGAGCCTAGCTGTTTTGCCTATTCAAAGTCGTTAAAACTCTGTTATTTGAGTCCTTTTTAACAGGGACTCCTTCAATAATCCCCGATATTAGTACAACAAGAATCAAGAGTAACTAATCTTAATATATATATTATGAGCAATATAATGAATAAAGGAATGAAATGGGGAAAAAGAGCCCTGGCTTTAAAATTAGGTAAAACGGCTATTAGACGAGGTGGAGTTGTAGGAATAGGAATAGGTGCGGTTGTAGGCGCTGGTTATCTTGCTTATAACCTGATAGAAAACCAAAAAAGAAGAAAGAATTTGAAACCGGTAGAAGATATTTCCCGAAATAACAGGGATGCTGCTGGCCAAAAACAAATAGTGGTTTAAATTTCTTTGCAATTAATAATATAAGGGCACCCAATTGGGTGCTTTTTTTATGTTTTAGAAAATCTATGCCATTATTCCCACACTTCTCCTTGTATTTTTGTTTTCCGAAGAAGTCATTGCATTGTCCTGCTTTAAAGCATTTTAAGGTTCTTCTTTAAGTGATATAATTTCCTATATTGCTGCTAAAAATATATTCTCACTTATTTACTCCACTCCATGAACAAATTTTTTGCATTTGTGGTGACTCTTCTCTTAACCGGAAGTCTTACAACTTACGCCCAGGACAGTATCGCTATTCAGGATACCGTTAAGACCAAAGAACTCCCTTTAAAACCAGAACGCAGCATTGCCTTTACCACCAATGAGGGCACCTGGATCTCCCTGGATGTAAGTCCGGACGGGAAGCAGATAGTTTTTGATATGATGGGAGATCTTTATTCCATTCCCATAACCGGAGGAAAAGCTAAAAAACTTACCAAGGGCATGGCGTATGAAGTGCACCCAAAATTTAGTCCTGATGGGAAGTCCCTGGTGTTTATCTCAGATAAAACCGGCTCAGATAATATCTGGACCATGGATCTTGCAACAGAGGAGATGAAACAGGTGACTGAAGATAACAACCAGAATTACTTTTCGGCAGATTGGTCACCGGACGGGGATTATATTGTGGGAGCCAAAGGAAGACGAAACATTAAATTATACCTCTACCATAAGGATGGTGGAAGCGGGGCCCAATTGATAAAAGAACCCGCTACTCTTAAAACAATAGATCCTGCCTTTAGCCATGACGGGAAGACGATATATTTTTCCAGAAGGACGGGAGGATGGAATTACAATGCACAATTACCCCAATATCAAATTGGATCTTACGATATGGAAGATGCGACTACCGCAGTGGTCACCTCCCGTTATGGGTCGGCATTTACCCCGGTATTATCACCAGATGGAAAATGGATGGTGTATGGCAGTAGATTTGAAGCAGAAACCGGTCTTGTAGCCAGGAATTTGCAAACCGGCGATGAGAATTGGCTGGCCTATCCCGTGCAACGTGATGACCAGGAGTCTATAGCCACCCTGGGAGTTTTGCCCGCAATGTCCTTCACACCAGACAGCAAATCTCTTATCGCCTCCTACGGTGGAAAGATCTACAGCATCTCTTTAGAGGAAAAGAAGGCAACAGAAATCCCCTTTGAAGTAGACCTTAAAATTGACCTGGGACCTCGCGTATCTTTTAAGTATCCTATAGAAGATACCCCAGAATTTCAGGTAACACAAATAAGAGATGGAGTTCCATCGCCTGATGGAAAACAACTTGCCTTTACCGCACTTAACAGGTTGTACGTGATGGATTTTCCTAACGGTAAAGCTCGCAGGCTTACCGACCATGATTTTACTGAAGCGCATCCCGCCTGGTCTCCGGACGGCAAGCAAATTGTTTTTACAACCTGGGAAACACAGGAAGGACATTTGTACAAAGTGGGCGTAACCGGAAGAAACCTTACCCGACTTACAAAATCTCCCGGAATTTATAGCAACCCAGCCTGGTCCTACAAGAGTGATCGCATAGCATTTACAAGGGGTACTGCAGAAAATTACCGAACCTCCAACAGTGGTTTTGATTCCATGGCCAGGGAAGATCTCGCCTGGATCCCTTCCAATGGTGGTGAGATAACCCTAATCGCTAAATCAACAGGACGTCTTTACCCCCATTTCACTACGGTAGATGACCGCATTTATGTAAACAAGGAAGATCAATTGATCTCAATTAGATGGGATGGAACCGATGAAAAAACACATTTAAAGGTAAAAGGTATTACTACCTTTGGAGCTTCAGATGTGTTACATGAACATATTCTTAGTGAAGTAGAAGACTATAACGAATCACAGGATAAAGCCTCCAAACCTTCAGAAATAAAAATTTCTCCCGATGGAAAAAGGGCGCTGGCCAAGATCAACAATGATATATATACAGTGCTTATCCCAAGATTTGGCACTACTGCAGAAGTCTCTGTAGCAAATGTGGAGAAAGCCTCCTTTCCCGCTAAACAGCTTACCGAGATTGGCGGGGAATTCCCTGCCTGGTCATCTGGCTCCAATAAAGTGCACTGGTCTCTGGGCTCCAGCCATTTTATCTATGATCTTGATAAAGCAAAAGTATTTGATGACAGCGTAATGGTGGCCAAAAAAGCTGAGGAAAAATTAAAAGAAGAAAAGAAGAAAAAAGGCGAAACCGAAGAAGAGAAAACAGAGGAAAAAAAGAAGGATGAAAAAGAAAAAAATTTCCTTGCAGATGAATATAAGATTGACCTGAAATTCAGGCGGGCTATCCCACAGGGAACTGCACTTATTAAAAATGCACGCATTATAACCATGAAAGGGGATGAAGTAATAGAGAACGGCGATATCCTTATTGAGAATAATCGAATTAAAGCTGTGGGATCAACCGGATCTTTAACTGTACCAAGTGGCACAAAAGAAATTGATGCCGCAGGAAAAACGGTGACGCCGGGATTTATTGATACGCACGCCCATATGTGGCCCAACCGCGAGGTGCATAAAAATCAGGTATGGATCTATAGTGCAAACCTGGCTTATGGGGTAACCACTACCCGCGACCCCCAAACGGGCACTACAGATATTTTGACATATTCAGATATGATAGTTGCCGGAATGCTGCACGGCCCCAGAGTTTACAGTACCGGTCCAGGGGTTGGATTCTGGGGATATAAGCTGAAGGATCTTGAACACACCAAGAATGTTTTAAAACAGTATAGTGAGTATTACAATACCAAGTCTATCAAAATGTACCTGGTAGGTAACCGGCAAATGCGGCAATGGGTAATTATGGCGGCAAAAGAACTTGAATTGATGCCAACCACAGAGGGTGGACTGGATATTAAATTAAACATGACCCAAATACTGGATGGGTATCCCGGTCATGAACATTCCCTGCCTATTTATCCCATATATAAGGACGCAGTAAGATCAATCGCGCAATCAAAAATGGCTGTAACCCCTACCCTTCTTGTTTCATATGGAGGGCCCTGGGCAGAGGAATTTTATTACGCTACAGAGCAGCCTTTTAAAGATCCAAAACTGCAATATTTTACTCCGTATGAAGAGCTTGCTTCAAAATCAAGAAGAAGAGGCGCCTGGTTTATGGAAGAAGAGCATGTATTTCAAAAACATGCTGAATTCATGAATGATCTTGTTAAGGAGGGTGGCCTCGCGGGAATTGGAAGCCATGGCCAGTTACAGGGACTTGGATATCACTGGGAACTTTGGAGTGTTCAAAGCGGTGGAATGGAACCTCACACGGCTTTAAAAACCGCAACCCTTCTGGGTGCTGAAAGTCTTGGACTTGACGGCGACCTGGGAAGTATTGAACCGGGAAAACTTGCAGATCTAGTTATTTTGGATAAGAATCCGCTGGAAAACATAAGGAACAGCAACAGTGTAAAATATGTGATAAAGAATGGGGTGATATATGATGCCGGAACACTGGATGAGATATATCCTGAGAATAAAAAAGCTACCCCTTTCTTATGGCAAACCAAAAAACCGGCAAACCTTCCGGGAGTAAAAATGTAAAAGACCTGGAATAAAAATAAAGCCCGGAAGAATCTCTTTCCGGGCTTTATAAATCCTAAAATATTTTGTTCAGCAAAAATGAATACCTTAAACTTTAGAAAAATATACTTATGAAAATTAAACATATCCTGCCATTTCTTGCCATTGCTTTGATTGGTTGTAAAAATGACACCCAAAATAAGGAAACCAATAATGAAGAAGTTGCAGAAGAAGCTTTGCTGCGAAAAGCAGATTCCCTGGCTCATGCTTTTATAATTACAGATGGCCACGTTGATCTTCCTTACAGATTAAAAAGTGAAAGAATAGACCTTATAAACTTAGAGAATGGCAGTACGGTCATAGATGCCGGGATTGGTGATTTTGATCTTGAAAGGGCCAGAAAAGGAGGACTTGACGCCCCCTTTATGAGCGTTTATATTCCTTCTGAATTACAGAAAACCGGCGGGGCTAAAGCCCTGGCCGATTCCCTAATAGATTTGGTACAATCCATAACAACCACATATCCTGAACATTTTGCCCTGGCCAACAGTCCTGCAGAGGTAGAGAAGAATTTCAAGGCGGGAAAGATCTCTTTGCCTATGGGAATGGAGAACGGAGCGCCTATTGAAGGAGACCTAAAAAATGTGGAATATTTCTTTAAGCGCGGTATAAGATACATCACCCTTACTCACGCGACAGACAATGAGATCACTGATGCTTCCTATGATACCACCGCTACCCATGGCGGGCTTAGTGCCTTCGGGAGGAAAGTGGTAGAGGAAATGAACCGGGTTGGGATCATGGTAGATGTAAGCCATATTTCAAATAATGCCTTCCACGATGTAATGGAAGTAACAAAAGTACCCGTGATCGCTTCGCATTCTTCAGCCGAAAAATTCACTCCGGGTTTTGAAAGGAATATGAGCGATGAGCTTATCACAGCGTTGGGAAAAAATGGCGGAGTGATCCAGATCAATTTTGGATCAGATTTTCTGGATTCGTCTTCCCAGGAATCGGGTAACAGAATTAATGAAAAACTAAAAAGCGAGCTGGAAAAACAAGGTTTAACTGAAAATGATCCGGCTGCAAAAGATTTTATAGAACAATTCAGAAAAGAGAATCCTTATAAGTTCTCCAATGTAGCCAAAGTAGCAGATCACATTGACCACGTGGTACAGCTTATAGGAATAGATCATGTTGGACTGGGATCAGATTATGACGGGGTGGGCGATTCCCTTCCTGAAGGCCTTAAGAATGTATCCCATTTTCCTAATTTGATAGCTGAACTTTTGCGCAGAGGATATTCAGATGAAGACATCGAAAAAATATGTTATCAAAATGTATTCAGAGTGTGGAACGCTGTATTGGATTACGCGAAAACGGCCTCCCCGCAATAGTTTAAAAATATCAAGTTTTAGATTTTTATGAACAGGCCTTTTAAAACAGGGATCCTTCTCCTGGGACCACTCATATTTATAATTTTACAATTTGTTGGCCATCCCGAGACAATGCCGGAAAATGCCTGGGATGTTTTATGCGTTACAATCTGGATGGCATTGTGGTGGGTAACAGAGGTTGTTCCAATTTCAGTTACCGCGCTCCTGCCCATTATCCTGTTCCCCCTCACCGGCGCCTTGGATATTGAAACCACTACCGCTGCTTTTGGGCATAAGTACGTGTTTCTTTACCTGGGAGGGTTTATGCTTGCAATAGGAATTGAAAAATGGAATTTACACAAACGTATTGCACTGTCTATTATTCAGCTTATTGGCACCAACATAAGTTCCATTATTCTGGGATTTATGGTTGCCACAGCCTTTTTATCCATGTGGATCTCCAACACAGCTACCTCTGTAATGATGTTGCCTATAGGTATAGCCATTGTTCAGCAATTGCAGGACAATCCAAATACCCGGGAAGATGAAAACCTCATTTTTGGCAAAGCCCTCATGCTTGCAATAGCCTATAGCGCCTCTATTGGTGGTATCGCCACTTTGATAGGCACCCCTCCAAACCTGGTTTTTGCCGGGATTGTACAGGAACTGTACGGCATCGAGATTAGTTTCCTACAGTGGGCCATGCTGGGCGTGCCGGTTTCTATTGTGATGCTTTTTATTTGCTGGAAGTACCTCACTTCCTTTGCCTTTAATTTTAAACAAAAAGAGTTTCCCGGGGGTACGGCCGAGGTTCAACGCCTTCTCGCGCAATTAGGAAAACTGGGCCTTCAGGAGAAAAAAGTGCTTGTAATTTTTGGGCTTACCGCTTTTGCCTGGATCACAAGATCTTTTCTTCTTACCCCATACTTACCATTTTTAGATGACACCATTATTGCTATGACGGCAGGAGTGTTGTTATTTGTTATCCCGGCCGATAAACCCGGAAGAAGATTACTGCATTGGGAAGATGCGGTAAAGATCCCCTGGGGGATCATCCTTTTATTTGGTGGAGGAATGGCGCTTGCTAAAGCTTTTGGCGATTCAGGCTTGGCTATATGGATTGGGGAGCAGTTGGTAGGCCTTAAAAACCTTCCGCTTTTCCTGCTGGTACTAATATTAATTACTGCGGTAAATTTCTTGACCGAAGTCACCTCTAATCTTGCCACTACCGCGATGCTATTACCTATTCTGGCTCCAATGGCGCTTGCTTTAAATGTACATCCATATTTGCTTATGGTAGCAGCCACACTTGCAGCCTCCTGCGCTTTTATGCTGCCGGTGGCAACTCCGCCAAACGCAGTGGTATTTGGTTCGGGTTATTTAAGAATCCCGGATATGATACGAACCGGGATTTGGATGAACTTCTTCTCCATTCTGCTTATAAGCCTGATTATTTATTACCTGCTTCCTGTTTTGTGGGATTTTAAGCTTGAAGAGATCCCGGAGATCTTTATTGGAGTATGATTTGTAATCCCCTTAAGATTTTATTTAATTTAAAAAAAACAGCAAAAAAAAAGGTGACCCATTGTCACCTTTTCCTAAATTGAGGGGATATTTATTATTCCTCGAAAGTCTTTCTTAGCCTTTCCTGCAATGCAGGGTCGTTTTGAAGACCCATTGCTATTTGCTCATATCTTGCGGGAGTTATACCCTGCTCTCCAATGACTTTTTCCAACTTTTCCTGTACTCCTGCCTGGATGGTTTCCAGATTGGTAATTATCCTTTGGTGTTGTTTTTTTTCAGCTTCCGTCGCCGTTACTTCCACTTCAGGGTCCAGGGTTGCCTGGTGAATCTCATTGAAACGCTGGATCTCCATTCCTTCATTTGTTACAACCCCGGACATTTCCTGTTGAGCTTCCATAGAAATTACACGCACATGTTGAAAAGCGGTAGCGAACTTCTCCAGTTCGGCATCGCTTACTTCAACCTGCTGTTGCTGTTGCTGCGGAGGTTGAGGACTCTGGGCGAAAACTGCAGTACTTGCAAACATTGAAACTGTTAACACCAAGCCTGCGATCTTTTTTGATTTAAACATTATAAAATTTTTATGGTTATGTTCCATGGAGTTCAAGAACTTGGCCAAAGGTCCCTAAATATAATTTTTCTCAATTTCCCTTCTGAAACCCTTTAAAATGCCGCAACTTTTTAAAATATAATCCCCTGGTGAAATATTATATAACTTTATATGTAGAGATAATCATCAATTTAAAAAGTGTGGTATGAAACTATTTTTCATTGCCCTGGTTCCCGAAAATGATTTAAAGCGGAAGTTAGAAGAGATCAAAAATAGTTTTGCAACCATCTATAAGGCACATCGCGCTCTTAAATTACCACCGCATATTACCCTCATCCCACCCTTTAAGATTGAACAGAAAAAGGAGCCTGCTTTGATCAAAGTTATAAGGCAAACAGCAGCTAACACTTACAGCTTTGAAATTCAATTGAATGGTTTTGGTGCCTTTCCACCCCGGGTGATCTTTATTAACGTATTAAATAGTATTGCGCTTAATGACCTCTGTAACCGGCTTTATGAAAATGCACAGGAACTATTGCCCGGTAAACCACAGAGAGAATATCATCCACATATAACCATAGCAACCCGGGATTTGAAAAGACAGAAATTTGATGAAGCCTGGCCTGTTTTTAAGAAACAGGAGTTCAGGGAAACTTTTCCGGTGCACCATCTCTATTTATTTGGTCATGACGGAAGAACCTGGAAAATTTTGGGCAAATTCCCCTTTAATTAGAGTAAGATGAAATGGTTTGCTCCCGGTACAAAGTGTGTGCCCCGGTACCATATTATCATCAAACGATCATTACATCAAAAGATCAATTCCCGTTCATAATTTCAGAAAACAATTTATAAGACCTCAGCCTGTCGTTGTGATCGTAGATATGAGAAACCGCCATGATCTCATTCACCCCTGTGGCTTTAAGGAATTCTTCGGTTTTCGTTTTTACGGTCTCTTTGCTGCCAATAAAGGCATATTTAAGCATTCGTTGAAAAGCGGGATTTTCTGAAAGTTCCTTTAATTCAGCAGTCATTTCTGAAGGAGGCTGCATATAATCAATATTTCCTGTAAGTACTCCAAACATCATTCTTATAAGGGAAGTGGAGGTCCTTTCCGCTGCAGCATCAGTATCGGCTGCGATAATATTTACGCAGGCAATGGTGTATGGTTCCTTTAATTTGGCTGAAGGTTTGAAATTATTATAGTAAATATTGAGGGCATCGAAGAGTTGCGCCGGGGCAAAATGGCTGGCAAAGGCATAAGGCAAACCTTTTTCGGCAGCAAGGTGCGCACTGTCTGTACTGGAACCCAGAATATAAACCGGAACCTCAACCCCTTCTGCAACAGTTGCGCGCACTTTTGAAGAATGGTTTTCAGCAGAAAAATATTGCTGGATCTGGCTCACCTCCTCCGGAAATTTATATACTGCCTGCATCCTGTCTGATCTAATAGCCTGCGCGGTAATTTGGTCTGTCCCCGGGGCACGGCCAAGGCCAAGGTCAATACGGTTGGGGTAAAGCGATCCCAGAGTTCCAAACTGCTCGGCCACAATAAGCGGGGAATGGTTAGGCAGCATAATCCCGCCTGACCCTACCCTTATTTTTTGGGTGCCTCCCGCGATATGACCTATAAGCACCGCTGTAGCAGAACTGGCAATGCTCACCATATTATGATGTTCGGCGAGCCAAAATCTGGTATACCCAAAATCTTCGGCAGTTTGTGCCAGGTGGAGGCTGTTCTTAAAAGTTTCCGCCGGATTTGACCCGGCAGAAACACTTGCTAATTCTAATATAGAGTAGGGTATGCTTTTTATATTGAAGGACATTTAAATTAATTTTAGATTGTTAACCCGGTTTAAAAACTGTTCTACCGGAAAAAAGGTAGTCGGGATCTCTGGCGGTTCTTTACGTTCTCCCTCGAAGATCTGCTTATAAATATAAGGTTTCCACCAACTCCTGTTTAGCGTCCGAAGGATTTAATTAACTTTATAACCCATTTGAATTAGCATTTTCAATATTCCTATTTATGAATCTTACCACATACCTAAAAAATATTGTTCCGTTTCCTTCTAAGGAATTAGAGGATATCATTTCATATTTTGAAAGAGAATCTGTGCAAAAAAACAGCCCTTTGGTAAGAAAAGGACAGGTATGTTCCAAACTCTATTTTATAGAGAAAGGTGTTGGAAGAAGTTATTATCTTAAGGAAGCCGGGAAAGAGGTAACCCAGTGGTTTTTTGTAGAAGGGCAATTTATGTCCAGCATTGAAAGTTTCTTTCAGCAAGACCCAAGTTTATATTATCTGGAAATGTTGGAAGATGCTATAGTTTATAGCATTTCCCGGGAAAAACTTGATCTCTTATTTGCCAGGTACCATAATATGGAAAAACTGGGCAGACTACTCTCTACAGAGATGCTCACCCGGGTGGTGAATAAGTTGAGTGCCATACAGTTTCAAACGGCCCGGGAAAGACATGATTATATGCTTACTGAATTCCCGGATATTGCAAACCGCGTCCCTCTGGGCCACATAGCTTCTTATCTCGGGATGACCCAGGAAACACTAAGCCGCATAAGGAGGGGAAATTCTTAAAAGATCTACAATTGCATTATTTGACATAGGTCAAAGGAAACCGCTTTTATAGTGAGGAAATTTGCACTGTTTTAAAAAAATAGCTGCAATGAATTTAAATCCTCTTAAAATACCTTTACTATTTGTGTTGATTTCCGGTTTCACAATATTTACTTCTGTGGCCCAGCAAATAGATCCTGCCCTGGAAATCCTTATTCAAAAAGGTCTTGAGAAAAGCCGAAGTGTAAAGATTAACCAATTAGATACAGATAAGGCCAAGATTGACCAAAAGCTGGCAAAATCTGTCTTTCTGCCAAAAATAACTTTAAACGGAAGTTATACCCGGCTGGATGATGATATTTCTTTTGATGAGGACACCCAAAACCTTTTGCTGGCCACTCAAAAACTTCTTATAAAAGAAGCGGCAGGAATTCCTTTTAACACTGCATTTCCTGAAAATATTCCGTTGAAGGAAGTTAATAACCTTCAGGATAAAAATATCCTAAGATCATCCATAGATATAGATTGGGTGTTATTTAGCGGGTTTGAGGTTACAAATGCAATTAAAGCCTCAAAACATAAGCAAGCATCATTAAATTATGCAGGCCTTGCCGAAAAAGACCGTGTAATTATAAATATCATAGACACTTATGACAAACTGGCCCTGGTAAATGCTTCAGAAGAAGTTTTAATGGCCTCTGAAAATTATCTGCAGGATCAGGAACATTTTGTGAGAAAAGCCATCGAAAACGGCCTGGCAACTCCAATTAGCCGAAAAAGAATAGAGCTTGCCCAACAACAACTGGCCGCAAGGAAACTGGAATACAGCCACAACAAAACCCTGCTTATCGAGGTCCTGCATCAGCTTACCGGGGAAGAAAAGGCAGTTTTAGAATCTCTGGATTCCCGTCTTATTGCCATGCAATTCAATGAAAAAACTCCGGAAAAACGAAATGAAGTGATGGCTTTGGAAGAAGCAGAAAAAGCAGCTTTTTATAAAGCCAAAATGGAAAAAAATCATTTCATCCCAAAAGTAGCTTTAAAAGGCCATTATGAATTACTCGAAGATGACTTATCACTGTTTGACCCGCAATGGTATGCTGCGATAGGTATTAAATGGAATCTTTTTGATGGCGGCCAGTCAAGGTTAAAAAGCCAACAGTCTCAACTGGAAGCTAAGAAATACAGGGAACACATCGAGGAAGCTGAAGAAATGATAGACTTGAGTATTAAAAAAGCAGAACTTTCTTATGAAGCCTCCCTTCAAAACTCACGTATTGCTCAAAAAGAGATCGAACTGGCCGAAGCTACTTTTGATTTAGTGAACAAACAACACAAAAATGACCTGGCATCCATCACAGAAGTTCTGGATGCTCTTAGGGACCTGGAAAAGGCGAACTTCCAATTACAGGAGTCTTACTATAACCAGCGAAGAGCTATTACAACCCTGCTGCACTCTAAAGGATTACTAAAT
>CAXAZV010000007.1:0-28097 GCA_963973375.1 uncultured Antarcticibacterium sp.
CATCGCGAAAACCATCAGCACGGGTAGTATTTGTATTCACAAAGGAAACCGATGAATTATCTCCAAATCGTTGGTCCAGAACAAGGATGTTGTAATTTGTAAAAGGTTCAACCACCGTTTTTCGGGTTTCCCCGGTTTGGGTATTTTCTATTTCAGCATACGTTTTTTCAGTAATAGCATTAAAGAATCCAATTCCCAGTCCTTTATCTGTGCGGCCGGAAACCTTTAGGGCATTAATAAGATCTACCGTAGCGGGATTATAAGTTACAATTTCATTTTCTCCGGTTACAGCCCTACCGGATGGGTAGCCTCCAATACGCCGGGAATAAAAAAGGTTACCTATGCTAAACAGCTCTGTACCCTCTGTAAAGAACTGTCGTTGTTCGTTATATTGTACCTCAAAAGCAGAAAGATTAAGTACAGTTTCATCAAACTTGGTTTGTCCAAAATCGGGGATAAGAACCATATCAAGGGTAAAAGCATCATTGATCCCATATTTGAGATCCATACCTCCGTTGAAATTCACTTGTGTTTTTCCGTCATAATTATTAACGTAAGAGGAAACATAGGGTTGAAAAGAAAGCCGGGTTGGGGTTTGAATATTTTCTATACCATAGATCTCGCCGTCATAAATAGAATAAGATCCTTTTGAGTTGTCTATGGGACTCCAGCTGTATCTGGTTCCTTTCCTTCGAAATTCCCTTTCCATTTGTAAACCCCATAATTGCACATTTTTTTTAGGAAAGCGCAGTTCAGAATAGGGAATAAATATTTCGGCAACCCAGTTTGTTTCGTTGATCTTAACCGCACTGTACCATACTGCATTCCAGGAAGAGTCTTCATTCATATTGGTCATCTTGGCATCATATTGAACCCCTGCTGCAGTAACAATAAATTGCATGCTCTGCTGGCGGTCATTATAGCCATTCAGTAAAATAAAAAAGAAATCATCGGCGCCTATCTGGTCTCTTTCTGTAAGTTCTTTCATGATTTTATCCGGCTGAGGATCATTCATGGTTGCCCCAAAGTATATGCCCAGGTCGTCATATATGATCTTAACTTCGGTTTTTAAACTATCTGGAATAGGCCTTCCGTTATTAGGCTGGCGTTCCACAAAACCGGTAGCGATACCTGCATTTTCCCAGGCGGCTTCATCCAGGACCCCGTCTATTTTTGGGGCGTCTTCTATCCGGGGAATGGAAACTTTTTTTCGGGGAATACTGTCATTTTCCTGGGAAAATACTGTAAGGCTGCCCAACATGAGCAATGTGATGATGATGATTTTCATTGATTGACTTTTTTAAAAGACAACCAGAAAATTCATTTGTTGCATATCAGGAAGAATTTTTTAAAAATAGCGGTTCAGGAACACGTTAATTTAAAGGGTTTTCAGTCTTATATCTAACTTAAAAGATGGATTACAAAACAAAAAATATAATATCTTAGCAGATTTTAGAACGCTCAAGATAAAAAGGTTAAAGTTATAGAATGGATAAAACCGGGGATTGGTTAAAAGAAGGACATTTAGATAATTTGGCAAAAACGATTGTAAATGTAGTTAGGGAGCCATTGATTATTCTGGATGAGAACCTGTGCATCCTGTGCTGGAACCAAAATTTTTCCAATAAGTTTACGCTGCAGAAACCTATTGGGGTAAACCTGTCGCTCTTTGATTTGAACAATGGTCAATTTGATATACAGCCGCTTCGGGAGGAATTGGAAAATCTTGTAAAGTCCGGCGATCCTGTGAAAAGTTTACCTGTTAGTATATATCTGGGAACACCCGAAAAGAAACAGTTTCTTATTAATGCCAGTAAAATGGAAACCCCGGAAGGAGGTGGGATTTTACTGCTTTCTTTTAAAAAGCGTAAGAATGCTGCAAATCTTGCAAAAAAAGAAAGAAAATTCCTTAGGATTTTTAATGACATTCTCTCTAATGCCCCCGCTGCAATTTGTACTCTTAGAGGACCTGAACATATCTTTGAGATAGCCAATGAAAATTATTTAAAACTGGTAGGTAATAGAAATGTAATTGGAAAATCGGTCAAAGATGTTTTGCCGGAGGTTGAGGGACAGGGATTTATAGAGCTGCTTGATAATGTTTATAATACGGGGGAGCCTTTTGTAGGAAACGAGATCCCTCTTAAACTCCAGGTGGGGGAGAACGAATGGGAAAATTCTTTTTTGAATTTTGTTTACCAACCCACTAAAAATGAAGATGGCAAAGTAGAGGGAATATTTGTTCATGTCGTGAATGTTACAGAACAGGTTGAGGCAAGGAGACTTGTTGAGCGCAGCGAAAACAGGCTTCAAAATTTAATTGATACCGTACCGGCAATTATCTGGATAACCAATAAGGAGGGCGAAAGTGAATACTTGAATGATAATTGGTATAAATATACAGGCCAGGCTCCACGGGAAGCAGAGGGATTTGGATGGCTAAAAGCTACCCATCCCGAGGACAAGGAGATAGCTGAGAATGCTTTCATGACCGCAAATAAAAAAAAGGAACCCTATAATGTAAGTTACAGGCTAAGAAATAAAGAGGGAGAATATCGCTGGGTGATAGACCGCGGAAGTCCCAAATTTAATGAGCAGGGGGAATTTGAGGGCATGGTTGGTACTGTTATAGACGTGCACGAGGAGCGGGTTAAGGATCAACTGGTGAGAGAAAGTGAATATCGATTAATGAATATTGTTCAGGAGGCCACGGTTGCTACTGGGATCTATGTGGGAAGAGAAATGAAAATTGGGCTTGCCAATGAAGCTATGATCAAGTTATGGGGAAAGGATACCTCTGTTATAGGGAAAACCATTCGCCAGGCATTACCCGAATTGGAGGGCCAGCCTTTTCATAAATTACTGGATGAGGTATACACTACAGGGAATACCTATTGGGGAAAAGAAGATAAGGTGGACCTTGTGATCAATGGGACATTGCAAAGTGGATATTATAATTTTACTTATAAGCCCCTGCGAAATGAAAATGGAGAGATTTACGGGATCCTCAATATGGCGGTAGATGTAACTGAATTGGTTCAATCCAAAATGCAGGTAAAGGAAAGTGAAGCGCACTTCCGGCAAATGGCAGATCTTATGCCTACAAAGGTTATCAATGCCGATCCTGCAGGGAATTTTATTTACTTTAATGAAGACTGGCTGGATTATACAGGGCTAAAAATTGATGAATTATTAAAAAAGGGTTGGATAGACCTTATTCATCCTTCTGAAAGGGAAATCTTTCAGGAAAAATGGCAGGCATCGTTGGATTCCGGGGATCCTTTTGAAATGGAACTGCGTTGTATTAATAAATACGGAAAATATAAATGGCATCTAAGCCGTGCTGAAGCAGTGTTAAATGAAGATGGTACTATCAAGATTTGGATTGGCACCAATACCGAAATTCAAAAATTAAAAGAGGAAGATAAACGTAAAGGTGATTTCCTTAAAATGGTAAGCCACGAATTGAAAACACCTGTAACTTCTATTAAGGGATATGTACAGCTATTGCTCAGTTTGCTTAAAAGAGAGGGAGTAATGGTACAGGGACTGCCACTGGAACAGTCTTTGGGTCGAATTGACCATCAAATTAAGCGATTAACCAGGTTGATCTCTGAAATGCTGGATCTTTCCCGTATTGAAGAAAATAAGATGGAACTGGAAAAGGAAATTTTTTCCATGAATGATTTGGTAGCCGAAACCGTACAGGATATAAATTATACCAATACCCAGCATACAATTGAAGTGCAGCAGGAATTTAAGTGTAATGTACTTGCAGATAAGGATAGAATTGGACAGGTGCTTATAAACTTCATAACCAACGCTATAAAGTATTCACCTGAGAGCCAGGAAATCGTGGTAAGGGTGCAAAAACATAAAAATAATCAGGTAGCGGTGGTTGTAAAAGATAATGGAATAGGAATTGATAAGAAGAATCACCGTAATATCTTTAAGCGCTTTTACCGCATAGGGGGTAAAAGAGAGGATACCTTCTCGGGATTTGGAATAGGACTTTATCTTGCCAATGAGATCATTCAACGGCACAATGGTACCATAACAGTAAAAAGCAAGAAAGGAAAGGGCTCCGATTTTTGTTTTATTTTAGCAACAGCCCCGTAAAACCTAACAATGACAAAAAGTAAAAAAATATTAGTTATAGATGATGACTCCGGTATTGGTGAAATGTTAAAGACCCTCCTGGAATTTTATGGATATCAGGTTGCGGTTACCGAAAAGCCCCATGAGGCTGAAGAATTGATCCTTAAGGAAAATATCGATCTTGTACTTCTTGATATGCTTATTTCTGGTGTGAATGGCACAGATGTTTGCACGCGAATAAGGAAAAATGAATCAACCGCCGGGATCCCGGTAATCATGATGTCTGCACTGCATGACGCTGGCGAAAAATGTAAAAAAGCCGGAGCCAATGATTTTGTTGCAAAACCTTTTGAAATGGATTTGCTTATAGGCAAGATTGAGGAGGTTTTTCAGGATGAGAAATATACATCCTGATTATTGTCTTAATCCTTATATAGTTTAAAAACAAACAACCGCCCTATTGGAGCGGTTGTTTGTTTTTAAACAGAAGGGAATTGTTAATTGATGCCATCATTGGTATCTTCACCATTCACGTCATCTGTATTATTAATCTCTTCCTGAACTTCTTGCTTCACTTTTTTAGCTCCTTCTTCAATTTTCTGTCCGGCTTTTTTTGTGTTTTCCTCAATGTCTTCACCTATAGCTTTCACAGCATCTTCGGTTTTTTCCTGAGTGGTTTCCCGGCAGGAATAAAATGATGTTGTCATTCCGGCAAGCATCAGCATTAAAAATAACTTTTTCATCAATAATGGTTTTTGGTTAAAATTAAAAAAAGCCATCGAAAATTAATTAGATGGCTTTTTAAAGAATTTTGAAGCTGACTATTGCATGTCGTCATCAGCGTTCATATCGTCAGTTCCGTCAATTTCTTCCTGAACTTCAGTTTCTGCTTCTTCGTAAGTTTCCTCAGTAGTAGTTTCGATGTCGGTTCCTACTTCTTCGATAGCATCTTCAGTTTTTTCTTCAGTAGTCTCTCTACAAGAGTAGATAGATAATGTGAAAACTGAAGCTAGTAAAATAAGGGATAATTTTTTCATCTTAAAAATGTTTAATTAGTTGAAGAAGCAAATTTAAACTATTTTTTAATTATGCAAAGAACTCTTTTCACTTAAATATTTCCAATATCTTTTTGGCACATGTTGCCGGTGTAATTTCAGGTTTTTACGAGATTTAATGTTAGTGCTATTAAAATATTGTTTCCACAATTCCTGAAATTCCATCTCGGAGGCACTGTAAACACTGGCTTGATAGTTTTTATTGAAAATTTCGCCGGAAATATCCAGACTTATGTAATTGGTTTCGTGCAGGTTATAAAACAACCCGTATTTTCGCTTTAAATCATAAATTAACCATTTTTGATCGGCATAACGGCTTTCAAAATGCGGCAAAATAAGCGGAAGAACGTTAAAGTCGGGTTCAATATGAGAAAAGTAAATTTCATCTTTTGTGAGCATAAATCTCACAAATGCTTCCATCCGGTGTTTTTCCCTGCTTACCATTTTTGCGGTTTGGGAAATCCTAAGGATTAGTGGGTTTCCAAAATCCCGTGAGCTAAAATTATTGTCTGTAAATATCAATTTTATATATTCCAATAAGAGAAGTTCTATTCCCGGCAGTTCGCTTAAAAAGGAGAAGTAGATTTGTCTTCTTCCACCGGGATCAAGTTTCTCCTGCAGTCCTTTTTTTACCCTTTCTGCTTTCTGAAAATTGGTCACAACAATTTCAGGAATGGAGAACAATCCGGGCTGGGCTGCATCCTCTGTATAAATGGCAACAACGCTTAACTGTTGCTCAAAAGTCTGGAAAACACAGGTTAAAAAGCCGTCAAAGGAACCGTCATAAATAAGTATAGCATCCTTTTTCATGAACTGAAGAGTGTTAACTGGGTCCCGTAATCTTTCCTGAATTTACTTGATGAATTTTGTAAGATCAAGCCTTTAATTCGCTCACTTGGAAGCTCCCGCTTCTCCCAATGCGCAGAATCGCAGGTAATAAAATATTTCGCACGGTTTAATGCCACCCCTATTTTTGCCAGGTGTTCCCAGTTAAGTTTTCCGAATTTTCGAGCCTGGATGATCTTATAGACAGATTTCATTCCTATGCCGGGGATCCTGGCGAGTAAATTTTTATCAGCACGGTTTATGTCCAGGGGAAAAAGATCCCTGTTGCGCAAAGCCCAGCTAAGTTTAGGATCTACATCAAGATCCAGGTTTTGATGATTTTCATTTAATAGTTCTCTTATGTCAAAACCGTAAAACCGCAACAGCCAGTCGGTTTGATAAAGCCTGTTTTCTCTTAGCAATGGCACGGGGCTTCCAAGGGCCGGAAGCCTGGAGTCTTCGGCCACGGGAATATATCCTGAATAATACACCCTCTTCATATTGTATTTTTTGTAATAATAAGCTGCAGAATACATCACATCACGGTCACTCTCACCCGTGGCTCCTACGATCATTTGAGTGCTTTGTCCTGCCGGTGCATATTTTGGAGTGCTTTTAATTATTTTGCGTTCATTTTGATATTGGACAATGCCTTCCCTTACGGCTGCCATGGGTTTAATGAAATCCTCATGCTTCTTATCTGGCGCCAGGAGTTTCAAGCCTGAGATTGTAGGTATCTCGATGTTTACTGAAAGCCTGTCTGCATACAAGCCTGCTTCCAGCATAAGTTCATCACTGGCTCCGGGAATGGATTTTAAGTGGATATAACCGTTGAAATTCTCTTCCAGCCTCAGTTTTTTTGCAACGGCCACCAGGCGTTCCATAGTATGATCGGCACTTTTAAAAATTCCGGAGCTCAGGAACAATCCTTCAATATAGTTGCGCCGGTAAAAATTCATTGTAAGGTCTACAACTTCCTGTACTTTGAACGCTGCCCGTTTTATGTCGTTGCTTTTACGGGTCACGCAATAAGCACAGTCAAAAATGCAGTGATTTGTAAGCAGGATTTTTAGCAGAGAAACACAACGGCCATCTTCTGTATAGCTGTGGCAAATGCCTACCCCGTCACTATTGCCAAGGCCTTTGTTCTTATTGGTTCTTTTGCTTCCGCTGCTCGAGCAGGAAATGTCATACTTTGCAGCATCGGCCAGTATGTCCAGTTTTTCTTTTATCCGTTCAAATGACATTGGGTGGGTTTTGATTTTGTGTTTTTAATTCTTTGCGTTCTTCCAGGTTTTTCAGCTTTTCCAATCGTTGTGCAGTAACCGGGTTTTCTTCTGAAAACCGGGGATCTGTGATGTAGGCTTCTTTGCGCATCTTAATTACTTCAAGGCTCAATACTTCAAATTCTTCACTTATCTTACCATAAAGGGCGTAAATGCCGGGGCCCTGGAAACTGTATTGTTTTGCCACCGGAGGAAAAAGTACTGCATCAAAGAAATACCCTTCCCGGTCCAGAAATGTCCCGAAATACATTGTCTCCCCTTTAAAGGTTTTTGTGTATTTAATGGTTACCAGGTAACCATAGATAAGGATGTTGCGGTTGTGAAAATCTTTAAAATCCTTTTTCCCATACCGGTTCAGGGGTTTTTCTTTTAGCAATTCAAAATGGCTGCACAGGGGAAATCCCAGCAATTCAATTTGTTCAAAGGCCGCTTCCAGCCTGGTAGTACTAAGATCTGGCAGGGTGAATTTTTTATGGGTGGGATTGAACAGGGCAAATTGATCTGGTTTTTGGGGTGCTTTAGAGAGCTTAAAATGCGCGTCCCACAAGAGTTTAAATTTATCTATGCCCGTAAACCGGAAAGCATTGATCCTTATAAGAATACTCAATTGCTCAATTCCAATGCTTAAGCGGTCTATGAAATTTTCAAAAGAGGTGAATTTTCCATGAAAATTGCGGTTCTCAATAATTCGCTGGGCTACCCGTTGCTCCAGTTCTTTTAAATTTCCGAATCCCAGATAAAGGTGTTTTCCCTTGATGGTATTGTGAAAATCCCCCTCGTTAATACAGGGTGGTTCTATAATAGCACCACACATTTTTGCCTCGTGCACGTATAGCTCGGGGGTGTAAAATCCGCCGCCGTTATTAAGCACCGCAACCATATATTCCAGGGGGAAATAGGTTTTAAGGAACAGGCTTTGGTAACTCTCGGCAGCATAGCTGGCAGAGTGGCCCTTGGCAAAGGTATAGCCTGCAAAACTCTTTATCTGGTCCCAGACTTCAAAGATCATTTTCTCTTCAATTTTCCGCTCGCGGCAGTTGGCTATGAATTTTTCTTCCACTTTAAGAAACTCTGCCCGGGAACGGAATTTCCCGCTCATCCCGCGGCGCAGCACATCGGCTTCGGTCAGGCTAAGGCCTGCAAAGAAGTGCGCCACCTTGATCACATCTTCCTGGTACACCATAATTCCGTAGGTGTCCGGCATGATCTTTTCCAGGGCAGGATGGGCCAGCTTGCGGCGGTTTGGATCGCGATGGCGCATGATGTATTCCCGCATCATGCCGCTTTTGGAAACTCCCGGCCTTATAATAGAACTGGCGGCTACCAGCCCCAGGTAGGTATCGGTTTTAAGTTTTCTCAAAAGGTTTCGCATTCCCGGTGATTCTATGTAAAAACATCCCATACAATTCCCCTCTTTAATAAGGTTGTTTATGCGGGGATCCTGTTTGAATTTTTTGAGGTCATGAATGTCAAAAGCCTGGGCCTGTGGCTGATTTTCAGCAATGATATCCAGGGTGTCCTTGATCTTTCCCAGGCCGCGCTGGGAAAGGATATCAAATTTATAGAGGCCTACGTCTTCGGCAATTATCATATCAAACTGTACCGTGGGAAAACCTTTAGGCGGCAGGTCCAGGGCAGAGAAGGAGGTGAGGGGTTTATTGGAGATAAGGATCCCTCCTGCGTGAATGCTACGATAATTGGGCATTCCCTCTATGAGTTTTCCATATTTGATCACCGTTCTGTGAATGGAATCCATGTTATTTTGGGGTGCCCGGCCCTCACATAAAAGATCCATGTCTTCCTTAGGCAGCCCAAATACTTTTCCCAGTTCCCGTATTACTGCGCGGTATTGAAAGGTGTTATAAGTAGCCAGCAAAGCGGTATGCTCAAATTCCTCAAAAATAAAACGGGTCATGTCTTCCCGGTCCTGCCATGAGAAATCTATATCAAAATCTGGCGGACTCGTGCGAAATTCATTGATAAACCGCTCAAAATAAAGGTCAAGTTCTACAGGATCAACTTCGGTTATTTGCAGCAAGTGAGCTACAATACTGTTGGCCCCGCTCCCACGGCCTACATAGAAATAACCTTTCTCCCGTGCATACTGGCAAATACGCCAGTTGATGAGAAAATAGGAGACGAAATTGAGTTTTTTTATCACTTTTAATTCGGTCTCTGTACGCTTCAGGATCTCGGGAGAAGGGTTTGGGTAGCGAAGGTTTATTCCTTTTTTGCAAAGTTCCTCCAGCAGCGTTTCATCTTCTTCTTTACTGCCCCGGTATACCTGTTGGTTTTGTGGTACGCGTGCTGCCGAAAAATCAAAGTGGATGCTGCACCCGGCCAGCAGGTCACGGGTATTTTCAAGAATAAATGGAAAATCTTCAAACTTTTCTTCCAGTATTTCCTGCGGAAGCATTTTTTCATCTGTTCCCGCTTCTTCTTCCGGGAGAAGTTTGCTCAACAGGCAGTTGTTGTCTATAGCACGCAGGAGACGGTGGGCATTGAAATCCCGCTTGTTTCGCACTGTAACAGGTTGCAATACTACCAGCTTGGAGGTCATTTCCCGCAGTTTTGAAAAGCGCAGTTTACGCAGTTCATTTATGGAGACGCCAATAAATTCATGAGGTAAAAACTGAGATGTTTCTGCAGCCAGGATCTTCTCAAACGGATAGATCACAAAGGCATTTTTAAATACAGGAGCCTTTTCCGGGATCATTAATTTTTTCTGAAGCCGGTGAGAGAGAAACTCATTTATTTCCCGGTAACCTTCATTGTTTCTGGCGATAGCTACAAATTGCTGCTGCGCTCCGTTCCTGAAATCTATTCCCAATACCGGCTCAATATCATATTCTGCCGATTTTCGTACAAAATTAAGGCAGGCCGAAGTGTTATTGATATCTGTAAGCACCAGTTTTTTTACATTGTTCTCCCGCGCCAGTTCCAGCAATTCTATTTCTGAAAAAACGCCAAAGCGCATGCTGTAATATGTGTGGGTGTTCAGGTACACTTTTTTAGTATTGAGTAGTTTTTCAATTATCAATTATCAATTATCGGTTGTCAGTTTTGGGGTGTTATATATTGTGAGTTATTTGTTTTCCAATCTGGAACATTTAGTGCCTGGAATTTTTCTTTCCAGTTTTGAAATCTGGCATTTGGTGCTTTGAATTTTTTTCCTCTTTCTCTCTTTCCCTCCCGTAGGGCCTTACTGTTTTCTATGTGCCAGCACCACCGGTGGCTCGCCGTTAAAGGGGTTGGTAAACCTGCCTATAGTTTTAGCGCCCATAGAGGCCGCCCGCAGGACACTGCGGTCGCCGTAGCGGTTACGTATCTTATCCATAGCATTGTATAATTGCAATACTTCTTCATTGTCATCAAATAGGTTGATCTGGTAGTTACCCCCTGCCAGGTCGCTAAAGCGTATCCCTATAAGACGCACCAGCAACCGGCGGTTGTATAATTTTTTAAAGATCTCCTGTATTGCGGGGATTAGAACATGATCTGCACTGGTATATGGGATCTTAAGCTGCCGGGTATAGGTATTAAAATCTGAATACCTGATCTTTACGGCGATACAGGAAGTGAGTTTGTCTCCCCGCCGCAGCTGGTAGGCCAGATTCTCTGTCATGGCCAGCAGGATTGCCTGGAGTTTGTTCACATCTATGGTATCGCGGTCAAAGGTGCGCTCGGTAGAAATAGATTTTCTTTCAGAGTAGGGGATCACGGGGGTATGGTCTATACCTTGTGCCCGGTGCCAAATGGTAGTGCCATTGTTTCCCAGAACCTTCTGCATCATTTCCAGCGGCATTTCCTGGATAGTCTTTATGTTTCTTACGCCCAGATTGCGCAGGGTTTGGTAGGTTTTATCGCCCACCATAGGGATCTTTCTTACAGAGAGCGGGGCCAGGAACTCCTTTTCAAATCCCGAATCGATTTTTAATTGATTGTTGGGCTTTGCTTCATTGGTAGCCACCTTGGATACTATTTTATTTACTGAAAGACCAAAGGAAATGGGCAGCCCGGTTTCGCGGATGATCCTTTTTCGCAGTTCAGATGCATATTTATAACAACCAAAAAAACGGTCCATTCCCGTAAGATCTGCATAGAATTCATCGATGCTGGATTTTTCAAACAGGGGAACATCGGCTTTAATAATATCTGTTACATCTTTGGAAAATTTGGTATAGGTACCCGCATCGCCACGAATTACAGTAGCCTGGGGGCAAAGTTGCCGCGCCAGTTTCATAGACATACCGGAATGTACACCAAAGGCGCGGGTCTCATAACTGCAGGCCGCCACCACCCCCCGGTCACTTATCCCACCCACCAGCAGCGGCCGGTGTAAAAGCCGGGTGTCCAGAAGCCGTTCTACCGAAACATAGAACGTATCAAGATCAAGATGTAATACTGTTTTTATCATAATGTTCGCTGTCGCCTGTGTTCACTGCGCTCAGGTTTGTAGTTTAGAGTTTATGGTTTAAAAAAGTAGTGAGTAGTGAGTAGTAATTGGGAGTAGTGAGATATGAGTATTGAGATTTTTTTTGAATTTTAGTGTTAAATCAGATCCGTATAACTTTCCACTTTCCACTTTCCACTTTCCACTCTCCACTTTCCACTCCTTTTCCCTCTTTTCCTCTTTGACTTTTTAACTCTCCCTATCCACTTTCCACTCTCCACTTTCCTCTCCTACAACTCACAACTCACAACTCCTTCTTTGGAATCTTTACAAAATTATGGAATTATTCCAATAAATAGGAAATAATCCAATGTTAAAGTTGGACTTATTCCAAAAAAAATTATATTTGTGTATGGGAACAGATGTAACTATAGAGGTGAAGCGATTTAAGGAAATTCGCGACGACCATAATTTCACTCAATCTGAATTTGCAGAGGTGCTGGGAATCAAGAATTCTACTGCAGATATTGAACGGGGCCGCACCAAATTATCGGGTAAAATTGTGGCAGAGCTCCTGCGGCAATTTGGGGTAAATCCCCTTTGGTTGTTTGGAGACAGCAGCCAGAAATACCTGCCGGTAAACAAGGGAGATGTAAGTCCAAAAGTTGTTACCGTAAACAGCGGGGAAGAGGAGAATATAGTTCTTGTAAACCAGAAAGCTGCTGCAGGTTATCCATCCAATGTTCAGGATGTGGAGTGGTACCAGCAACTGCCGGCATTTGATATACCGCTGCCCGAATACCGCAATGCTACGTACCGGGGTTTTCAGGTAGAAGGAGATAGTATGATGCCCAATTTAAGGCCGGGGGAGTGGGTGCTTGGAAAAGCAGTACCAAGTATTGCAGAAGTTAGCTATAGCAAGATCTATGTGGTAGTGTTGTATGACTCGGTACTGGTAAAAAAGATCCAAAAAATGGAAGATCCTTATAAGATCCTGCTTGTTTCAATCAATGAAGAATATCCGCCGGTGCAGGTATTGGTAAGCGAGATCCAGGAATTATGGCAGGTAAACAGCAAGCTCACCTTTAGCATTGACGCTACATCTGAAAATGGATTGCTGCGGCAGTTGCAACAATCTATGGAAGAATTAAAAAGTGAATTCAAAACTTTAAAGCATTAAAAAATCCATTCTGGTTAGGAATGGATCTTTAATTTTTTAATGAGTGACCGGATGGTTAATCCAGATCATCAGCAATGTCATCAACTGCATCTTCCACATCATCTGCTACTTTTTCAACACCAGATCTGTCATCTCTACAGGAAGTAAAAACAACACTTGTAGAAAAGGCAAGTACCAGGATAAACATTAATTTTTTCATAATTTAAATTTAGCGGTTGAATACCTAAATATAAAAAATCGGGAGAAAATCTAAATTTTCTCCCGATCTGTTTTTATTGTAGATCGTCGTTACCTTCGATCTCATCTTCCACATCCTGTGCAGCTTCCTCAACAGCATTTCCTGCATCATCTGCAGCTCTTTCAATGTCATTTTCTACATCATCCATGTCATCCATGTCATCAACATCATCCAGATCATCCATGTCGTCATTTACTTCAATTTCGTTTTTTTCTTCAGTTGTTTCTCTACAAGAAGTAAAAAATGCACTGAAAGTAAAAGCAGTCGCTAATATTAAAATTGACTTTCTCATAAATTCGTGTTTTAAATTAATTAGTATTTGATTGGGTTAAAATATTAAACTCTTTTAAATATTAAATGGTGACAGACTAATTATCATCAATTTCATCAATTTTCTCATCGATTTCTCTGTTGATCTTTTCGTCTACTTTTTTAGCACTTCTTTCAAAGACACCTTCCCGTTCTTCAACTTTAACTTCTACGGGCTGCGTTCTTTCAACTTCCACTTCTCTTATCACCGTTTCCTTTTCAGCAGTTTCCCTGCATGAAATTAAGGTTAAAGCAGATGTGAACATCAATGCAGTTATTAGAATTACTCGTTTCATATTATATGATTAAATTTCTATTGGTCGAAATTAGCACATAAATTATTGGAGCACTCCGGTTTTTGGTAAATTTTAATATAAATTAAAAGAAATTTTAGCTTTTGAGAATAAAATTAAGGCTTTTTAACATTTGGGGATATTAAATACGTCTCTATAATATGGCCCGCTCCAGTGTTGGATCTTATAAAATCCCGGGAAATAGTTCCGGTTCTTAGTCTTTCATCATCACTTTTCAACAAGCGATTGAAAATTTCCTGCAGTTCTTCTTTTGTGCTAACCGAAAATAAACTGCCCAAATCCTGAAGTTTTTTTGCCTCAGGAAATTTCTTAAAATTCTTTCCTATAACAATAGGAACTCCAAAAGTGGCGGGCTCCAGAACATTGTGAAGTCCCGTTTTCCCTGCGGCACCTCCCACATAAGCTATATCTGCATAATTATAAAGTCTTGTAAGCAGCCCTATGGTGTCAATGATGAAAACTTTAGATCTCGCGAGGCTTCTATTGTCTTTTTCAGAAAAAAGCGCCACAGACTGTGTAACAGCCTTTTTAAGGCGGGCAATTTCTTCAGGTTTTATCTGGTGGGGGGCAATTATAAACTTTACATCGTTTGGAGAAGTGTTGATGAAATCAATTAACAGCTTTTCATCTTCGGCCCAAGTGCTTCCTGCAACAATACATTTTTTCCCGTCAAGAAACTCCTCTATAAATTCCAACCGGTTGTTCTGTTCCAATTGTTGTGAGACCCTGTCAAATCTCGTATCACCACTTAAGGTTACATTATTTATACCAATGGACCTTAACAGTTGCAATGAGCTATTATTTTGAACAAAGAAATGTTCAAAGGTTTTCAAGGATTCCTTCATCCAGCTGCCATATGGCTTAAAGAAAACCTGATCTTTCCTAAACACGCCTGAAATAAGAAACGTGCGAATGTGCTGTTTTTTTAACTCCTTTAAATAATTGGGCCAGAACTCATATTTAATAAAAAAAACCAGGTCAGGATGTACATATTCCAGGAAACGGCCGGCATTCTCCGGAGTATCAAGAGGTAAATACACTACAACATCTGCCAAAGGGGTGTTCTTTTTGTTTTCATAACCCGAAGGCGAAAAAAAACTAATAATAATTTTATGTTGAGGATAGATCCTTTTTACTATTTCTATAATAGGAACCCCTTGTTCAAACTCCCCCAGAGATGCAGCATGAAACCAAATCGTCTTGTCTTGGGGTTTAATGCTTTCCTTAAGGATTGAAAAAGTGCTTTTCCTGCCCTCCACAAATTGCTTCATTTTAGGACTAAATGCAGCAGGTAGCAGCAGCAATTTTTCTGTAACGCGAACTAATATATTATATAGTGTGTTCAAGCAGATTTGATTTAAATGCTAAAATACCTCTTTCTTAAAAATAGCATTGGTGATGGGGCCTATATTTTGTAATTTCGGGAGGTCAAATTACAAAGCAGATGAAAAAGATACAAATGGTTGACCTGCAGGGTCAATATGAAACTATTAAAGATCAAATAAATAACTCACTTCAGGAAATAATGCAAACTTCAGCCTTTATTAACGGGCCCGAAGTGCAGCAATTTCAAAAGGAACTTGAAGACTACCTTCAGGTTAAACATGTAATTCCCTGTGCCAACGGTACAGATGCCTTGCAAATCGCTATGATGGGTCTTGGGCTTCAACCCGGAGATGAGGTCATCACTGCCGATTTTACCTTTGCAGCCACCGTAGAGGTAATCGCTCTATTGCAGTTAACGCCGGTGTTGGTAGATGTAGAGCCTGATACCTTTAATATTGATCCGGAAGCTGTTAAAAGAGCTATCACTCCACGCACGCGTGCAATAGTTCCGGTGCATTTATTTGGACAAACAGCCAACATGGATGCGATCATGGAAATTGCGAAAGAACATAATCTTTATGTAATTGAAGATAATGCCCAGGCAATTGGCGCCAATTTTCATTCTACGAATGGGAAAACATTAAAAACGGGAGTTATTGGCGATATTGCCTCAACATCCTTTTTTCCGTCGAAAAATCTCGGGTGTTTTGGAGATGGAGGAGCGATTTTTACAAATGATGACGATCTCGCCCATATGATTCGCGGAATTGTAAATCATGGGATGTATGAGCGTTACCATCACGATGTTGTGGGAGTAAATTCCAGGCTGGATAGTTTTCAGGCTGCCGTTTTAAGGGCAAAACTCCCTCATCTGGATAATTATAATTCTTCCAGGCAAGCTAGTGCGGCAAAATATGATGCTGCATTTAAAGGACAGGAACATATTACAACCCCGCATCTTGCCGGAAAACCTGACACCCATGTTTTTCACCAGTATACCCTCAAGATAACCAATGGAAAAAGGGATGCGCTTGTAAAACATTTAAATGAAAAGGGTATTCCCTGCGGAGTGTACTATCCTATTCCGCTTCACAGCCAAAAGGCATATGCAAGTTCCAGGTATAATGAAGCCGATTTCCCTGTGACCAATCAACTTATTAAAGAGGTGATCTCACTGCCCATGCATACTGAACTATCTGATGATCAAATAGATCATATATCTCAAACTCTAATAGAATTTGTAAACAATTAAATTCTCGTTTCTATGATTAAAACTTTGCTCACTTTCTGCGGAATATTAATAGCTTCTGCAGCTTCATCCCAGGATATCTATATTCAGGCAGGAAAACTGATAGATACCAAAAACGGAAAAGTCCTTTCTGAAAAGACCATAGTAGTTTCGGGAAATACCATTAAAAGTGTGGAGAACGGCTTTGTTCAGCCAAGAACCTCAGCCGATAGTTTGATCGACCTGAGAACGATGACCGTTTTGCCTGGACTTACAGATATGCATGTGCATTTGGAAAGTGAGACCAATCCGCAGAAGTATCTTGAAACTTTCACGTTTAATGAAGCCGATTTCGCTTTTAATTCAGTTGGATTTGCAAAGACCACGCTTATGGCGGGTTTTACCACAGTTCGCGAACTGGGCGGAAGCGGGGTGAATATAGCTCTAAGAAATGCAGTAAATGCGGGAAAAGTGGATGGTCCTAGAATTTTTACCGCAGGGAAATCACTGGCTACAACAGGTGGTCATGCAGATCCTACCAACAGCTTTAACCGCAACCTCGTGGGAGACCCCGGGCCTAAGGAAGGAGTGGTAAATAGTATTGAAGATGCTGCCAAAGCAGTGAGGCAAAATTATAAAAATGGAAGTGACTTAATCAAGATCACCGCCACCGGTGGGGTGCTTAGCGTTGCCAAGAGCAGTTCGAATCCGCAGTTTACGGAGGAAGAAATAAAAGCGATCACGACTATTGCAAAAGATTACGGATTTCACGTAGCGGCCCACGCTCATGGCGATGAAGGTATGCAACGTGCCATAAGAGGTGGGGTTACCACCATTGAGCACGGGACCTTGATGAGCGAAAAAACCATGGATCTAATGAAGGAATATGGGGCCTATTATGTGCCAACCATCACTGCCGGGAAAGAGGTAAGCCAAAAGGCTGAAATTGAGAATTATTATCCGGCCTTGGTTGTTCCCAAAGCCAGGGAAATTGGCCCAAAAATACAGACTACGTTTGGCAAAGCATATAAAAGGGGTGTAAAGATCGCATTTGGAACGGATGCCGGAGTTTTTGAACACGGCAAGAACGCCAAAGAATTTGGTTATATGGTTGAAGCGGGTATGCCGGCAATGGAAGCCATACAAAGTGCAACAATTACCCCCGCGAAGATCCTGAATATGGAAACGAAAAGCGGGCAAATAGCCCCTGGTTTTTTTGCTGATATTATTGCCGTTAAGGAAGATCCCACTAAAAACATAAAAACGATGGAAGAGGTGATGTTTGTGATGAAGGATGGAAAAGTATATAAAGAATAACTACCTGGATTAAATAATGACCCATAAAAATCCTGATCATGTATTGATCAGGATTTTTTATGGATTTTCATTTTATTTTTACCTGGTCTTGACCAACAATTCCTCTGAAAGTAAATATCCTTCTGCATTCATTCCTTCAATCACGATTTTTACTTCAGGTTGCAGTGTGTTTAATATTTTAAATTGCGCTTTCCCTTCAGAATCCAAACTTATATTTGAGATCCAATTAATGCTGCCATATTCCTCAAATGCATTTGAAGAATAGGAGGTATATCTGGGGGTATAAAATTCCCTGTCTGTAGTAAACCCGTTTTGAGCAATGATGGAAAGCATTGTCTCAGAATTTGGCAGCAAAGCTCCCCCTTTTTTAGTTACTATCTTGATCACGCCATTTCCGCCTTGCATACCATACCCTTCACCTCTTTTATTAATTACAATAGATTCTACCTGCGACGTTTGCAGGTCTATTAACAATTCTGCACCATTTACCAAGGGCGCCCCATTAAATATTATTAGGGCGCTTGGATCTGCATTAAGACTAAAAGGAATATTATTTATAATCTGCACATTCGTTGGTGTTCTTATTACCCTAAAACCTTTGGAGGCAATAAGATCTGTTACATAGTAATATCTGCTTGCAATTGCCTCAGTTATTCCCACTTCTTCCTGAAAAGTGTTGCTTTCATTTCGATATTTACCGGTGTTCTTATTAATACCGCTAACAGAAACTGTATCCAGTGAAACAGAATTCCCAATAAGATCAAGTTCTTCTGTATTAGAATAATAATTCACAGGTTGAGTGTTCAACTGTAATTGAGTAATTTTCAAAGGATTTTTTCTGGTTTTAGCAGGACTTATATTAATAGAAATGCGTGGTTTTGAGATCTCACTGTTTCTTTCATTTAACAATCCAACCGCAATGTTAGTGCTGTCTTCCAAATAAATATTATTAAGCTTAAAACTATTGTCCTCCTGAATTTTTACGATTTCAAACATTCCTGTTTTTTCAGATCTTACAAACAGGCTGGTTTGTTTTTTAGCGTTTCGACTTGCAATATTTCCTTCAACTGTAAATCCCCTTTCAGGTAAAAATTTCTCTGTTGGAGTTTTTGAATAAATATTATTCCAATTGTATTTACTCCAGCCCTGGGTAAGTAATAATAGATCCAGGTCGTATAATTTTCTTTGCTCATCTCCCTGTGAAAAATAATATGAAGCCTGATCTATATTTCCCTGGATATATGGTTTCAAATAGAAAGCAGAAACAATGGAATGATCTGGATTGTAGGAGAGGGTTTTAGCGGGGAGAACTGAAATGCTCAATGAATTATTTTTCAATTCCCGGGCAGCCTTCAGTTCAATACTAATGGAATCGCCTTGTTGAGAAGTCCTTTTAGCTGCAATTCTGGTGTGTTTTATATTGTTGGAATTAAATATGAGGCGTTCCAATACTGGTTCAAGATTTTCATTAAAGATCGTGAGCGTGTTAACTCCGGAAAAAAGTGAATCCTTTTCTATGGTGATATTTGCTTCCAATTCATTTTCCGGGAACATAAAAGCGAAATCTTTTATAGCCCCATCTTTATGCACTGCAATAAAATACTTTTGATTATTGAGAGATTCCCGTGTTGCCTGGTTGGTCTTTAGAGAGAATATAAAATGATCTTTTCGTTCGAGGCTGGTAAGGGAGATCCCTTTTTGCTGTGCTTTTGGAATCATTTTCGAGATTTCTTCTCCAGACAGGGTGGTTAATACCACGGTATATTCTTCGTTTCCTTCCGGTAACAAATTAAACTTTGCCAATCCAAATTTATTAGATTTGAAAAATGTTAGCTCCTGCTTTGAGGAATTCAAGACTCTTGCTTTTGTAAAAGAAATTCCTTTTCCGCTATTATTAATAAGTTTAACACCTATGGAGTTCAATACACCTTCCACTATATGGCCGCCTTCCGGAAGAAGTTGAAGGTCAAATTTTTCTTTTGATTCCGGATTTTCCTCATTATCTCCATATATGGTAAAAGATTGCAGGTAAGAAAGATCCTCCTCAAAATTATTCATATAATTTGTTGAAGCTTTTAAAAAATACTTCCCGGGTGTAAAAATTACCGGATCAAGTTCAATATGCACCGAACCTTTACCTCCGGAGACCAAAACGGTTTTAGAATCAATAAAAACTCCATTTCCATTGAAAATATCTATGTTCAGGTTAGTGGTTTCTACATTGGGAAGGTGAAGTTTGGAATTGTAAACGTAAGCAGAAATCCAGAGATTTTCCTTTGGTACCAATGTCGTTTTGTTGAGATGTAAAAAAACTGTTTCACGGTTCAACTTAAAATATTCCGTGTATTTTTCTTCAAGTTTTTTAATATTCTGAGGTGCCTGAGCGAAACTTAGGGAAACAAATGAAGAAAGGATAAAAATTAAAATGCAGCCTGTAATATTTTTCATAAATGAGGGAGGTTGTAAAAGATATTAGGGGTCACTTTAAGTTTAAATTAAAATATTAAAAATTTAACAACAATAATACCATATATACAATTTTCGCTAATTAATTAATGAAAAAATTAATTTAGCTGTGAAAAATTAGAATTCAGCAGAACTTACCTCAGCTTCCCTATCAATCTTTTTTACAAGTCCCTGTAGAACTTTTCCTGGGCCTACCTCAATAAAATGCGTAGCCCCGTCTGTGATCATATTTTGAACAGATTGCGTCCATTTTACCGGTGCTGTTAATTGGAAAACCAGATTTTCTTTAATTTCGGTGGGGTTGGTTACTGCAAAAGTGGTTACATTTTGATATACAGGGCAAATAGGGGTATTAAAAGTAGTAGCTTCTATCGCTTCAGCAAGTTCCTTTCTGGCCGGTTCCATAAGCGGGGAATGAAATGCTCCTCCCACTGGAAGTATCATAGCTCGTTTCGCACCTCTTTCTTTCAGCATTTCGCAGGCTTTTTCAACGGCCTCTATTGAACCTGAGATCACCAACTGGCCGGGACAATTATAATTGGCCGCAACCACAATTCCATCTACATCAGCACAAACTGTTTCTACTATTGAGTCTTCAAGACCAAGAACCGCGGCCATGGTAGACGGCTGTAATTCACAGGCATGTTGCATAGCAAGCGCCCTTTTATATACCAGTTTTAAAGCTGCTTCAAATTCCAGGGTCTTGTTTGCCACCAGGGCAGAGATCTCTCCCAATGAGTGGCCTGCAACCATATCCGGTTGAAAGCGTTCGCCCATGACTTTGCTCATTATAACCGAATGTAAAAAAACTGCCGGTTGGGTAACTTTGGTTTGCTTCAGGTCTTCAGCGGTTCCTTCAAACATTGTTGAAGTTATATTGAAGCCCAGGATCTCATTGGCCCTGTTAAATAAATCGCGGGCAACCGGGGATTTTTCATAAAGGTCCAATCCCATTCCTGTAAACTGTGCTCCCTGACCGGGAAATATATATGCTTTCATTGTTCTTATTTTGATGAAGCTAAAATAGAAATAAAAAAAAAGACCTCATAACTTAAAAATTATGAGGTCTTCTCAACGTAGAAAAAAAATCTATTATAAATTCAATTTACCTTTTACACCCACATCGGCCTTATCACCGGTAATTGCGGCAACCCCCATTTTTAGAAAGCTAATGTATTTATTTTGTTTATTATCCCAGTAGTAGGCTTCTTCCGGTTTTACCTGGATTGCAGTTAAGTTGGGATCATCTTTCCCGGTAAACCAGGCGTCATCTGTTTTTTCATAAAGTTCATCCAGGATATGCGGATCTGCCACTATTGTAGCCCGGCCATAAATACTTATAAATTCCATATCTGAAATATCACTGTACAACAATTGAACTTCAGGACTTTTAACAATATTGGCGTTATGCTCGCTGTTAAGTCCGCTAAGGAACCAGATATTTCCCTGCTCGTCAACTTTTTTTGTGGACATGGGAACAGCGCTAATAGGCTGTGTATTCAAATTTGTAAGAAGCATTGCGAAGTCTATATCATTCACAAGTTCGGTCATTTTCTCCAGGGCTTCCCGGCTAAATAAATTCTTAGTACTCATAGCATCATTATTTTTCTACAAGTTACCAATGGTATAAAACCTATTAAGCCAATAAATTCCTAAAAATAATTATAGGATTGTTAAGTTTTGGAAACTAGTTATACCGTCTTATGATATTATTCACCTGGTTGAGGTACCCTTTTCCGAAGATATTAAGGTGTACGAGTAAGTAATAGAGCTGCCATAAGGGAAGTCTTTCCTCAAAACCTCTTTCCAGCGGAAATGCTTCATTATAAGCACTGAATAACCTGTGGTCAAAGCCGCCGAAAAGTTTCATCATTGCAAGGTCCATTTCCCGTGGCGCATAGGCTACAGCAGGATCTATTAAACAGGGTTCACCCTTGGAAGTAATCAATAAATTGCCATTCCACAGGTCCCCATGAATAAGCGAGGGTGGTTCGTCGGGAATATTTTCAGAAACATTCCTGATAAAATATTTGCTTATTCCAAGGTCATACTTATTTTCCTCGGCCAGTTTAAGTTGAGGTGCAAGCCTGCAGGTAATATAGAATTCTACAGGATCTTCGCTCCAGCTGTTTTTTTGCGGGAGGCTTCCCACATAATTATCTTTATTGAAACCAAATTCTTTAGCTGTATGTTGATGTAAACATGCCATCTGGCTTCCAAAATTTTCCCAGAAATCATTTCCCTGTTTTCCCGTGGGAACATATTCCAGCAACAAATAAGCCTTATCATCAAACTCCCCTGTATGAATTGGTTTGGGAATTTTTATACAACCTGTTTGGGCCAGGGTTTGCAGACCTTCCATTTCTGATTGGAACATGCCCGGAAATTCCTTCGCATCATTGACCTTTACAACAAATTTTTCAGCTTTGGTTGTGGTAATTAAAAATACCTCATTAATGTCTCCACCACCAAGTTCATCCACAGTAGCAATTTCAAAAGAATTTTGTTCAGCTATATATTTAAAATCCATAATAGGATCATTACTTGCGCTCATAAGTTAAATAGGTAAATGCAAATTCATGTTTTGCATCCTTGTCGTGAAATTCTTGATTTACCAGCTTCCATTGTTCTTCATCAATTTCGGGGAAGAAGGCATCCGCTGCAAAGGTACCATGAACTCTTGTAAGTTCTATCCTGTCTGCCACATCAATTGCAAGTTTATAGATCTCGCCCCCACCAATAACAAAGGGCTGTGGGTCATCACAAGTATGTTCAATTGCCCTTTCCAGGGAATGTACCACGATAACCCCTTCTTTTTTGTATTCATCGCTACGCGTTATTACAACGTGCGTGCGGTTTGGCAGCGGCTGGGGAAAAGATTCAAATGTCTTTCTACCCATGATGATATGATGCCCGGAGGTCATTTTTTTAAATCTTTTAAAATCGTCCGGCAAGTGCCACACGAGTTCATTATCTTTTCCAAGAGCATTATTCTCCCCGGCCGCGGCTATAAGTGTAAGCATATTTTAATGGTTTAGGAAGGTTCCGCTATCGCGGGGGCGGTCTTCAGTTGTATAATTAGGATTGGTGGCAGGTTTTTTTCCTGGAAGTGGATGTTCCCTCTCTACTTTTCTTTCAAGTTCTTCAATACGTGTCCGCTGTTTTCTCACCAGTTTTTCCATTTGCTGTTGTTCCCATTCCTTACCCATAAAACTGCTGATAATGAAGACATTTACCAAATGGATCAAAAAGAAAAAAGTCCACAAGAGCACCACCCAGAAAAACCAGTTATACCCCAACGGCATTACTTCCTCCTTGAATCCTATTACTACATTAAGTACAATTAACAAAACAGCACCCACAAGGAAAATCACAAAATGAAGAAACAACCGTTTTTTTTGTAATGTGCGGCGTCTTGCATTTTCATAAAGTTCTCTTTGATCGTGGTCGAGTTTGGAGGTGTTTTTCTTTTGAGAAAACATATTAAGGAGTATTTTAGTAGATCATCAAATTTAATGGTTTTTTACACCAATGTTAAATCGCTTATGAAGAATTTAAGAAAACCCTTTCCGGTATTACAACAAAATCTTTATTTCAATACCGCTGCTTCCGGTTTGCTTCCGGAAAAAGTTTTTGATTTCCGGCAGGAACACGACCTGGATTTCCTGGTTTTGGCTAGCATCCTCAAAGAGAAGCAGGGGAAAATGTTGACGGGAGTACGGGATACAGTAGGTAAGTTTTTTAACTGCGCCCCCAACAGGGTAGCGCTGGTCCCTAATTTTTCTTTTGGTTTCAACACCCTGCTGGAGGGTATAGATAAGTCCAAAAAGGTGTTGCTAATGGAGGGAGATTACCCATCAATTAATTGGGCAGTGACCTCCCGGGACTTTCCTGTTCAGTTTGCGGCAATAGATGAAAATATTGAGAAAAACATTGAAGCAGCTTTTCAAAAACAGCAGCCAGATCTTTTTGCGTTTAGCCTGGTGCAGTACATAAGCGGACTTAAATTAAGCCTGGAATTTCTAATAGATCTAAAACGAAATTATCCGGATACTCTTTTCGTAGCGGACGGTACCCAATACTGCGGAACAGAAATTTTCGATTTTGACGCTTCAGGATTAGATGTGGTAATTGCCAGCGGCTATAAATGGCTGAATGCCGGTTATGGAAATGCTTTTATGCTTTTTAATAATGAGGCTGCGCATAAAATTGCGCCTAAAACCTCAGGATTTAACTCATTACAAGGAAAATATAAGGCTCACGAGGGCAATTTTATAGGCAAATTTGAACCGGGTCACCAGGACACTCTCAACTTTGGGAGTTTGCAGGTAGCTTTAAATTTTTTAAAGGAGGTGGGAATGGCACTGGTTGAAGAAAGGGTGAAAAATTTTAGCGCTCTGGCAAAAAAGGAATTTGAAAATCTGAATTTGCTTGAAAAAATGGTTGCAGAAAGGGAGGAACATTCATCCATCTTTAATATTAAGGGAGATGATAAAATGTATCAATATCTGCGATCTAAAGATGTAGTTTGTTCCCAGCGAGGCACTGGAATAAGGCTAAGTTTCCATTATTTTAATACAGAGGAAGAAATGGAAATTCTTTTTAAGATCTTACGGGATTACCTAAAAAAGTAATTATTCGGTCACTTTAACTTCCTTCCAGAAAGCCACATAATTTTCTATGGGTTTTGCAGCGTGACTTGCCTGGGGGTAATACCAGGCCGCGTCCTTATTCTTCTCCCCGTTAACCTCAAGATCATAATAAGATGCTTCCCCTTTCCAAACACAACGCGTAGTTGTCTTACTGGGTTTGAAATATTCGCATTTAATGGAATCCTTAGGGAAATAATAATTGTTCTCAACGATCTTAGTTTCATTGCTTTCGGCTATAACTTCGTTGTTCCAAATGGCTTTCATATTTTTTGAATTTGAGGTTTGTTTTTTATTTTTTCTGAAATATATAATTTTTGTAGTATCCCTTTTTATCTGTAAAGGCTTTGGTAACTTTCAGGCGGGCCTGGTCTGCAAGCCAGTTTACCACCTGGTCATCATACTTTTGAGAGATCTCGGTATGAATGGTTTCCCATGCATCAAAATGCACTTCCAGCCCCAGACTTTCTATGCTTACTTTTTGATCTATTTTGCTTACCAGAAAACTTTTTGCGGTTCCTGATTCTGGATCATAGGTTTCCCAGTGTAAAAAGGTATCTATATCAAAATTACCTCCCAGTTCAGTATTTATACGTTCCAGGTGATTTTTATTAAATGCCGCGGTTACACCGGAAGGATCATTATAGGCATCCAGAACTATTTGTGGATGTTTTTTCTGGTCAAAGCCCATGAAAAGCATATCCTTATCACTCATCGCTGCTGAAATATGGGTAAGGAAATCAATTGCATCCTTATGCAGCAAGTTCCCAATATTTGATCCCAGCATCATGATCACTTTTTTTCGCGTATTATAATCGGCAAGCTTTTCCAGTGTCTTGAAATATGTTCCCTGCTGAATTTTTACATCAACCTCGGGGATCTCATTTTTTAATGAGGCTTCCAGTTCCAAAAGTACATTTTCGCTAATATCTACAGGCATGTAGTTAAAACTTATCTTTTGTGCCACCAGTTCCCGCAACAACAGCTTAGTTTTTTTACCATCGCCAGCACCAAGTTCAATAAGGTCAAAACCACCAGGCCCATCCATGTATCTGGAGATCTTGGCTGCATGTTTTTCCAGAATGTCATACTCACACCGGGTTAGATAATATTCCGGTAACTTCATGATGTCCTGGAAAAGTTTATCCCCTTTTTTATCATAAATATATTTAGACAGAAGGTATTTGGGATAACTGGTTAATCCTTTATAGCAATCCTCTTCAAAAGAAGAAGCAAAAGTGGTTCTAATGTTTGTGCTCATATTTTATGATTGGATTATTTGGCCAGTCTTAGCCCGGTAAATTGCCAGCGTAAATGAGGGTGAAAAAAATTGCGATAGGTATAACGGCTATGTTCCCGGGAGGTAGCTACAGAGCTGCCCCGCAATACTTTTTGGTTAACCATGAATTTCCCGTTGTATTCTCCCAAAGCACCTTCGGCTGTCTTAAAGCCCGGGTAAGGGGCATAAGCACTTTCAGTCCATTCCCAGCGGGAACCCCATTGGAATTTATCACTGGCAACTTCCCATTCAAATTCAGTAGGAAGGCGCAGGCCTTTCCATTGAGCGTATGCGTAAGCTTCGTAATACGAGATATGGGAAAGTGGTGCTTCCGCAGGAAGTTTTATTAATCCTCGCAGTGTGTATTGATGCCATTCCCCATCAATCTGGTGCCAGTAAAAAGGGGCCTTGATATTGTTTGAATTTACCCAGTCCCAGGCTTCGGCGTGCCACAACAGGACCTTACTGTAACCCCCGGCCTCTATAAATCCCAGGTATTCCCCATTAGTGACCAGTTTGGAGGAAATTTCAAAATCATTTAGATAGGCCTTATGTAATCCAAGCTCATTGTCATAGCTAAAATTCTCATTTTTATGGCCTATTTCATAAACCCCTTCCGGTATCCTGATCCATTCCTGCGGAGAGGATTCTATAGGGTTTTCTATAAAAATATCATTGTAAACCGGTAGCAATGGATTAGTACCCAGTATATATTTAATATCTGTATATAATAGTTCCTGATGCTGTTTCTCATGGTGGCAACCTATTTCAATTACCTCCAGGATCTCCTGAGATAATTCGGGATTGTTGCTAAAAAAATCCTGAAGTTCCCGTGTAACATAGTTCCGGTAGTTGTAAACCCAGGCAACCGTAGGGCGGGAGAGGTTCCCGCGATCTGTTCGTATCACTTTTTCTCCTACACTTTCGTAATAACTGTTGAAAACATAGGCTGAGTTGGGATCATAAAGTTTATAATCTACATAATATTTCTTCAGCACAAATTCTTCAAAGAACCAGGAAGTATGGCCTAAATGCCATTTGGGCGGAGATACATCAACCACGGGTTGCACTACATAATCTTCAATTTCCAGGAAGGAACATATATTTTCAGTGTCCGCCCTGGTATCATTAAATAAGTTAAGCAGCCGGTGTTGTGAGATCATAATCTGGAATATATAAAAGGTATATTCTCAAATTTACGATTTTTTGGGAATGCCCCTAATTAACGCTAGTTAAGGGCGCGTTAAAGTACTAATTGGTAGTGGAAAGGGTAACGGGAAACGTATATGTCATACTCACATTTTTTCCGTCTTTAACCGCCGGAATAAAAAAGTCGTCTAACTTATGACCCCAGTTATCCAGGGCCTTGTTTAATACATTATTCGACCCCTCGGTGGTTACCTCAGTGATTTTGCCGTTTTCATCAATTTGAAAGGTCACTATAGATTTGATAGTTTCTCCTTTAGTTCTAATGCCCAGGTCATAATATCTCTTAGAAAAACTATTCATTATGGCAAGTTGAGTACAATTTTGAGCACTGTTGATTTTTGCGCAACCTTTAAATCGGGCAGGGATATCATACAATTCAGAATGAGATAGGGGTGGAGGATCCCGGGATTCCAGTTTAAGGGGAATGTCTATAGGAACGTTCACACCTTTCCCATCATGAACTGCAGGAATAAAATTTGGAAGTTCCGCTATGATTCTTAAGCTTTCTGCCTTCAATTTTTCACTCTTACTTTTGGCAGTAGGCCTTCTTACTTTTCCTTCGCTGTCTATGATAAATTTTAAGATCACCACCGATTCCTCTGGAGTAAGGGAGTTAAGGATTGTGGAATCTATGTGTTGGATGAAATAAGAAGTTATTTTTTCAATACTACAGTTGAAATCCATTCCCTCACAACCAGGGTAAGCCGGACTTTGTTCTACCTCATTCAGCTGCATAAAAACGGAAGAAGGTTCAATATCCTGGGCCTGTAATATCCCGGTGCTTAAAAGAATAAGGAGAAAAACATATCGCATGCTGAAATTTATTTTTTAAAAATTAAAGGGCATTTTGTAGTTTATAGTGACAGGTTTCCCCGCGCGCATACCGGGTTTCATAGCCGGGAAAAGTGTTGTAATCCTTATGGCT
>CAXAZV010000008.1:0-27863 GCA_963973375.1 uncultured Antarcticibacterium sp.
GAGGGAAAGCCTTGAATGTAACACATTCCTCCGCAAGCACTTTCATTTCACTGGCAAACCATAATGCCCCTGAACTGTCTTTTCCGTAATATAAAGGCTTAACTCCTATTGGATCCCGGGCGGCGATAAAATCGTGGCCATCTACCACTACAAACGCAAAATCTCCATCCAGTTTATCTACAAAGCCGTATCCATATTTTTCAAAAAGATGAACAATTACTTCTGAATCTCCCGTGGTCCTGAAGCTATGATCTTTTAATTCGTTTTGCTTTAAAGCTTTGTAGTTATATATTTCACCGTTATGTATCATCCAGGCTGTAGATGTACCCTGGATAGGCTGCTTTCCTGTATTTACATCCATAATCGCCAGCCTTTCATGACTTAATATCATTCCCTCTTCGGTAATATGAATATCATTTTCATCGGGCCCTCTATGACTCATTCGTTTAGAAAGTTCTTTAATTTTTTGGGGCTGTTCCTTTGATCCTATAACTGCAAGTATCCCGCACATAATATTTAGTTTAAATTTAGAAGGCAAATGTGCAATAAACCCATTGTATTATAAACTAATTGCTCTTATTTGCTTACATATAGTAATCTAAAATTGAAAATTAGATTAAATTTAAAATAATTTGATCCTTAAAGGAACGATTTGATAACAATTGAAAAATCCAAAAATTAACAAATAATAAGACATTGTTAACGGCTTTGATCCCCTATAAACAGTACATTTATCACAAATTAAAACTTATACATTATGAAAAAATTAATTTATGTTGCTATAATAGCTTTAATGGCATTCCCTTTAAATAACATTACTGCACAGGAAATACCGGCAGGCTCGCCAAATTTTCCAAAAATAGATGCCAGTCCAATGGATCTGGTAGTGTATAAAGATGCCAATGATAAAGTGGTGGCCAGAGTAATTTATAGCAGGCCTCAGAAAAGAGACCGGGAAGTTTTTGGAAATTTAGTTCCTTATGGACAGGTGTGGAGGACAGGAGCCAATGAAGCTACTGAACTTACACTTTACCAGGATATGAAAGTTGCTGATGTTGTAGTTAAGGCTGGAACATATACTATCTATACTATTCCTGAAGATAAGGAATGGACTGTTATTTTAAATAAAACAATTCATACCTGGGGAGCTTATGAATATACAGACAAGGAAGACCTTGTAAGAATTAATGTCCCTGTAAGACAATCTCCAATTTCAATTGAGGCTTTTTCTATGACCTTTGCCCCGACAGAAGGTGGCGCTTCACTTTTAATGGGATGGGACAACAAGTACGTGGAAGTACCTTTCAAGAATATGAAATAAGAAAAGGTTCAGGTATTAAATTTTAAATCGGGTTAAGAGCTTCAATAATTGTGAAGTTCTTAACCCGATTAATTTTTAAGGAATATTCAAGTATTTATGTGTTTGCAATGACACTTTCCATTTTGGATTTTGCATTACAAAATCTACAATTAATGGGATCATTTTTTCCCTCTTGCTCCATTCCGGCTGTAAATACAATATACATTCACTATTAACCCGGGCCGCCTGTTCTTCAGCAAATTTCAGGTCGTGGGCGTTAAATACAATGACTTTTAGCTCATTGGCCACCCTATAAATTTCTTCTGTAGGAAGTTTAAGTTTCTTTGGAGACAGGCAAATCCAGTCCCAGTGACCGGTTAATTTATATGCCCCAGAAGTTTCTATATGAATCTGGCACCCCTTTTCTTTTAGTTTATCTGTGAGTGGTTTCATATTCCAGGTTAGGGGCTCTCCACCTGTGATAACTACAGTTTTGCTGTGTTTCGCGGCTTCTTCCACCATGGTATCTACTGCCGTGGGAGGATGAAGATCTGCATTCCAGCTTTCCTTTACATCGCACCAATGACAACCAACATCACAACCACCAATTCTTATAAAATAAGCTGCAGTACCTTTGTGAAATCCTTCTCCCTGTATTGTATAAAATGCTTCCATAAGGGGCAACATGGTCCCCTGTTCTACCTGTGCATTTATTTCCTCTTTTATCATGCCGCAAAGGTAATCAAAAAGAAACAGCCTGTATTCCACTTTTGGGTTAAGCTTTAAAGGCTGAAGTTAAAACCCGGCGAAAAGATATTACTTTAGGATAAGACCGTTGGATGAGGAAGTTTCTAATTTATCGAGGTCGTGAAAAAACCCATTTATAACAGCATATTTAATTTCCCCATCCTTTTCCAGAAAGAAAGTAGGATTAATTCCAACTCCCAACCTGGAAGGAACTTTAAAATTCTCTCTAACCACAATTACGGGATGTTTCGTAAAACTGACCTTTCCGGGTATATGTTTTACTTTCACATAAGAATAACCCTTGTTTAAAAGCTCCTGAAAATTAAGTTTATTTAATTCGTCAAGCCCGGCCATCACCGTTGGATACACCTTACCCCAATTAACTTTATAACCGGTAAGATCCTGTGTATTATAACCATAATTTGTAGAAAGGTCGCCCTGATCTGTTATACTCGCCCGGTTAAATAATCCGGCTTTCCCCTCCCTGATTTCCTGATGGTTAATCCCAAGGTCCAGGATATAAGATTCACCAGATAATTCGTATTCCAGTCCCTTTAATTTAAGGTCATATAATTTGCTGTCATTCTCCGGGATCTTTTTATAATCTGAAAGCTCCCGCTGTTTATAATCCTCATTAGCAATAGAAAATACCGCAGAAAGGATAGCAACAAAATTAAGTTTCCTTATCTCCTGTTTTTCCGGATCATTTAAATATCCGCCCGACTCAATAAGGATGGCACTGGTTCCCCATTTCTGGATGTTATCTCCAAAAGCCCTTGGCTCAAAATCATCGTTGTATTTGGCAACCTGTCCCGGGGCAAAGCGTTGTAACACTTCATTCATATCTATAATAACCTTCATCGCATTCCCCCTCACTTCATTAATATCTTTTTCATAATTATATGCAGGAGCTAAAAAAGATATTGTAGCGGGATTTGCCGTACCCTGGGCATTGTAATACTTACTTTGGTCGTGCAGGTTAAATCCAAAATCTGCGTTTAAACTGTCCCTTACTCTTTTAAGGGTTTTACCTTCGGGCGATTGTAGCCTTAATGCATCGCGGTTAATATCAATTCCCAGGGCATTTCTTCTTTGAAAAACCTGAGCCCCATCAGGATTAAGCATTGGCAAAAAATGTAGGCGCAACTTTTTAAAGAGTTCATTTTTTTCAGCAGAAAATTTATTGGAAGTAAGGAAATTAAATATATCCATTAATGCCATAGTAGCTGTAGATTCATCTCCATGCATTTGAGACCAAAGGAAAACATCAATATCTCCGGTGCCTACAGAGATAAGAAACAGATCCCGGCCTTCAATGGACTCCCCTACCTTCTTCACATCAAAATTGTTGTTTTGTTCCAGCCCTTTGATAAGCGGAACAATATCCTCATGTTTAAACCTTTTATGGGTAATGGACCCTTCCTTAAACTCATTATAGGAATTCCATAATTCCTGGGCAAGATCTTTGGGCTGCGCAGCTGCGGGAGAGAAAAACAGAAAAGCGATAATTATGGAAAAAAAATTCAGGAATTTCATAGGGCTGAAAAATAGATTATACAGGGATAAATTTAGTAAAAAAAACTCCCGGAAAGTTGCCGGGAGTTTTGGGTAGTTTAAATAATCTTTATTCATTCCAGAAGATCCTGTCCAGCAAAGTTGCACCTGGAACATTACTGCCATTCCTACTCCTTTCGGAATCCGGATAGGCCAGGCGTCTTATTAATTGGCCATTTAGGTCTGGATTAAGGTTATCCGGCAGCTCAAAGCCTGCATATTGATAATCAAACCTCCTGGCATCTACCCAGGCTTCGGGATGTAAGAACATAGCCTTCCATTTTTCCTCAAATATATCATCAATTGTAAAAGCTGCTTCACCCATACTTACTGCGGGATTATTGAGATACGCCTGAATTTCGGCTTCAGGCACACCCACTTTCCTCATATGAGCTTTAATACCATCTAGATAAGCTTGATAGGATCTTGATTTATCGATAGTAAATGCTGCCTCAGCCTCTATAAATTTTTGCTCAAAATAAGTAGCAATTAGAACAGGTCCATCTCTTTCGGTATAAAACTGTCCTTCGATCAAGGTAGACCTCGCGCCAGATTCCGGAGCTGCACCTCTACCGGCTCCGCTCTTTACACCTATGTATTCGCCCTGGGCTGTAGCACCTATAATCAAAGGCATTCTTGGATCTTCTACCCCGTGAATAGTTCCATCAAAGGCAGCTATAAATTGTTCTGAAATCCAGCCTCCCAGAAATAAGTTGGCATTACGAATAGCCACATTGGCCCATGGGTTCAGGGCTTCCTCAAAATATTCTACCTGGGCATCATCTGCAGAAGATTCAAATCCTGAATCCAATGCAGCTAAAACAGCAGATGGATCATAAGAACTGGTTCCACTCAAATGATTTAAATACCTTGCCCGAAGCATATTCCCAAATTTAACCCATTTCTCAGCATCTCCTGCATAAATAAAATCATCATTACCTAACGGCAAAGTGGTTTCCTCTGACATATTGGAAATCCCTTCGTTAAGTAATGAAAGAACCTTGTTATAAAGTTCAGCATCATCATCATAGGAAGGAGTGAGAGTCGCGAAATTAAATGATTCACTAAAGGGAACATCTCCAAAGGAATCTACCGTCATGGCAAGATTTAGAGCAAGAAGAATTTGCCCTGCGCCTTCATAATGATTTGCACCGCTTTCATTTGCCGCATTAATCATGTCATTAAGATCTGTCATGACACTATAGAGATTAGCCCAGGTGTTATCAAAGCTGCTTGCTTCCATGGTATCTGCAGAACCCGAGGGGTTGGGAGATGCCAGGTATTGAACATAACTGGAGGTAACGCTTCCCAGCCTAAAAACGTTTTGGGCTGTTTCATAAGTTGAGTTGGTCATCAAACCTGCAAGTGGAGCTTCTGACGGATTGTTTGGATTTTCGTTAATATCAAGGTAATCATCACAGGAGCCAAGCATAGCAATTGCTCCGAGAGCTAACGAATATGTATATATTTTCTTTAAAATTTTCATAATGAATTTTTTTAGAAACCTAGATTAAGAGTAAAAAATAAACTTTGAACTCCGGGATAACCAAGACCAGAGAATCCTACTGCATTCCCACCTGCACCGGCGCTAAAGGACTCAGGATCAAACCCATCCCAGGGGGTATAAAGTATAATGTTATTTGCTGCTACAGCAATACGTGCGGAATTTATAAAACCTACCGCACTTAATATTTCATCACTAAAATTATATCCAAGTGTGATGTTTCTTAATTTAATAAAAGAGGCATCCTGCACAAAATTTTCACTCACTGTACGGTGAGTATTACGGTAAAATCCTGCTCCGTAATTCCTACCATCGGGGCCCACACCTTGACCAAGCCAAACTTCCTGTGTATTAGGGGTACCATCTGCAAGCACGCCTTCAAAAACTCGTGTGGAATTTCTATCTAAAGTTTTTTCTGAAATTCCAAATGCAGAGAAGAACATATCATATTGGTTATATTGCTCAACCCCTGTCCTGAAATCCATAAGAAAGGAAAGATCCCAACCTTTATAATTAAGAGTATTCCTCAAACCTCCAATCCATTTTGGGGTAGCATTCCCCAAGATAAGCAATCCGCCATTTCTTACAGGAAATCCATTTGCTCCAATAATTACAGGGAGGTCTGGGTCCAAATGAGTAGCATCTGGAGAAGCCCCGAATCTTGCATAACTACTACCGTAAATATTTCCATATGCCTCACCTTCCGTAAGAATGGAGAATACGGTACTCCCAGCATAACCAAATTGACTTCCCAAGGCAATTTGCTCGATACCCTCTCTAATAGAGACAACTTCGTTTTTGTTATAGGCAGCATTAAACGCTACTTCCCATCTAAAGTTTTCGGTTTTTACCGGAGTACCCCTTAGAATAAATTCTACCCCTTTGTTTTCTATTTCACCCGCGTTTGTGATAAAGGTTGAAAAGCCTGTAGTGTTAGATACCGGCACTGGAATGATCTGGTCCTTACTATTTGATTTATACCAGGTAAAATCCAGTCCAAGACGATTCTCGAAAAACCGAAGATCTGTTCCAAATTCTATCGCAGTTGTTCTTTCCGGTTTTAGATTTAGATCTCCATACTGGCCGAATCTGGTAAAACCTACCTGACCGTTCAAGGGATAAACCGATGGTGCTGTATACGTTTGCCCAATTAAATATGGATCTGTATCCTTTCCAACTTCAGCATAGGAAGCCCTTATCTTTCCAAATGTTAGAAAGTCAGGATTCTCGATAGCTTCCGTAAATACAAACCCAAGGTTTACCGAAGGATAAAAAAACGAATTGTTACCTTGGGGCAATGTAGAAGTCCAGTCATTTCTTGCTGTAATATTCAAAAACAGCATATTGTCATATTCAAGACTTAGATCTCCATAAACACCCACCAACCGTTTTTTGCGTTTATCCTGTGAATTTGATATCTGGTTGGTATAAGTAAGGTCATAGAAACGGGGAATAACAAAATCAGTCCCTGTAGCATCAATTCTTTCAAGGTCTCTCTCAAAAATATCATTACCCATTCGCAGTACAGTACTAAACTTTTCACTCCAGTCTTTGGAAATGGTAACAAAAAGGTTTGAGTTAAGATCTCTGCTGTTAATACGCGTCTCAGTGATAAAGCCTTGACTATCCAAAGGAAGTTCACCTTCAATTCCCAAAGGGCCGGGAGTAATAGAGGTACGGGCATCACTAAAATAATCTGTCCCTACAATATAATTCACGTTTAACCAATCAAAAGGACTATATGTAAAATTAAAATTACCTGTTATCCTGTTCACTTCATCTTCAAAAGTACTAAAGCGGGCATCATAAATAGGATTGGTGTTACCTCCTCTTTGGCTCATTGTTCCGTCTTCATTTATATAATCTCTAATATCTTTATTAGGGGTATTATAAACGAGCCGCTCCATGAACCTGTCGTGTGGAACCCTGTTTCCGCCAGATACTACATAAGCCATATTACCCGCAACAGTAAATTTTTCACTGAATTTAAGTTCTCCATTTAAACGGGCAGAAGTCCTTCCCCAGGTACTAAATGGAAGAATCCCTTCCTGGTCAAGATTACTTACAGAGGCATAAAATTTTGCATTTTCGGTTCCACCTGATATATTAAAAGAATTATCATATTGAACACCAGTATTCATAGCATCTCTCCAAATATCATAAAATTGTGCGTCAGGATCTAGTTGTCTTATATCCTCCATAGAAGGTCCCCAGTTGGGCCAAAATGAATTAGGGTCATATACTCCTCCAAAACCTTGCCCATATACTTCCTGAAATTTGGGATATTGATTCACTTCTTCAAAACCTACACTGCTGCTCACATTTACCCTTACATCACCGGCTTTTCCTTTTTTAGTGGTTATGATCACGGCGCCATTTGCTGCACGCACCCCGTATAGTGCTGTAGCTGCTGCACCTTTAAGAACGTTCATTGATTCAATGTCATTTGGGTTAATATCGGCAGCTCTGTTTGATAAACCACGAGGCGAACCTCCAGATTCGGTTGTGGAATTATCAATGGGTACTCCATCTATTACAAATAAGGGTTGATTATCTGCATTGGGATCTAAGGAATTTACTCCCCTTATAATGATACGGGCACTTTGACCCGGTGCGCCCCCCGAATTGGTAATCTGTACCCCGGCGGCCTGACCTTGTAGTGCACTTACAATATTAGGTTGTTTTGTCCTTGTTATTTCTTCGGAAGTAACTTCCTGAACGGCATAACCCAAAGCGCGGGTTTTCCTTTCAATACCAAACGAGGTCACCACTACCTCATCAAGGCCTTCCAAATCTTCAACCAATGCCATATTGATTACAGTTTGTGTTCCTACCTGCACTTCGCGTGATGCAAAGCCCAAGGAAGAAAAAACCAAGGTCGCATTCTCTGACACCGAAATGGAAAATCGCCCATCCATGTCTGTCACAGTTCCTTGATTGGTACCCTTTACAATGACATTTACTCCCGGTAGTGTCATCCCGTCTCTCGAGGCTGTAACCGTTCCTGTTACTGTCCTTTCCTGGGCAAGCATCGCAGTAAACTGGAATAATGCCATAAAGACTAAAATCGTAATTTTGTTTTTCATATATTAGTTTGTTAAAAATTTATGAAATGTTTTTAAATATAAAGAAAATCTTTACACAACCAACTCGTTAATGAAAAACTTGTAAAACATTTCCTAATATAAATTAACAGCGAAGTGAGTTATTTATCTGGCTATGAATCATATCCCTTCACCCAAATATCATATTATTTTGAAAAAAAAATTCGCAATCTGTTTTAAATTTCCAGTGACACTTCTTGCAGCACTGTTAATGTTCACATCCTGTTCAACCTACAAAACTGTAAACAGATCCTTTGAAAATTCAAATGCATTCAGGCAGGGTTTTTCCGGTCTGGCAGTTTATGACCCTGAAACCGGTAAGATGTTATATGAACACAACGCTGAAAAATATTTCACTCCGGCCTCAAATATTAAATTATTTAGCTTGTACACAGGCCTGAAGATCCTGGGGGATTCTGTCCCTGCACTTGAATATTTTTATAATAATGACACTTTGGTATTTTCAGGCACCGGAGATCCCTCATTTTTAAATCCAGACCTTCCGGACTCCGGGGTGCTGAAATTTTTAAAGGACACAAAGGCTCCGCTGGCTTACCTTCCTCCTGCCACAGAAGAAAAAATTTTTGGACCCGGTTGGGCGTGGGATGACTATAATTCTTATTATTCGGTAGAAAGAACACCATTACCTATTTATGGTAACAGGGTGAGTTTTCAGCAAAAAAAAGGAAATGAAGAAGTGAATGTTTTTCCCGGAAGTTTCAAAGATTCGCTTGTCACAGAAACACCGGCAATTGGTTCCCAATCCTGGATTAAAAGAGACCAGGCCAAAAACAGGTTCGTTTTTTATCCTTATCAAAACCCCGGAACCCTTAACCAGGATGTACCTTTTAAATATTCTACCGAATTACTGGTACAACTTCTCTCAGACACCCTGCAAAAAGAGGTACTAATTTTTAAAGGGGCCGTTCCGGCTTCCGCAGAAAAAAATAAGCTTTACAGCATCCACGTGGACAGCATGTATAAAAGGATGATGGAAGTAAGCGATAATTTTATTGCTGAACAGATCCTTTTGCTGGCTTCAAAAACTATTTCAGATACGCTTAGTACGGGAATTGCGATTAAACATATGAAGGAGAATTTTTTAAAAGATTTACCAGATGAGGTTTATTGGGTAGATGGGTCCGGTCTTTCCAGGTACAATCTTGTTACCCCAAGATCTATGATTAAATTGCTTTCTAAAATAGAAAAAGAAGTTCCAAGGGAAAGATTATTCAACATGCTGGCAACCGGAGGAAAATCGGGAACTTTAAAAAATAGCTATATAGCTGAGCGACCATACATTTTCGCCAAAACAGGTACTCTTAGGAATAATCACAGTTTAAGCGGATATTTAAGGGCTAAATCTGGGAAGATCCTTATTTTTAGTTTTATGAACAGCAACTATACTGTCCCCACATCAGAGATAAGAACCCAAATGGAATTGATCCTAAGGGATTTTTATGAAACAAATTAATTCTCCCGAACAACAGAAAACAAATATAATGGAAAGAAGAAATTTTTTAAGAAATATAGGGGCCGGCGGTCTCGCCTTATCCTTAAGCTCATTTATTTCGCACAATGAAATCCCAGATACTTCTATAGAAGGCGACCTAATAATCCCCAATCGCCTTAAACAAGGAGATACAATTGGAATAGTAAGCCCAAGCAGTGCTATTTTTGAGACAGAACCATACGAAATAGCCGTTGAAACCTTTGAAGCTATGGGGCTTAAGGTGAAACTGGGGAAATACGTTAATAACCGGTACGGGCATCTGGCGGGTACAGATGAGGAAAGAGCCGGGGAATTAAATGAGATGTTTAAAGATCCGGGGATCCATGCCATCATAGCCCTAAGGGGTGGTTCAGGCGCTGCACGAATTCTTGACAAAATAGATTACGAGGCCATAGCAAAAAACCCAAAAATATTTATTGGATATAGTGATATAACTGCCCTGCATATGGCTATTTACACAAAAACAGGGCTTCTTACTTTCCATGCGCCTCTTGCAGTTTCTACGTGGAACAATTTTAGTTATCCGCTTTTTCGAAAGATTATTTTTAATGGGGAAAAAGCCCTCTTTAAAAACCCCGTTGATAAAGGATCCAATCTTACCGTTACCAAAAACAGAATAAGGACCATTTCCCCGGGCTTAGCAACGGGTGAACTATTGGGCGGAAATCTCTCTGTACTCACTGGAATTATGGGATCGCAGTATTTCCCGCAACAATGGGAAAATAAAATACTATATTTAGAAGATGTGGGAGAGCCTATCTATGCTGTAGATAGAATGATGTCTCAGTTACAACTTGGGGGCGTATTGAATAAGATCTCCGGATTTGTTTTTGGAAAATGTTCTGACTGTAAACCTGGAAACGGCTATGGTTCCCTTACTCTTGAAGAAGTGGTAGATTATTATATTAAACCCCTGGGGATACCCGCATATTCCGGCGCTATGATTGGCCATATTGATGATAATTCAACAATACCCAATGGCCTTAAAGTTCAATTAAATGCAGATAAAGGAACCCTCCAAATGTTAAGTCCTGCCGTAAAATAACATGTTTGGAAAGAACCAATATCAATTACAAAATTGAATTCTGAAAAAAATGGAAAAACAACAGGCTTTTATAGATTATATTCAACAAGGCTACACCACCAAAGGTGATTATATACTAATGGGTGCGGCTATGCTCGATGGTCAGCCATTTGCTGATGCTCAAATAAAGATACCGCTTAAAACCCTGAACCGGCATGGCCTTATAGCAGGAGCCACCGGAACGGGAAAAACCAAAACTCTCCAGATACTTGCCGAAAATCTATCAGAAAAAGGAATTCCTGTTTTAATGATGGATATAAAAGGTGATTTAAGCGGAATTGCCATGCCTGCGGAAAATAATGTGAAACTCGAGGAGCGGCATAAGAAAATTGGATTTGATTTCACCCCGTCCCATTCTCCCGTTGAGCTCCTTAGTTTGTCTAAACAACCCGGAGTGCGGCTTAAAGCAACTATAAGTGAATTTGGACCTGTGCTATTGTCCAGAATTTTGGATCTAAGCGATACCCAAACCGGTGTTATGGGCGTGATCTTTCAATATTGCGACCACAACCACTTGCCTCTTCTTGACTTGAAAGACCTTAAAAAGATTCTTCAGTATGCGACCGATGGAGGGAAAGATGAATTTGAAAAAAACTATGGAAGAATATCCACCGGCTCAACCGGTGCTATCTTGCGTAAAATAGTAAATCTTGAGCAGCAGGGAGCAGAGCTGTTTTTTGGAGAACCTTCTTTTGAGGTTCAGGATCTTGTAAGAAAAACTGCGGAAGGAAAAGGATACGTAAATATCATCAGGCTTGATGATATACAGGATAGGCCTAAATTATTTTCAACCTTTATGTTAAGTCTCTTAGCTGAGCTATACACCACATTTCCCGAGAAAGGTGACAGCGACAAACCTGAACTCGTGCTTTTTATTGATGAGGCGCATTTAATTTTTAAAGAAGCATCCGGTGCCTTGATGGATCAAATAGAAAGCATTGTAAAATTGATTCGATCAAAAGGAATTGGAATTTATTTTGTAACCCAGAATCCCACAGATGTACCAAAGGAAATTTTGAGCCAGTTGGGATTAAAAATTCAGCATTCCCTAAGGGCTTTTACTGCAAATGACCGGAAGGCAATAAAATTAACTGCAGAAAATTATCCTATATCAGAATTTTATGATACCAAAGAAGTTCTAACCTCGTTAGGTATAGGAGAAGCTTTGATATCTACCCTGGATGAAAAAGGGAAACCAACCCCTCTGGCTGCAACCATGATGCGAGCACCAATGAGCAGGATGGATATCCTTACACAACAGGAAATAAACGAAATTATTAATAGCAGTAAGCTAGTTGCAAAATACAACAAGTCTATTGACAGGGAAAGCGCTTATGAGATCCTGAATAATAAAATAGAACGTGCAGAGAAAGAAGAGGCCGTTGAAAAAGCGAAAAGGGAGCGGGAAGTTATAAAACGATCCTCATCCCCCAGAAGAAGAACAAGTACAGCTCAAAATCCAGTTATAAAGGTGTTGACGAGTGCAACATTTATAAGAGGCGTAATGAGCATTTTAAATAAAACATTTAAATAATTGCCATTTTAATATCTATGAAAAAATTTAGCCTGCTATCTCTTGTCTTTCTATTATTGATTTCCTGTGGGAATGATGACAGCCCCTATTTAATTGATAATACCCGTGTGGGACCATTAACCAAGGAAATTAAAATAAGTCAATTGGATTCCATATTTAAAAATGACTCCATTGTGCGAAACACCTCCAGTGACAGGCAATCCAGCGATATTGAGATCTTTGACCGTGACGGCACCCCCTTATTGGTATTAGAGCCCATACAACAATTTGACTCCACGAGCACAGTTGGATATATTCAGGTATTGGATCCCCGATTTGCAACGGCTAAAGGCCTTAGCAACACAAGTACGTTTGGAGATGTGGTTAAACATTATTCCATCTCACGAATAGAAAATACGCTTAATTCGGCAGTGGTTTTCATTGATGAGCTTAATTTATATCTCACAATAGACAAAAAAGAACTTCCCTCCAGCCTGAGGTTTGATACCGACACCCGAATTACTGCTTCCCAAATACCGGACAATGCCAAAATCAAATATTTCATGATAAGCTGGTAATATTTTAAGGTAAAAATTGCTGAATATTCATATTATGATTTGTTTAGGAAATGTTAATTCAATTTCCTGTTTAAATTGTTTAGCTACCTTTACACTATAACCAAAACAATAAATTATGATCAAGATCTTAGCTGTTATACTGTTAATTGGGGGTGCAATAGCCCTTGTAATGGGAGTTTTAGGTATTTTTGGAAGTGTAGCTTTAATGATGAGTCCATGGGCGCTGGCAATATTGGGATTTGTATTCTTTATAGCGGGAATTTCAATGTTGAAATATCGAAAAGATACAGATGAAGTCGCGGTAGAGAATAAAAAAGCAGATTAATAATATTATTACCAAATAAGGGTTGCATAGTTTTAAAATTTGAGCGCAATTACTGTGTCCGGATTTTCTAACTTTGCAACCCTTTAACTTTAGTCCTCATCCCATGGAACTTACCCGAATTAATAAATATTTAAGCGAAGCCGGATTTTGTTCCCGGCGTGAAGCCGATAAGCTCATTGAACAGGGTAGAGTTACCATTAATGGAAAAGTGCCGGAAATGGGAACTAAAGTTGGCCGGGGCGATACCGTAGCGGTAGATGGCAATCCTGTTGCCGTTACAGAAGATAAGAAGGTCTACCTTGCATTCAATAAACCTGTAGGAATTGTTTGTACAACAGATACCGGCGTAGAGAAAGATAATATCATAGATTTTATAAATTACCCTTCCAGAATATTCCCCATAGGCCGCCTGGACAAAGCGAGTGAAGGTTTGATCTTTTTAACTGATGACGGGGATATTGTAAATAAGATCCTGCGGGCACGGAATAATCACGAGAAGGAATACCTTGTTACCGTAAACAAACCAGTAACCTCAACCTTTATAGAAAGAATGGGAATGGGAATTCCAATTCTTGAAACGGTTACTAAAAAATGTGAAGTAGAACGTTTAGGAAATTTTGACTTTCGTATAGTTCTTACGCAAGGCCTTAACCGGCAGATAAGGCGCATGTGCGAATACCTTGGATATGAAGTAGTGCGTTTAAAGAGAACCAGGATAATGAATGTAAAACTGGATGTTCCTACCGGCGAATATAGGGAGCTAACTTCAGAGGAATTAAAAACTATTCAAACGATGGTTTCAGATTCAGCGAAAACCCATTCACTTTCACAAAAGTTCTCTTCCGGCAATATATCATCTGATGCGCCGGGCCGTAAAAAAGATTCCGGAAAGGATGAAAAAAAAGGCAAATTCAGGGACTAAAAAAATCTTAACAGATAATTAGCGGTGAAACCCGCATTTCTTTCGGGATATCTTTCTATTTTTAAATAAAATGCGGAGATAGTTTTTTAATCCTTTTTATGGGGTTTTTTAAATTTTCTTTCATTAGGCGTTTAATTATTAAAATAGAAGAATTATTAAATGAGTGCACTTCAACCTTTTCATTTAGCTATACCTATCAATAATTTAGAAGAAAACCGAAAATTTTACCGGGAAACCCTGGGATGTGTTGAGGGCCGCAGCAGCGACCATTGGGTAGATCTCAATTTTTTTGGTCATCAATTGGTACTTCATGTGCAGGAACAACAATCCAAATCAGAAGTAAAAGGTAATCCTGTAGATGGTAAGGATGTACCTATACCTCATTTTGGCGTAGTGCTGCAATGGGATACCTTTGAAGAATTTGCTGCCCGCCTTAAAAATTTAAATATTGATTTTGTAATCGAGCCTTATATCCGGTTTAAAGGAAAAACGGGAGAACAGGCTACTATGTTCTTTAAAGACCCTTCCGGGAATGCCCTGGAATTCAAAGCTTTTAAAAATATTGATCAGCTTTTTGCTAAATAAAATTTAATTAATGGACACATTAAAACCCTCGCTGGTAAGACAAATGTTTGTTCTGCTGGTGGTTATTTTTCTGGGTTTTTTGATCTTTAAGGAAATGCTTCCATATCTCTCTGGAGTTCTGGGTGCTATTACTTTATTTGTGATCTTAAAAGGTTTTATGGCTAAGCTCCTGGCAAGAGGGTGGAGAAAATCTATTGCGGCAGGAACCCTTTTGCTTTTATCTTTTATTGGCATTCTAATACCTGTAGGGGTTATAATTGTAATGCTTTCCAATAAAATAGGGAAAGCAGTAGCCAATTCAGAAAGAGTGATTGCTGCCATTAAGGATAATGCGAATAAACTGGAAATCTATCTTGGGTACGATCTAAGCAGCGGGATAGACAGTTCTTCCATAGCAGGCTGGCTAACCTCTAATTTACAGAACCTGGCCGGAGGCACTTTTAATGCAGTGATTGCCATTGGTGTTATGTATTTTTTATTGTATTATATGTTAGTGAACAGGGAGCAACTTAATGCCACTTTACGATCCTATATACCACTGGATGAAGATAATATTGAGTTAATTGAAAAGGAGGGCAATATCTCTGTTCGGTCCAATGCCCTGGGGATACCTTTAGTTGCTTTATTCCAGGGAATAATAGCTTTAATTGGTTATGTGATCTTTGGAGTGCCAGATCCCTTTTTCTGGTTTGCAATTACCGCGATTGGCTCCATGGTCCCATTCATAGGATCTGCCCTGGGTTTTATACCGGTTACTGTGTTATTGCTTGCAAGCGGACATAATTGGCAGGCCATAGGAGTATTACTTTATGGTATTGTGATTGTAGGCACAACAGATAATGTAGTAAGGCTTTACATCCTGGAGCGAATTTCCAGTGTGCATCCTTTGATCACCTTAATAGGGGTAATTGTTGGGGTGCAGCTTTTTGGATTTATAGGGCTTATTTTCGGCCCCCTTTTAATTTCTTTATTTTTACTTATCGTGAAAATTTATAAAAAGGAATACGGAAATGAAATAAATAATATATAAATATTAACCATAAAACAGTAGATATGTTTAGTAAGAAGAAAACAATTGATGAGGATTATGTAAGCGGTGAAATAACCAAAATTGAAGGAGAAGATGTTGAGGTGGTCATGGACAATGAAGACCAGATCTCAGATAAAATAACCAATAGCAGTGTGCTTAAAAAATATACCGAACTAGGTAAAGTAATGTTTGGAATGCTGAAAGATTACCGCAAAGGTGTGTATACGAACGTGCCATGGTTTACCATTGCTGCTATTGCTTTTGGATTTTTATATATCCTTAACCCATTTGATATAATCCCAGATTTTATTCCGGGAATAGGCTATATAGATGATTTCGCTGTATTTACCTTTGGTTTAAGATTTATTGAGACAGATCTCCATAATTATCTCGACTGGAAATTAGAGGAAGAAGAATAAGTATTTTTTAGAGAGTAAATAAAATGACCGCCCAAGGGCGGTCATTTTATTTTTATAATAAGAAGCTACTTACATCCCATGCCTGTGGTTATCACGGGCAAGCAGCGTATTTTTTAACAACATTGCAATGGTCATTGGCCCTACACCTCCAGGAACCGGGGTAATAAAGGAAGCCTTTTTGCTCACTGCCTTAAAATCTACATCACCTGTAATTCTATAGCCCCGTGGGTTTGTATCATCTGGCACCCGGGTAATTCCCACATCAATAATAACCACATCATCTTTTACCATTTCGGCTTTTAGAAATTCGGGGTTACCAAGTGCTGTTATTATTATATCTGCCTGTGATGTAATCTGGGTAATGTTTTTAGTAAAGCTGTGCGTAAGGGTAACTGTAGAGTTTCCGGGAAAACCTTTTCTTCCCATAAGAATACTCATTGGCCTTCCTACAATATGGCTTCTTCCAATTACCACAGTATGTTTTCCTTTGGTTTCTACACCATGACGCTCTAGTAATTCAAGGATCCCATAAGGTGTAGCCGGGATAAAACAACTCATATCCAATGCCATTTTTCCAAAATTGGTGGGATGAAAGCCATCAACATCTTTTTTAGGGTCAACAGCCAGGAGTATTTTTTGGGTATCTATTTGTTTAGGCAAAGGCAACTGAACTATGAATCCATCAATATCTGGGTCTTCGTTCAGCTGTTTGATTTTTTTAAGCAATTCAATTTCACTTGAGCTACTGCTCATTCTTATGAGCGTAGATTCAAATCCCACCCGCTCACAGGCCTTCACTTTGCTGTTAACATACGTTAAGCTTGCCCCGTCGCTTCCAACAATAATTGCGGCAAGATGCGGCACCTTTTCTCCGCGGTTTTTCATTTGCTGAACTTCTTCAGCAATTTCATTTTTTATATCGTTGCTTATTTTGGTACCGTCGAGAAGCGTCATTGAAACTTTTTTTAATTAATATTAGTTCAGCTTTTTATAATCTTGCTTTTTGATCTAGCTTTTTATTAGCTCATTCCTTTCATCATCTGCATCATCTTCTTTCCGCCGCCACCCTGCATCATTTTCATCATTTTTCCCATTTGATTGAACTGCTTCAATAATTGGTTTACCTGTTGTACAGAGGTACCGGATCCTTTTGCGATCCTTTTCTTACGGTTTGCATTGATCACTGTGGGAGTGCTTCTTTCTTCAGGAGTCATAGAATAAATGATCGCTTCCACATGTTTGAATGCGTCATCATCAATATCTACATCTTTCAGCATTTTTCCTGCTCCAGGAATCATTCCCATAAGGTCTTTCATAGACCCCATTTTCTTGATTTGGTGTAACTGATTAAGGAAATCATCAAAACCAAACTGGTTTTTAGCTATCTTTTTCTGAAGCTTTCTCGCTTCTTCTTCATCATATTGCTCCTGCGCTCTTTCTACCAGGGATATAACATCTCCCATACCCAGTATCCTGTCGGCCATACGGTCCGGATAGAATACATCAATGGCATCCATCTTTTCTCCCGTACCTATAAATTTTATAGGCTTGTTTACAACAGATTTAATGGATATAGCAGCACCACCACGAGTATCACCATCAAGTTTGGTAAGGATCACCCCGTCAAAATTAAGACGCTCGTTAAAGGTTTTGGCTGTATTTACCGCATCCTGACCCGTCATAGAATCTACTACAAACAGGGTTTCCTGTGGTTGGATGGCTGCACGTATATTGGCGATCTCGGTCATCATGGCCTCATCTATCGCCAATCTACCCGCGGTATCAATTATTACTACATTGTGCCCGTTTTGTTTTGCATGGGCAATAGCAGCCTGTGCAATTTTTACCGGATCCTGGTTTCCTTCATCGCTGAAAACCTCTACCCCAATTTGTTCCCCAACTACTTGAAGCTGATTAATCGCTGCCGGACGGTAAACATCACAGGCAACCAATAGCGGACTCTTATTTTTTTTGGTTTTTAAATAGTTAGCTAGCTTCCCAGAGAAGGTAGTTTTACCACTACCCTGTAAACCGGACATTAATATTATTGAAGGATTCCCTGAAAGGTTTATCCCTTCGGCCTCCCCACCCATTAACTGGGTAAGTTCATCCTTCACAAGTTTCACCATCAATTGTCCCGGCTTCAATGCAGTTAACACATTTTGGCCCAGGGCTTTTTCTTTAACAGTGCCGGTAAAATCCTTGGCAATTTTATAGTTTACATCGGCATCCACCAATGCCCTTCTTACTTCCTTTAAAGTTTCGGCAACGTTTACTTCTGTAATTTGCCCATGCCCCTTAAGGATGTGTAAGGCATTATCTAACTTATCACTTAAACTATCAAACATAATCTTAACTTATTTAAAACCTTATTCCAGGTAGATTGCAAATTTAATGATTTTATGGCCAAGGTTAAAAGTTTATTTCCCCAATGAAACCAAGCTCAAAACCTGATACTTATTTTTAGATATTAATCCTTATAAAACCGGTGGCTCCAGCTTCATCCCACTCAAAATCCCGCACATTGAAATTACTAATATAATAGGTTGTACAATTTTCCTGAAGCGAGCTAAGCGTAATTTCAAAATCTACGGCAGTTTCATCATCAAGCTTCATCGTGATGATCTTATCTCCCGTCTCAAAACCAAGATTAACTTGTATAAAGGTTTTATCCAGCTCTGTAATAAACCTGTAATTTACCAATTTATTATCCTCATCGGTCACCTGTAATTGGGAGGACTGGAAACGGCTGGTCCGGTAAACATTTTCTCCCGTTACAGCATCAATAAACTCGACATTGAAACCCACAGGCCCAGTAACACATAATGGCTCTTCATCATCAAAACCACAGGAAATAGCACTTAAAAATGAAAGAAATAAAACACTTCGATTAATCCAATTTTTCATAATAATATTTCTTTAAGCAATATTACATTCTTTCCGGAACCTGTATTCCCAGCAGTCCAAATGCCGATTTAATTACATCTCCCACCACTTTGGACAGTTGTACCCGGAAGCGTTTTTCAACCTCATCTGTAGTGCCCAGAATGGTTACATTTTGATAAAATGAATTAAATCCTTTAACCAGCTCATAGGTATAATTGGCAATTAAGGCGGGACTGTGATTTTGTGCTGCCTGTTGAACGGTTTCAGGATATAACTGGATTTGTTTTATCAATTCCTTTTCCTTTTCATGTAGTTCATAATCTCCTTCATCCTGATATTCTCCTGTTAGATCAAAATCACTTTTTCGAAGAATGGATTGAATCCTGGCGTAAGTATATTGAATAAAGGGACCTGTGTTTCCCTGAAAATCTACAGATTCTTCGGGGTTGAAAAGGATCCTTTTTCTGGGATCAACCTTCAGGATATAATATTTTAAAGCTCCAAGCCCTATTATTCGGTATAAATCGGCTTTTTCACCTTCATTATAATCATCCAGTTTCCCCAGTTCCTCAGATATTTGTTGGGCTGTAAGGGTCATTTGTTCTATTAGATCATCTGCATCTACCACCGTTCCTTCCCGGCTCTTCATTTTTCCTGTTGGAAGGTCAACCATTCCATAACTTAAATGGTAAAGATGATTGGCCCATTCAAAGCCCAATTTTTTCAGGATAAGAAACAGGACTTTAAAATGGTAATCCTGTTCATTTCCTACTGTATACACCATTCCGTTAATATGAAAATCCTTAACCCGTTGGATCGCAGTACCTATATCCTGGGTCATGTAAACTGCGGTACCATCACTGCGCAAAACTATCTTTTCATCCAGCCCGTCTTCTGTAAGATCAATCCACACACTTCCATCTTCCTTTTTATAGAAAACTCCTTTTTCCAGTCCCTGTGCAACTACATCCTTCCCTAGCAAATAAGTTTGGCTCTCGTAATAATTCTTATCAAAATCCACCCCAAGTGCCTCATAGGTCTTTTCAAAACCATCATATACCCACTTATTCATTTTTTCCCATAGGACCATCACCTCAGGATCACCCGCCTCCCACTTAAGCAACATTTGCTGGGCTTCCTGAATAATAGGAGCTTCAGCTTTGGCCTCGTCTTCCGTCTTACCAAGCACCATCAATTCGGCAATTTCATTTTTATATTCCCGGTCAAATTTTACATAGTAATTACCAACCAGTTTATCCCCTTTAAGTCCAGATCCTTCAGGAGTTTCGCCCTCCCCATATTTCTTCCAGGCAAGCATTGATTTGCAAATGTGAATTCCGCGATCATTAATGATCTGGGTTTTATAAACTTTTTTCCCGCTGGCTTTCAATATTTCAGCTACTGAATATCCCAATAAATTATTCCTGATATGTCCAAGGTGCAAAGGTTTGTTGGTATTGGGCGAGGAATATTCCACCATAATGGTTTCCGCTTCTTCTGAAGGGTTCAGCTTACCAAAATTTACAGTACTGCTTATCTTTTTAAATTCTTCAATAAAGAAATTGTCATTTATCACAATGTTCAAAAACCCCTGAACAACATTGAACCGCTCAACCTCATCCACATTTTCCACCAGGTATTCCCCAATGCTTTGCCCCAGTTGAACCGGATTCGTTTTTATTTGCCGCAACATTGGAAATGTCACTAGCGTTATATCACCTTCAAAATCCTTGCGGGTGGGTTGAAATTCCAGTGTGTCTAAATTTATATTATAAACCTGTGCCACTGCCTTTTTAACCTGCGTCTCTATGGTATTTTGAATATTCATTTTAATTTCTTGTAATTTGGATATATGGTAAAATTCAGGCTCCAAAGATAAGAGATTTTAACCGCAAGGAAGGAAGCATTATTCTCAAATCCCTATCTTTATAAAAAAAGAGTTATGTTGCTGAATATAAGTTATAACCAGCCCGATATAAGGGAAAAAATTAATGCAGAAGTGGGGAAACCTTTTACCTTAATGGAAAGGTTCAGGCTAAAAGGCACAGGCTCACCTAAACTTCATATTACAAGTACCAGCCTTGAAATCCATAATCTCCTGGTGCTGGACAATAATATGAATACCTGTAATATAGAACTTAGACCAAAAGGTTTAATCATTATGTTCCGCTCTTTGCTGGAAACATTTGCTTTAGTGATACCTTTCTACAAGCTACATTTATATAAAGGCAAAGCCCGAGAATATTCCCTTTACAGGGATCATTATTTTATAAAGGTAAAAGCGGGGGATCCTTCGGTTCATAAATTTATGATGAAGATTTTGAATTATAAGGCAGAAAATGCTCCTACCCAGGTTGAAGACCTTCAATAAGCGCTACCTATCCGGCTCCCCCGTTAACAGAGATTTATCTCTTGTTAAATGCAACGCCTCCTGCGAGCGCAAGGACACCTAGCACTATCATTGCATAAGACTGGGTATTGTCACCCTGAGCTTCGACCTTAAGCGGCCCCGCCTGCATTATTACTTCAGGGGTAAACAGGGTATATAAACCATATACTACAAGAAGGATCCCAACAACCAGTAAAACTATTTTTAGTGTGTTATTCATTGTATAAAGATTGGTTAATTACAGTGAAAGTAATCATTTAATCCTTAAATTATTCCGGAATTAGTTTTATCACATGAAAATATTACTCACCGGTGCCAACGGTTATATTGGCTTAAGACTTTTGCCGCAGTTGCTTGAACTTGGCCATGAAGTTATTTGTGCAGTGCGAAACAGGAACAGGTTTTCTACCAATAAAGATTTGCTTGCCAAAGTGAAGATCGTAGAGATTGATTTTTTGAAAGACACAGTTGCTCCTGAAATTATAAAGGATATTGATGTTGCTTATTACCTCATTCATTCTATGACCGCTTCCACCAAAGATTTTGATGAACAGGAAGCGTTGGCAGCCGAGAATTTCAATAAAATAATGGCAGGCACCAGTGTCAACCAGGTAATCTTTTTAAGTGGGATCGTAAATGATGAAGAAAAATTATCCAAACATCTCCAATCCAGAAAGCATGTAGAGGACATATTATATCAGGGAAATTTTAATATCACCGTTTTAAGGGCTGCTATCATTGTAGGTTCAGGAAGTTCATCCTTTGAGATCATAAGGGACCTTTGTGAGAAATTACCTGTTATGATTACCCCTCAATGGGTAAGCACCAAATGCCAGCCCCTGGCAATTCGGGATGTTCTGAATTTCCTTACAGGGGTTATTGGAAATGAAAAATGCTATAATGAATCTTTTGATGTGGGCGGGCCGGACATACTCTCTTACAAAGAAATGATGCTGCAGTATGCTGAAGTGAGAGGGCTAAAGCTTTATATCATTGAAGTTCCCGTAATGTCCCCAAAATTATCCTCGTATTGGTTATATTTTGTAACCTCAACTTCGTATAAGCTCGCTTTAAATTTAGTAGACAGTATGAAAGTGGAAGTCATTACCAAGGATACCCGACTACAGGAAATCTTAGGGATTAAACCAATTTCTTATAAAGAAGCAATAAAACTTGCATTTTATAAAATAGAGCAAAACCAAGTGGTTTCCAGTTGGAAAGATTCTATGAGCAGCGGAAGATTCAAAAATGAATTGAGTAATTATGTACAGGTGCCTACATACGGCTGCCTTAAAGATGAAAAATCGGTTAAAATAAATGATCCGGAATTGGTTTTGAACAGAATATGGGCCATTGGCGGCCTTAACGGATGGTATTATGGCAACTGGCTGTGGAAAGTGAGAGGATATCTGGACAAAATGTTTGGAGGGGTAGGTTTGCGCAGGGGCCGTACGCATCCATCTGAGATCAATACAGGTGATTCACTTGATTTCTGGCGGGTTCTTTTGGCCAATAAACAACAAAAACGTTTGCTTTTGTTTGCTGAAATGAAAGTGCCCGGAGAAGCCTGGCTGGAATTTGAAATAGATGATGAAAACGTGTTACATCAAACTGCAACTTTTCGACCCAAAGGAATTTGGGGAAGATTGTATTGGTATGCAATGCTCCCCTTTCATTATTTCATTTTTGAAGGAATGCTGAAGCAAATCTCCCGGGGGCCGGATGGTTTATCAAAATCATAAAATTCAACCCATGGTTGCAAGACCTTCGGTCCATTTAAAGCCGAAAAACTAGAGCTTTACGGTTGTTTTGGTAAAAAAACCTCGGCCATCATACAACGGGTACTGCCACCACCACAGGTTTCAATAGTAGTAATATCTGAGCTTAAGATCTCACAGTGTTTCTCTATTCTTGCAACCTGATCTGAGTTTAGACTATTATAAGCGGTACTGCTCATAACAAGGTATTTCTTATCGTTTGTCCCTTTAACCTGTAACATATTCCCGGCAAACTGATGCATCTGGGCTTCAGTTATCTTAATGATCTCTTTGTTATCCTCTTTTAAATGTTTTACAACATTTTTCTTTTCTTTAGAATCATCTATACTATCAAGGCAAATTACCGCAAAATCCTCGGCCACACACATCATCACATTGGTGTGATAAATAGCTTTTCTTTTTCCATCAACATCCTGAAATGCTCCAAATATCACAGGCGTGAACTCCATGTCTTCACAAAATTCAATAAAAAGATCTTCATCGGCTCTTGGAGACAAAGCGCAATAGGCTTTTTGATTAACCCTGTCCAAAATCATACTTCCCGTTCCTTCAAGGTAAACTTCTTCTTCCTCTGCCTCTGTATAATCAAGAACTTCCTCTATTTTAAAACCGCGGTTTTCCAATTCCTCAAAGATTTCCATACGGCGTTCCCTTCTTCGGTTTACAGCAAACATTGGATATATCACCGCAGTTCCATCTTCATGGAAAGAAACCCAGTTATTGGGAAATATTGAATCTGGCGTATCCAGCTCAGCTTTATCATCTACCACAATAACTTCTACCCCAACAGCTCTCAAATGTTTTACGAACGTATCAAATTCCTGTTGAGCCTTTTTATTGATTTCTTCATTTTTAATTTGAAGGTCTTCCTGAAAGTAATTATTTACCGCCGTTTCCTCATTCATACGAAATGCTGCCGGTCTCACCATCAAAACTGTATTAGTAATTTGATTTGTCATATCTGTTATTCTCGTATTAAGGGTAGTGTTGTACAACGCAAAAGACCTTCCTGTTTAGAAATTTCGGCATAAGGAACCTCTTCAACTGTAATTCCCTGTGATCTTAACCAGTTATTCAGGCGGGTAAAATTCTTTTCTGAAATCACTACTTTTTCAGAAATTGAAAAAATATTGGAGTTCATATTATACATTTCATCCCGGGTGATCTCAAAAATATTATCTCTTCCGAAGAGATTAACCAACCAATTATATTCCTCTTCAATTAAAAATCCATCCTTATAAATAATGGCTTTATCTTTTCCCACGGGCTGAAAGCAGCAATCTAAGTGAAGTGCATTATCCCTGGGTTCGGTATTGGATTTTTTAAGGCTAAAGGATATTACTTCTCTATGCGGGAAGAGTTCCTGAAGTGCCTTTACTCCCTGCATATTGGTTCTTGCAGTAATAAAATCCTTATAATCTTCTCCTTTATAAGTTCCTACCAGGATGTAATTCTTATAAGGCATGACATCCCCTCCTTCTACGTGGGCATCTTCCGGAAGGTTTAAAACCTTTGCAGGGTCAATTTGCTCTATTACGTGATTTATTGCCTCGATCTCCTCATCACGGTCTGGCAGAATATTAGCCTTTATAAATTTATCTTCAATTACAAATGCGATATCCCGGGTGAAGATCTGGTTATAATCTTCAACAACTTTAGGACGATACACTTTAATATTATATTTCTTAAAAACTGCAGCTACTGCTTCCATTTCGGCAACCATATCTTCTTCCACAGGATAGGTACCCGCCCTAATATGTTCAGCCGATTTAGGATCATATGCATCTTCAAGTGCAGGGGTAGGGCCATTGCTTACTGCTGTACCCAGAACCACTGCTTTGAGAGGATCCGTTTCATTAATAATATTCAATTGTAACATGAAGTTGAATTTGTGCAAATATAAAAAAAGCTCTCTCGAAAAAGTATGTATTGGAGTTATTTCACCCCTTATAGAATGTGAATTTTTTATTGAGGGTTAAAACATTTTTTTATAATTTTCCTAACTAGACTCAATTATAATCTTTCGCTATATTTGCCACATCCTCAAAAACTTGCACTTAAATCTCAATTTTCTGAAAGTATATAAGATATTTCTTCTTGGCGTAATTGTCTTAGCGTGCTGTACATCCTGTAAAAAAAAGGAGGAAGCAAATCTCCCTAAACCTACAGTTTATATTGACAATACAGATTCCGGTTACCAGTTGATGCGCAATGGCAAGCCATATTATATGTATGGAGGAGCGGCTCATGCCAATTATCTGGAAGAACTAAAGGACGCCGGAGCCAATACCGCAAGAATATATGACACTATCAATTTAAGTAGTACTCTGGATAAGGCTGAAGCTTTAGGTCTTGCGGTTGTGGTAGATATTCCTATGCCTAAATATAACAATGCCCTGATTTATTATGAAGATGACGCGCTGTTTAGACTTTTAAAATCCAATGTAGAAAGAGTTGTAAAAAAACACAAAGACCACCCTGCCTTGTTATACTGGAATTTGGGCAATGAACTGTATTATCCTTATTTCTACACGAGGACTGTATTTTTTGAAAGATTTAATACCTTAATAGATATAATAAAGGAAACAGATCCAAATCATCCGGTAAGCACAGTAACAATTGGCGCTAACAAATTAAGAGTGCTTTCCATTAAGAGGAAAAGTCCGCGACTGGATTTTATATCCTTCAACTCATTTGGAACCCTTAGCAAGTTTTCTACTAAATTAAAACCTATTTCCCCAATTTGGGATGGCCCTCATGTAATAACAGAATGGGGAGTTAATGGGCCCTGGGAAGCTGAGTTAACAAACTGGAAGGCTCCAATTGAAGAAACAAGCACTAAAAAAGCCGAACAAATAAAGGAACGCTATAATGATTTTATTGTTCCCCTTAAATCCAACAATTCCCTGGGCAGCTTTGTATTTTACTGGGGCCAAAAGAATGAAGTAACCCCATCCTGGTACAGTCTTTTTAGTGCTGAAGGCGCGAAAACCCAAACGATTTTTGAACTTACAAAGATTTGGAAGAAGGATACAAAAGCCATTTATCCCGGACCGTCAATTAATTATATTTTACTGAATAATAAGGGCGGGTTGGACAATATTGTACTTAATGCCGGTAGTCTTGCCGAAGCAAGTATAATTTTACCTTCAACTCCACAGAAAGACCTTGATTATGACTGGGAAATAAGACACGAATCCTGGTACAATTTTCATGAAAGTGTGTTGGTAGAGGATGTTAGTTTTAAAATAAACGGTGAAAAGGCCACATTTAATGCCCCTGTTCAGGAAGGGCCTTATAGAGTATTTCTCAAAATTTCAAATGGAAGTGATTATATTGCTACAGCCAATATTCCTTTCTATGTTCTAAGCGCAGAGGATGGAGAATAAAATAAAGACTCCTTCCAAGAATGAATCCCGGATCATAAAGTTTATGATCCTTCTGGGTATTTTCAGCATAATTTATTTTTTACAGTTCTTCTTTCACCCGGAACATATTGGTAATCCATATCTATTCGCCCTTCTTTCTATCTCTATACTTTATAGCATAGTTAAGAAATTATACATGTGGTACAATTATTCCAACATCTCAATTCCCGAAAGCAGTGGTAAAATCCCCGATCTAAAAGTTGACATTCTAACCACCTATTTCCCCGGTGAGCCTTATCAAATGACGATCACTACCCTGGAGGCAATCAACCAGATCACTTATCCTCATACCACTTATTTGTGTGATGAGGCCAACGACCCGTTTCTGCGCAACTTTTGTGAAGAGAATGGGATAATTCATGTAACACGGGATAACCGGATAAATGCCAAAGCCGGAAATATTAATAATGCTTTAAAGAAATATGCCACTGGTGATATTTGTGTGGTATTGGATCCCGACCATATTCCCGAATCCAATTTTCTGGATCCTATTCTACCCCATTTTGAGGATCCTGAAATAGGTTTTGTACAAATTGTCCAGTCCTATTATAATATTAAAGAAACACTTGTTGCCCGAGGAGCAGCAGAACAGACCTTTCAGTTCTACGGTCCTATGATGATGACGCTCAACTCCTATGGCGCTGTAAACGCTATTGGTGCCAATTGCGTTTTTAGAAGAACTGCATTGGATAGTATAGGAGGACATGCCCCCGGTCTTTGTGAGGATATGCACACTGCAATGCTATTATATGCTAAAAACTGGAAAGCAGTGTATCTCCCGGAGGTTTTGGCAAAAGGCCTGGCTCCTTCCAACCTAACCAATTTTTTCAAACAACAGTTAAAATGGTCCAGGGGAACTTTTGATCTATTGGTAAAGGTTTATCCAAAGATATTTTCGAAACTCACCGGGAGGCAAAAGATCCATTTTGGGATCTTGCCATTGCATTACCTTGGCGGAGTAATAAGTTTAATCAACTTTTTAATACCTGCCCTTTCCCTTTTTTTCGCAACAACCCCTTGGAAAGGAAATATAATAGACTTTGCATTAGTTTTAATTCCGGTTGCGGCAAGTTCAGTTTTGATAAGGACTTTTATCCAAAAATGGGTTATAGAAAAAAAAGAACGCGGTTTCCATATTATTGGGGGCCTTTTACATATTAATACCTGGTGGATCTATATTGTGGGATTGTTCTATACCCTGATT
>CAXAZV010000009.1:0-26663 GCA_963973375.1 uncultured Antarcticibacterium sp.
AGCTGCTATTGGAGTTGGTAGAATTGGTGGATCTGCAATGGATGCTATCGCTCGCCAGCCAGAAGCTTCTGGAAAAATCCAGACTGCAATGATTATTGCTGCGGCTCTTGTAGAGGGTGTTGCCCTTTTTGGAGTTGTTGCTGCATTATTAGGGGTACTTACAGTACCGGCTTAGTCCTTAAAATTTTTAGACCCTGTTCGCAACGGTTGGTTGCGAACAGGTTTTAAATGATGTTTTTGATTAAAATATAATTCTTTATATAAATTGATATGGATTTAATTACTCCTGAAATTGGCTTGTTCTTTTGGCAAACCATCGTTTTTTTAGTTCTCATCTTTATAATGGCCAAATTTGCCTGGAAACCTATTCTGGGAGCTGTTAAAGAGAGAGAGGATTCTATCAACACTGCATTGGCCTCTGCTGAAGATGCCAGAAAAGAAATGCAAAATTTGCAGGCAGATAATGAGAAGCTTTTACAGGAGGCAAGAGCTGAGCGTGATGCCATCTTAAAAGAAGCCCGTGAGATCAAAGAAAAAGTTATTGCAGATGCTTCTACTGAAGCTCAGGCAAAAGCCGATAAGATCGTAGCACAGGCACAGGTAATTATTCAAAATGAGAAGAATGCTGCTGTGGCTGAAATTAAAGATCAGGTAGCTACTTTGTCTATTCAAATTGCCGAGAAGATTGTGCGCGAGGAATTATCCTCAAAAGAAAAACAACAACGTTTGGTAGAGCAAATGTTGGATGATGTTACTTTAAACTAGAGTTATGAAAGGAACCAGGGCAGCACAACGTTATGCCAAGGCTATTTTGGAGCTTGCAAAGGACCAAAATGTATCTGAGGTGGTGAATAATGATATGGAATCCATATCTCAAACTATTACTGCCAGTGATGAACTTCAGGATGTTCTGGCAAGCCCAGTTGTAAAGGCAGATCTTAAAAAGAACGCCCTTCGCGAAATTTTTAAGGATGCACATTCGCTTACGTTGCGTGCTTTTGACATTCTGTTGGAAAACAACAGGATCATTATTCTTAAGGCGGTAGCTCAAAAATATAACGAGCTGTACAACGAACTGAATAATATTCAGGTTGCTACAGTTACAACGGCAATCCCGCTGGATGCCAGCCTTGAAGCAAAGATCCAGGATAAGATTAAAGAGCTTACCGGAAATAGTGCTACAATAAAAAACATTACAGATCCCGCGATCATTGGAGGATTTATCCTTAGGATTGGAGATCTTCAATATAATGCAAGTGTTGCCAGAAGCTTAAAGGACCTGAAAAGGGAATTTAGCAACAACACATATATATCAAAAATTTAATTAAAACAGAGGCGCTCAAGGCGTTTCAATTTTATTCTAAATAATTATGGCCGAAGTAAATCCTGCTGAAGTTTCAGCAATCTTAAAAAAACAGCTTTCAGGTTTCGAAGCAAAAGCTTCTCTTGATGAAGTAGGAACCGTTCTTACCGTAGGTGATGGTATTGCTCGTGTGTATGGTTTGGCAAATGCCCAGTACGGGGAATTGGTTGAATTTGAAAGCGGACTGGAAGGAATTGTATTAAACCTGGAGGAAGACAATGTAGGGGTAGTACTTTTAGGACCATCAAAAGAGATAAAAGAAGGTTCTGTTGCAAAAAGAACAGAGCGTATTGCATCTATTAAAGTAGGTGAAGGAATTACCGGAAGGGTTCTGGATACTTTAGGTTTTCCTATTGACGGGAAAGGCCCAATCCAGGGTGAAACCTTTGAAATGCCATTGGATCGTAAAGCTCCCGGGGTAATTTACAGAGAACCTGTTACGGAGCCGCTTCAAACGGGGATCAAGGCAATTGATGCTATGGTACCTGTAGGTAGAGGGCAAAGGGAATTGGTAATTGGTGACCGTCAAACCGGTAAAACTGCTGTTTGTATTGACACCATTCTTAACCAAAAGGAATTTTATGATGCAGGGGAACCTGTATTCTGTATATATGTTGCTATAGGGCAAAAAGCTTCTACTGTTGCAGGTATTGCAAAAGTACTTGAAGACAGAGGCGCTATGGCATACACCACTATTGTAGCTGCAAATGCATCAGATCCTGCTCCAATGCAGGTATATGCTCCATTCGCAGGTGCTGCTATCGGGGAGTATTTTAGAGATACCGGTCGTCCTGCGCTTATCGTGTATGATGATCTTTCAAAACAAGCGGTTGCTTACCGTGAGGTTTCTTTATTGTTACGTCGCCCACCGGGACGTGAAGCTTACCCGGGAGACGTTTTCTTCCTTCACTCAAGATTGCTTGAGAGGGCAGCAAAGATCATTAATAATGATGAGATTGCCAGCCAGATGAATGACCTTCCAGATTCTATAAGACATTTGGTAAAAGGTGGTGGTTCCTTAACCGCTTTACCACTTATTGAAACTCAGGCGGGAGACGTTTCAGCATATATCCCAACTAACGTAATTTCTATTACAGACGGGCAGATATTCCTAACTTCAGATTTGTTCAACTCAGGGGTTCGTCCTGCGATCAACGTGGGTATTTCGGTATCGCGTGTAGGGGGTAACGCTCAGATCAAATCAATGAAAAAGGTTGCAGGTACCTTGAAATTAGACCAGGCGCAATACCGTGAACTTGAAGCGTTCGCAAAGTTTGGATCTGATCTTGATGCTGCGACAATGAATGTTATTGAAAAAGGTAAAAGGAACGTGGAGATCCTTAAACAAGCAGAGAATGATCCTTACCCTGTTGAAGACCAGATCGCAATTATCTTTGCAGGTTCTAAAAACCTTTTGAGAAACGTTCCGGTAGAAAGAGTAAAAGAATTTGAAAGAGAATACCTTGAGTACCTGAATATGAAACATCGTGATGTTCTTGATGGCCTTAAAGCCGGAAAGCTTACAGATGAGATCACAGATACTCTTACAAATGTAGCTAAAGAGCTTTCAGATAAATATAAGAAGTAGTATTGAGTATAGGGAATTGAAATTTCAGTTTTCTATAGTTAAAAGAATATAATAAAGTATTGAGTAATTAGATCTCGTATCTAACTACTCAATACTCAATACTAAGAAAAATGGCAAATTTAAAAGAATTACGCAGCAGGATCACATCGGTATCATCTACCATGCAGATCACCAGTGCCATGAAAATGGTATCTGCTGCCAAATTGAACAGGGCCCAGGATGCTATCACAAAAATGCGTCCTTATTCTCAAAAGTTGACTGAGCTTCTTCAAAGCCTAAGCGCTACTCTTGAAGGGGATACAGGAAGTAAATATGCTGAACAGAGAGAGGTAAAAAAGGTTTTGATTGTTGCTATATCTTCCAACAGGGGGCTTGCAGGAGCTTTTAATACCAATATCGTTAAAGGGGTTAGAAACCTTGTGCAAACTCAATATGCCGGTAAAGACGTGGAGCTTTTAACCCTTGGTAAAAAAGCAGCCGACGTTTTAAAGAAAAGCTTTAGCATTGCAAAGAATAACAATGCCATTTACGATACTTTAGATTATGCCCACGTTGCAGAAATCGCAGAGGATCTTATGCAGTTATTTCTTGAAGAAAAGTATGATGAGATTGTGATCATCTACAACCAGTTTAGAAATGCCGCCACTCAAATTGTTACTACTGAACAGTTTTTGCCAATTCAAAAATTTGAAACAGACGAGAATGTAACTTTAGATTATATTTTCGAACCGGATAAACTGGAGATCGTAAAAGATCTTATTCCAAAATCCCTTAAAATGCAGCTTTTCAAAGCCATGAGTGATTCGCTGGCAGCAGAACATGGTGCCCGGATGACTGCGATGCACAAAGCCACAGATAATGCAACCGAATTAAGAGATGCTCTTAAATTATCTTACAACAAAGCGCGTCAGGCTTCTATTACCAATGAGATCCTTGAGATAGTTGGTGGAGCTGAAGCTTTGAATAACTAAAAATAATTTTTTTTATATAGTAAAAACCCCTGCATAACTGCGGGGGTTTTTGTTTTGGCAAGCATTTTGTTTTGTTAACTTTAGAACTTAATTCCAGAACCATGAAGTATTTCTATTTTTTATTTAGCGCTATAATAACCACCGCATTATTCACTAGTTGTGCAGGCAATAAAAACCTCCAGGTACGCCCACCGGCTCAATTTGAGAGTGTTTATACAGTGACTGATGCTTCTTCAGTTAAATTATTCATACCCGTAAAAACTCTACAAACAAATCGTGTAAGCCTGGATAGTGTATATTTTCGTGGTATGAGTGCTGTTTTGGAACAGGATGAATTAACCCCCGGGATGTTCAGCGCGCGATTTAATACAGGTAAGCCAGACTTAATAATGAGTTCGGACACATGGGAGGAATACGCCAATAAAATGCCTGTAAAGGCGGGAAAATCCCCATTTAACCTGGAAGAAGATGAAGCTATCCTGGTATTTTCCCAAAATAACAAAACTAAATACTACAAAATTACCGGCATCAGGGAGCGGGAAGGAAATTAAATAGCCGGTTTTTGGCAATGTTTGCCAAGAAATTAGGATATTTAGACCCTAAATAAATCCCCTTTTGAGCAGCTTAAAAAAACTTTTTCAGCAAACCTTTGTGTATGGTCTTGCAACGGTGTTACCGCGAATGTTGAGTTTTTTACTGGTGCCATTATATACAGATGTTCTTCCTGTAAGAGAATATGGGGAATTCTCCATTATTGTTTCCTGGATCGTGCTGTTTAATGTTCTCCTTGCGTATGGTATGGAAACTGCGTTTTTTCGCTTTTTTCATAAAGAGGAAGACAAAGGGCAGGTGGTTTCAACAGCCAGCTTGTCAATAATTTTCACCTCTGTTTTGTTCTTTGCTGTGGCATTTATCTTTAGCCATCAACTGGCAGATTTCTCGGGTATAAGAGAAGATTATATTCTTTACACTCTCTTTATCCTTCTTCTTGATGCCCTGGTTATAATTCCATTTGCGTGGCTAAGAGCAAATGAAAAACCGGTAAAATACGCCATCATTAAAATCCTGAATGTCGGTGTAAATCTGGGGTTGAATGTCTTTTTACTCTTGTTATTGCCAAAGATGGCTGCGGGAAATTCAGGAGGATTATTGTTCGAAATGTACGTTCCAGATTTTGAGATCTCCTATATTTTTATCTCCATGATCATTGCAAGCAGCATTACGCTCTTAATGGTGATCTCCTTTTATACCAAAGTTAGATACAGCTTTAACACTCCATTATGGAAACGCATGATGAGATATGCATTTCCTGTTTTGATTGCAGGGATAGCCTTTGCCATAAATGAAACTTTTGACCGGATTCTTCTTGACTGGCTGTTACCCGAAAATATTGCAGAAGAAGCTGTTGGTGCCTATGCAGCCTGTTATAAGCTCGCCATCTTCATGACCCTTTTTGCCACCGCCTTCAGGATGGGTATAGAACCTTTCTTTTTTAGCCATTCTGGAGAGAAAAACGCACAGGAAACCTATGCTTTAATTACCCGGTATTTTGTTGCCTTTGGTTCTGTGATCCTCGTGACTGTGGTTGTGTTTTCAGATCTTCTAAAAGTACTTCTCATTAGGAACAGCGATTATTGGGAGGCAATGAAAATAGTCCCATTGATATTGCTTGCAAATTTTTGTTTGGGAATTTATCACAATTTATCGGTTTGGTATAAGGTGACAGATCGTACCCGGTTTGGAGCATTCATTTCAGTAGGAGGGGCCATAATCACACTGGCGGTAAACTTTTTACTTATTCCAACTATGAGTTATATGGGCTCAGCGATTGCAACAGTTGGCGCTTATAGCACCATGATGATCCTTTCGTATTACTTTGGCCAGAAATATTATCCAATTCCATATGATCTCCGGAAAATAGGGTTGTACCTTATAGGGTCGGTAATAATCTCAGGCATATCATTTTATATTTTCCCAAATAATTATTTAATAGGAATAAGTTTATGGCTGGCTTTTTTAACTTTGGTCTTTCTTCAGGAAAAAACTGCCGTGAAACAATTAATTTTTAAAAGATGACAATTAAAATAATCAACCGGTCCTCCCATGATTTACCAAATTATGAAACAGGAGCCTCGGCCGGAATGGATCTTCGCGCCAATATAACAGAAGCTGTTACGTTAAAGCCTTTGGAAAGAAGTATAATTAAAACCGGACTTTTCATAGAGCTTCCCGTAGGTTATGAAGCGCAGGTTAGGCCAAGAAGCGGCCTCGCAGCGAAAAAAGGAGTAACAGTGCTTAATTCTCCGGGGACTGTAGATGCAGATTATCGCGGAGAAATAGGAGTGATCCTTGTAAATCTTTCCAATGAAGACTTTACCGTGGAAAATGGAGAGCGAATTGCCCAGCTTATTATTGCCAAACATGAACGTGCAGTATGGGAAGAAGTGGAACTGCTGGAAGAAACTTCCAGAGGAGCCGGTGGATTTGGCAGTACAGGTACAAAATAGAAAATAAAACGAAAAACAGTGGGTTTTTATTAGGATCGTAGGGAAGTAATTTCCCGGTTTCGCACAAACAATTCACTATTCAACAACAAAAAATAATGAAGATAATAGTTCCAATGGCAGGGCGTGGTTCACGTCTAAGACCTCATACTTTAACAGTTCCCAAGCCTTTAATTCCAATCGCGGGAAAACCTATTGTGCATCGTCTTGTTGAAGATATTGCAAAGGTGCTTGATGAAAAAATAGATGAAATTGCTTTTATCATTGGCGCCGATTTTGGTGAAAAAGTGGAAACCGATCTAAAAAATATTGCTGAAAGCCTTGGGGCCAAAGGAACTATATACTACCAGGATAAACCCCTTGGAACAGGACACGCCATTATGTGTGCTAAAGATTCGCTTACTGGCCCTGCTGTAATTGCATATGCCGATACACTTTTTAAAGCAGATTTTACGTTAAACAAAGAAGCAGACGCTGTTATCTGGGTAAAAAAAGTAAATAATCCTGCAGCTTATGGGGTGGTAAAACTCAATGAAAATAACCAAATCACAGATCTTGTAGAAAAACCTGAAGAATTTGTTTCAGATCTTGCAGTGATAGGCATCTATTATTTCAAAGATGTGTCAGTTCTAAAGCATGAATTGCAGGATGTGCTGGACAAGAATATTATACGTGGCGGGGAATACCAGATCAATGACGGGATAGAGGCAATGAAGCAGAAAGGTGCTGTTTTTGTTCCCGGCCAGGTAGATGAATGGATGGACTGTGGGAATAAGGATGTAACGGTTGAAACCAATGGGCGGATGCTTAAATTTTTGCATCAGGATGGAGTTAGGCTTATTTCAAACTCAGTAAAGATCACAAATTCAGAGATCACAGAACCTTGTTTTATTGGAGAGAATGTGGTCCTTAATAATGCCAAAATAGGGCCCAACGTATCCCTTGGGAATGGTTGTGTAGTGGAAGATTCCACGATAAAAAACAGTCTTATCCAGGAGTTTTCAGAAGTGAGAAATGCACATCTGGATAATGCGATGATTGGTAGTTTTGCTAAATTTAATGGCAAGTTCACCCAAATAAGCATTGGGGATTATTCCGTACTGGAATAGCCTTGAAGAGTGATTACCTACCAATTGAATGAATGCCTGTTTAGAAGATAAATGATGATTAGGAAGATCTGCATACATATTCCTGTATTAATAGGCCTGTTACTTTCTTTCCCGGCGACGGGGCAGGAGAGGGATATTATTATACAGGAAGTTAATGAAGATGATTTGGGGAATGTATCTGATGCTTTTCAGGAAAATTTCTTTGAAGCCCTGAAACAAAAAGGAATAGAAAATTACGAGAAGGCAATCACTGCTTTGCTTAAGTGTGAAAAATTAGAGCCCGAGAATGCTGTTGTTCATTTCGAACTTGGAAAAAATTACCGGTTTTTAAAAGATTATGATGCCGCTATCCAGAGCCTGCAAAAAGCCAACAGGCTTAAACCAGACCAGGAATGGGTAATGGTGGAGTTAATGGAGACCTATCATTTAAATAATGATTTTGAGCCGGCAATATTGATCGCTAAAAAACTGGTCCCATTTAACAGCAAATACCAGAATAACCTGGCCGATCTCTATTTTAAATCTCAAAAATATGATGAATTGCTTTTGCTGCTTGATGAGCTTGATGCCCAGTTGGGGGTCAATGAATTCAGGCTTGGGTTGCGACAGCAGATCTATACAATGACAAATAATACCCCGGCCCAAATCCAGGTATTAAAGGATGCCATAAAGGCAACTCCCGAAAATGAAATGAATTACCTCAACCTTGTATTTGTTTACAGTGCTGAGGGGATGACTCAGGAAGCTTTTAAAGCTGCTGAAGAGATGCGGCAAAAATTCCCCACTTCGAAGGTGGTGCATCTCGCCTTATATAAATTTTATCTGGATGCAAATAATACAGCGGCTGCGGTAGCATCTATGAAAACCGTTTTAACTTCTGAAGAAATTGATCCTGAATCAAAATTCAAGGTCCTGAATGATTTTTTAGGTTTTGTAAATGAAAATCCGGAATATGAAAAGGATCTTAAGGAGGTTATCACACTATTTGCTGAAAGTGAAAAAACCCCCGGCATTTATCAGAAACTGGGAGAATATTACCTGTTAAAGGGCCAGAAGGAGCAGGCGTTGACTTTTTTTGAAATGGGAATTTCAGGGGACCTTGATAATATTGACCTGACACAACGTATTCTTTTATTACAACTCGATCTTGGCAGGTATGACGAGGCTGCAAAAATAAGCAAAGATGCATTGGATCTTTTTCCCGGACAGCCACTTTTATATTTAATTAGAGGTATTGCATTAAATAACCAAAAGGAATTTAAGGGCGCAGAACAAATACTTACATTTGGCCTGGATTATGTAATAGAAAATAAAAAAATGGAAGTTGACTTTTTGCAGCAACTTGCCATTGCTTCATCCGGGTTGGGAAATGCCGCCAAGGCAAAGGAATATCTGGATAGGGCAAATGCAATTAATAAAACCCTTAATTAATGTTTAGAAGAATAATCATCATTATAAGTATTGCATTCTTTATTGCTTCCTGCGGAAGTAAAAAGAAAGCCTTTGAAATGGAAGACGCAGCTACCTCAAAAGTAGTTACAATGCATTATAATAATGAAGCTCAATTTAAGACCCTTAATAGCAGAATGCGTCTTAAGTATCAGGATGAGGAGATATCCCAAAGTGTTACGGTAAGTTTCAGGATGGAAAAAGATAATACTATCTGGATGAGTGCCCAGCTCCTGGGAATACCGCTTGCCAAAGCCTTAATAACCCGCGACAGGGTGAGTTATTTTGAAAAGATCAATAAGACCTATTTTGATGGAGATTATAGCTTATTAAGCAAGTGGCTGGGTACTCCACTTGATTTTGATAAGCTTCAGAATTTACTGTTAGGGCAAACCATTTACGATCTGAGAGAAGACAGGTATAAATTGACCGAATCTTCCCAGGGATATCAGCTCGTTCCGTCTAATGAAACAGATGTAATCAAAAAATTATTCCTGCTTGATCCTCAAAGCTATAAGGCAACTGCCCAGCAATTGTCGCAGGAAAAAGAGAACAGGAATGTTACGGTTACTTACCCAAAATATCAACGGGTTTCCGGGCAAACAATTCCAGAAGATATAAGAATTGTGGCCAATGAATCTGGCAAAGGAACCCAGATAGAAATATCAATGCGTTCTGTAATATTAAATGAATCGGTAACATTTCCATTTGAGATCCCCTCCGGTTATGAAGAAATTGTAATTGAATAATGAAATTGCGCAACCTGCTACCCCATCTTTTTCTAATACTGTTCATAATTGGCGGTAATTACACAGCTCAATCCCAAAACACCCGGGAAGATCTTGAACAACGTAGGTTAGAATTACAACAGGAGATCAAAAAGATCAATTCCCTAAGAAGTTCCAACAAGAAACAGGAAAAATCTGTACTTACACAGGTAGAAGATCTGGACAGGCAAATACGCACTACTGAAAATCTTATTAAAGTAACCAATCAACAGGCGAACCTTCTTACCCGGGATATAAATTCCAACACCAATAAAATACAGACTTTAAGGAAAGAACTTGAAAAGCTGAAAGAAGATTATGGCAAAATGATTGAAAAATCATATAAAAGCAAATCACAACAAAGCAGGGTAATGTTTCTTTTATCTTCTGAAAGCTTTTTACAGGCCTATAAGAGGCTGCAATACATGAAACAGTACGCGAACTACCGGAAGACCCAGGGAGACGAAATACAGCTTCGCACGGTGGAACTACAAACGCTGAATACAAATTTGTTAAGCCAGAAAAAACAAAAGGAAAAACTTATTGTTGAAAACAGGGAAACCCGTGGACAGCTGGAAATGAATAAGCAGTCACAACAAGCCTTGATCAAGAATATACGACAAAAGGAAGGGGAGTTTGCCAGTGAAATTCGTAAAAAACAGCAGGAAGTAAATGCTATTGATAAGAAAATAGATGAGATCATTAGGGCTTCTATTGCCGCTGCCAATAAAGAAAGCGGTTCTACAGCCAGAGATGTTTATACATTGACACCGGAGGCGAAAGCACTTGCTGCAAATTTTGCCAGTAACAAAGGGAAATTGCCCTGGCCGGTAAGATCTGGTATTGTAGTTAGAAGATTTGGTTCTCAACCGCACCCGGTTGTAAAAACAGTAACTGTAAACAGTAACGGCGTGCATATTGAAACCGAATCTGGATCGAAAGCCCGCGCTATTTTCAACGGTACGGTGAGTGAGGTACAGGCGGTTCCCGGTGCAAATAAGGCCGTTATGGTGCGTCACGGAGATTATCTTTCCATCTATAACAACCTTTCCAAGGTTCATGTTAAAAAAGGAGATATGGTATCACTTGGCCAGGATATAGGTGAAGTAGCAACCAACAGTAGCTCCGGCAAGACCACCCTGTATTTCCTTATCTATAAGAACATGGATAAATTGGATCCAGCTGACTGGATCCTGAGAATGTAGCTTTAGGGATTACTCTACAAACAGAGCTTTAAGTTCTGTAGCGTCCTGAGGTTTCATTTTTCCTGCTAGTACAAGGCTAAGTTGTTTCCTTCTAAGCGCCGCATCATACCTCTTTTTTTCAAGTTCGGTTTCAGGTTCCAGCGCCGGAACATTTACAGGGGCTCCTGTTTCATCTACCGCCACAAAAGTATAGATAGCTTCATTTGCCTTAGATCTCTGGCCACTTTCACGGTCTTCGATCCAAATATCTATAAAGATCTCCATAGAGCTTTTAAAAGCCCTTGAAACAGCTGCTTCAACAGTAACTACACTTCCCAGGGGAATTGCTTTGTTAAATGCAACGTGATTTACCGAGGCGGTAACCACGATCCTCCGGCTGTGGCGTCTTGCTGCAATACTCGCTGCGCGATCCATTCGTGCAAGCAATTCGCCTCCAAATAAATTATTAAGGGGGTTGGTTTCACTGGGTAAAACCAGATCTGTTAGTATAGTACGGGAATCCTTGGGTGTTCTTGATAGCATCTTGCCAATTTTTGGCAAAGGTACAAGGGATTAAACCGCTTTACAAGTTAAGGAACTATTAAAGTTCCTGTACAAGCATCCAGGCACCTTCGTTGGTTTTCTTGGCTTTCCAAAGCATTTCCATCGCCTCTGTCCTGGTAGGGAAACTTCCATATACTACCTGATGCAAACCAAACTTGTTTTCACCAATATAACGGGCTTTGAAACCTTCTGTTCTTAGTTCAGCAACCTTTTGATGAGCATTTTCTTCAACCCTGAATGCACCTGCAACTATATGGTAATTGCCTTCCTGCTTTGTAACCTTAAAGGTGATCTCCGGAAGTGGATGGTCAATAACAAATGTTGCCTGTTGTATTTGCTGCTGCAATTGAGATTCGGCTACCTGTTGTTCAGCAACATTATGTTCTGCAACCTGGTTGCTGTAAATATTTAACCCTGCAAAGCCCGAAAGGCCCACCGCAATAAGCCCAATGGCTGCGTATTTCCAGTAGGGTGAAGATTGTCTTCTTTCCGGTGTGAAAAGGATTGGAGCTCTTTCTTCCAATACCTCAGCTTGTTTTTTATAAATCTCGCGTTGGACGCCAATTGCAGAAACCTCGCCTAAACCAAATGCTTCGGTAAGGAAATTATGAACTTTAACCGGTTCAAATTGCAGGTTTCCTTCGGCAGAAAGAGAAAAACTACCAAGATTTTCTAAAGTAACGGGTTGCTTCTTCTCAAGCTGTGAATTAAGCTTCTGGACAAATTCCCCAATTTTATAGATCGCTTCAGAATAACTTATCTGGCTTACATCGGCAATGTAATTTGCCAGTAAACCATCGTTTTTCACAAGCTGGGCATTAAATGAGATTCTTTTTTTCGGCGGAAAAAATGCCTGGGAATCTTCATTATATCGTGCCGGTTCTCTTTGAGTAAGAAATGCGCCAAATCCAGGAAGGATAACGCACTCATATCTATACAATAGGTCGGAAATGTGAGTTGCTATAGTCATTAAAGCAAATGTAAGATTTTATGGTACAGCATAAAATTACCTAAACATATCTTATTAACAAATCTTTTTTTAAGTATTTTTAAATAAATACTATTTTGTTACCCGGTTGATAATCAAAGTAAAGCGCCGGGTAAATAAAGAGTTAATCGCCTGTTTTAGGGACGCACAATTTTCAAATGACTTTTTAAAATACCGTAATTTTTATAGATGTTGCCTTTATGAAACATATAGATCTTCTTTATATACTTGCGCTTCAAAATGTGCCTAACCTTGGAGATAGTACGGCCAAAAAATTAATAAGACATCTTGGAAGTGCAGAGGCTGTTATGAAAGCTAAGAAGGAAAGTCTTCTTAAAATTGACGGGATAGGAAAAACTAAATTAAAAGACCTGCACTCGCCCGAACATCTCAGGGCTGCGGAAGAGGAATTGAAATTTATAGAAGATCATAAAATCGAGTATGCCTATTTTCAGGACAAGGATTATCCCGAAAAACTTAAGCATTGCCTAGACGGTCCAATTTTACTGTTTTCCCGTGGGAACATAGACCTTCAGAATAAAAAGATCATAAGTATAGTAGGAACCCGAAGAATTACAACCCACGGAATTTCTTTTTGTGAACAGCTTATTGAAGATCTTTCACCTCTTAATCCGGTTATTGTATCTGGTTTCGCATATGGAGTGGATATAACCGCTCAAAAGGCTGCTATTAAAAACAACCTTCAAACCATTGGTTGCCTTGCTCACGGCCTTAACCAAATCTACCCGAAGCTGCATTCAAAATACGTAGCTCAAATAGAATCCAATGGGGGGTTTTATACCGATTTCTGGTCCTCGAATCCCTTTGAAAGAAACAATTTCCTGAAACGAAACAGAATTATTGCCGGTTTAAGTGAAGCTACAGTTGTTATTGAAAGTGCCGAGAAGGGAGGTTCGCTTGTAACCGCAGATATTGCCAACTCCTATAACAGGGAAGTTTTTGCTGTGCCGGGAAGACCGGGTGATTCACAAAGCAAAGGCTGCAATAATCTTATAAAATCCCAAAATGCACACCTTATTACCGGGGCTGCAGATCTTGTGTATATGTTAAACTGGGACACAGGCCCGGTGGCGGTGGGTATTCAAAAACAGCTTTTTATAGATCTTGACCCTCAGGAAGAGCCTATTCATAATTATTTAATAGAAAATGGAAAGCAGCAACTTGATAGTATTGCTTTACATTGTGAGATTCCCACATATAAGGCAGCGGGCCTGTTACTCGAAATGGAATTGAAAGGGGCTATAAGGCCCCTTCCGGGAAAGTTGTTTGAAGCTATTTAATAACCCAGCTTTGTGCGTACACGGCCAAGAACCTCATTGGCAACATTAGTTGCCTTAATGGCACCTTTTTCCAGCGCGGCGTCTATCTTTTCCAGGTGGTTCATATAAAAATTATACAACTCCCTTTCCTTTTCAAATTTAGCAATTATAAGCTCATACAGCGCTTGTTTCGCATGCCCGTAACCATAGTTTCCTCCAAGGTAGTTTTTTCTCATTTCAGCAACCTGAGAAGCGTCTCCAAGCAATTTGTACAGTGCAAATACATTACAGTTATCTGGGTCCTTGGGCTCCTCCAGTGCAGTGCTGTCTGTTTGAATTCCCATTAGTTGTTTTCTTAACTGCTTGTCCGGCAAGAACAGGTTAATTGTATTGTTTTTAGACTTGCTCATTTTATCACCATCGGTTCCCGGAATATATTTAGTTTCTTCCTGGACTTTGGCTTCCGGCATTACAAAGGTTTCTCCAACCTGGGCATGAAAACGGGAGGCCACATCGCGGGTCATTTCTATGTGTTGTAGCTGGTCTTTTCCTACCGGCACAATTTCAGCATCATACAAAAGGATATCTGCAGCCATCAGCATAGGGTAAGTAAAAAGCCCTGAATTTACATCTTCCAGCCTGTCTGCCTTATCTTTAAAAGAATGCGCCAGTGTAAGACGCTGGTAAGGGAAAAAGCAGCTCAAATACCAGGAAAGTTCGGTTACCTGGGGAATGTCACTTTGCCTGTAAAATACAGTTTTTTCTATATCAAGGCCAAAGGCCAACCAGGTAGCAGCGGTAGAGTAGGTGTTATGCTTTAAAGTTTCTGCATCTTTGATCTGGGTGAGAGAATGCAGGTTTGCTATAAAAAGAAAAGATTCATTTTCAGGCCGGTTGGCCATTTCTATTGCAGGTATAATTGCTCCAAGAAGATTTCCTAAATGAGGGGTGCCCGTACTCTGCACTCCGGTAAGTATTCTAGCCATGAATTTTTTTAAATTTTCACAAAGGTACTTCTTTTATAGATTTGCATAAATTCATTTCACTATTTTTGGCCTTATGAAGCTATTGAAATACCCGCTAATTCTTGTCTGGCGCATTTGGTTTTATGTTCTTATGGGCTTGCCTATAATAATAATGTTGCCTTTTTTGGTGTTTTTCACTTCTTCAGAGAAATACTATCCGCAATATTTTGTGTGTGCAAGGATTTGGGCCAAATCTATTCTCTATGGAATGGGCTTCTTTCCTAAGAAAATAACTTCGGCCAAACTTGTAAATGGCAAAAGCTTTATGTTCACAGCCAATCATACCTCTATCATAGATATCATGCTTATGCTTGCAGTGGTTGATCATCCATTTGTCTTTTTAGGCAAAAAGGAGCTGGCGCGTATTCCATTATTTGGATATTTCTACAGGCGTACCTGTATCCTTGTGGACCGTGGCTCACAAAAGAGCAGGCTGGAGGCATTTGCTGAAGCCCAACGCCGGTTAAAACAAGGAAACAGTATTTGTATTTTTCCTGAAGGGGGTGTTCCTGCCAATGAAAGGATCGTGCTGGCGCCATTTAAGGACGGGGCTTTCAGGCTGGCAATAGATCACCAGATCCCTATTGTTCCTATTACATTTCACGATAATAAAAAGAGATTTTCCTACACATTTTTTTCCGGAAGTCCTGGTAAAATGCGGGTTAAGCTCCACGAGGTGATTCCCACCAAAAATAAAACCCAGGCAGATAAGCGCGCATTAAAAGATGAAACCTATGCGGTTATTCTGGAAGAATTAAGAAACCCTTCGCTGTAAATTAAAATTTGAAACTGAAACCGGAATAGATCCCGAAGTAATAGGGATTGATATTTTCCCCATTATTAAAGGTGTTGAGCTGGTATTTAAAGATAGGCTCAAGGTTAACCTGAAATTGAGGAGAGATTTTATAATCTACACCTACCCCAAGATTGGTGGTAAAGCTAACGTTGTTCAGGTTGTTGGCAGCGCCTATATTGGTAGAAAAATCGGCGGAATTCAATGAGATATTATTTTCATCCAGGAAGAGAGTACTTCCTCCTCCAATAATATTTAACCCAATTTTACTGTCAATAATCACATATTCTATTTCAACAGGAACCTCTATAAACCCAAGTCTTTGGTTCAGGTATCCGGTTGCAGGAGAAGCAAGACTGGAACGTTGAAATTCAGCAGAAGCGCTTATGTTTCCAAATTGTCGGGCAGCCCTGTTCTCAATACGGTAATTGGGCACTTCGCCTTTATAATCAATTCCGCTAAGAATGGTGGGATTTACAGCGGCCGTAAATGCAATATTTCTCGTGTTATAACTAAGATCAACTTTACTAACCCCTGACCGGATCTTTATCTTTTCAGAAATTTGATAGGCGAAATTAACACCGTATGCCATAGACACCTCTCCTGCACTTTCATTATTGGCAAACCTGGCATCTATGCTGTTTCCATTTCCAAGATTATCATAATAAATTGGCGCAGCAACAGTGCTTACTCTTAAACGTTTTGATGGTAAGGTCTTTTCAGAAATTTCCTCTGCAAATAGATCTTCATCAGGATTTGATATGGGTAGGTCTCTTAATTTGGAAACCGGAGTATTATTTTGCTGAACGTTGAGTTGGGAAGCAAGGCCTGTGGAATTCAATGTTGAAATATCTGTGCTGGTCAATCGCTGTGCATCATTATTCCTGATGATATTAGAGAAAGAGATCACCCGGGGTTCCTGTCTTGCAGGTATAATCATTTGGTCTTCCAGTTCTGTTTTTTTAGTATCCTGCATTAAAGCTTGAAGTATGATAGATGATCTTATCATACTCTCATTATACACACTGGTAGTGTTGTTTATATCCCAAATATTCTCCTCCTGCTCTGTAGAAACTAACTGAGCAGCCGGTGAAGGCGAAGATTTAAAAAAGTTGGAAGTAAAATTAAAGAAAAGGGCTAGTAATGCGGCAACACCGGCGATTCTATACCAAACAGGCAAAATACTTTTTTGGCGCTCCTTCTCGTGTAAGCGCGTAGAAATGTTTTTCCACACAGCTTCCCGCGGGGTAGCCTCGAAATCCTTGAATTTCTCCTGATATAGCCTGTCTATATGCTTTCTTTCTTCCATTATTTATGACGATTGCACCACTTGTGCAATTTGACTTGCTTCTATTTTTTCTTTCAAAATAATTCTGGCCCGGGCCAGATTTGACTTTGAGGTTCCGGTTGTAATTTGCAGCATTTCTGAAATTTCTTTATGTGAAAATCCATCCATTGCATACAGGTTAAAAACCTGCCGGTACCTTTCCGGTAATTCCTGTATTATATTCAGTAAATAATCTACTGAAACTTCATCCTCATCTATTTCAATATCCGGTTCTGATAAATGCTCTTCATTTACAATTTCGAAAACTGTTTGTTTTCTATATTTCTGAAGGGTGGTATTGATCATTATACGCTTCATCCAACCTTCAAAAGAACCTTTGTCCTGATACTGTTTGATCTTTTCAAATATGATCATAAAGCCATCCTGCAGGTTATCTTCAGCCTGCTGGTAGCTACTGGAATATTTTAAACAAACAGCAAAAAGCTTATTGGCGTAAAGCCTGTAAAGCTGTTCCTGCGCTTTAACATCCTGTTTTTTGCAATTATGAATGAGTTGATTTAAACTCAAAAGCCGGGGTTGTTTTCGTTATTTATTCAATGCCTGGCTGGGTTACGGGTACTTCTACGGTTAAAAATTCATCTCTACCTGCCGCGTTTTTTCCCTGCCAGAATTTAAAGATATAAAAATCATCTCGTTCTGCAACAAAATTAATGGTTGCACTGGCTACTAAATTACCGTTATCCACACAATTTGTGTTTCCGGTAGAATAGCTGGTTACCACACCAATAACTATCACATTTGCATTACGGGCTACGTCTAGTCCTGAAAATGTATGGCAGTTGGTAGGGCGTTTGTAAATGATCTCGATACTGTAACTTTGATTAAACTCAAAGGAATCGGGGAGATCAACAGAAAGGGTGGGGGCCAAATTTTGCATGATGTTTCCTGAATCGTCCTCAACAGAGCAACTTGCAAAGAGTAGCACAGAGAAAAAGACAAGTATTAATTTTTTCATCAGCAATTAATTGACATAACTAGTAGGTAGTCTTTATATCAGATGCAAATAAACCCAAAGGGTTGCGTGATGATCAATAAAAAATCCCGCACAGGGCGGGATTTAAAGGTGTTTTTAGGCCGGTTTATTCCCGGGTGATCTTCAAAGCTTCTTTGATCTTTAGTTCCAGTTCATCCATTAGATCCGGGTTGTCTTTTAGCACGGCTTTCACAGCATCTCTTCCCTTGCCTAACTTAGTGTCCTCATAACTAAACCATGAACCACTTTTCTTTATGATCTCGTAATCTACTCCAATATCTATGATCTCTCCAATTTTGGAAACTCCTTCGCCGTACATAATGTCAAATTCGGCTGTTTTGAAGGGTGGTGCAACTTTATTTTTAACCACCTTTACTTTGGTCTTATTTCCAAGAACATTGCTGTTTGCATCTTTTATTTGAGTAGACCTTCTTATATCCAGTCTCACAGAAGCATAGAACTTAAGAGCATTTCCACCCGTTGTAGTCTCGGGATTACCAAACATTACTCCTATTTTTTCCCTTAACTGGTTAATAAAAATAACCGTACAATTTGTTTTGCTAATGCTCGCGGTAAGTTTTCTTAAAGCTTGAGACATTAAACGCGCATGCAATCCCATTTTGGAATCTCCCATTTCCCCTTCTATTTCGCTTTTAGGGGTAAGTGCAGCTACAGAGTCAATTACAATAATATCAATTGCGCCGGAACGTATAAGATTATCTGTAATCTCCAGGGCCTGCTCTCCATTATCAGGTTGTGAAATTATTAGGTTTTCAAGGTCTATACCAAGGTTTTCGGCATAGAACCTGTCAAATGCATGTTCAGCATCAATGAAAGCAGCAATTCCGCCAGCTTTTTGAGCCTCTGCAATGGCATGTAATGTTAATGTGGTTTTACCAGATGATTCAGGCCCGTATATTTCAATAACCCTTCCGCGGGGATAACCACCTACTCCAAGAGCAATATTTAAACCTACAGATCCTGATGATATAGCTTCAATATCAGAAATTGCCTGATCGCTCATCTTCATTACCGTTCCCTTTCCATAGGTTTTATCCATTTTATCAAGGGTAAGCTTTAATGCTTTTAATTTTGCTTCTTTCTCTTTTTCTTTCTCGCTGCTCATAAATTTTTCTAATTATTGCGTTGCTAAAATACTATAACTTTTCTATCACAACAATTTAACACGCAACCTTTTTCAATTTTTTGCATCTTATTAATAACAATAAAAGAAGCATTATTATGAGGTTTCTTAAATTGAGTTTAATCTTGAATCGATTCGGCGCGGCCACTACAATTCTGTTGAGTTGTAGTAGCCGGGTTGATGGAGGCTAACGTTATTTGTTTTTTTTATGATAGTAAGTAAAAAATAATAATAACGAATTAGCCGTTCAGAAAAATGCCCTGGGAAGAGATCTCAGGGCATTTTTTCTTTTCTTGAATTCGGTTATCTTTGCAAAAAATTTCTTTTAACTTAAATCATTGGTATAGCATGCAACTGTACAATAAATTAAGCGAAAAGGAAAGGGCCGCCCTTATTGAAGAAGCCGGGGAAGACCGGTTAACTCTTTCTTTTTACGCATACGCCAAAATTGGCAACCCAAAATTATTCAGGAATTACCTTTTTCTTGCCTGGGATAAAATGAATGTGCTGGGCCGTATATACGTGGCACACGAGGGGATCAATGCCCAGCTTTCAGTACCCGCGAAAAAATTTGAGGTTTTTAAGGATTTCCTGGATAGTATATATTTTCTTGAAAACGTACGTCTTAATATCGCTATTGAACACGACCTGAAGTCTTTTTTAAAGCTTAAGGTTAAAGTAAGGGACAAAATAGTAGCCGATGGGTTGAATGACGATACCTTTGATGTGCGAAATAAAGGGGTTCATGTAGACGCACTTAGGTTCAATGAACTCATTGAAGATCCCAACACAATTCTTGTGGATATGCGCAATCATTACGAAAGTGAGATTGGGCACTTTAAAGGAGCTATCACCCCAGATGTGGATACCTTTCGGGATTCTCTTGATATAATTGAAGAAGACCTTAAGAGCCATAAAGAAGATAAAAACCTTGTTATGTATTGTACCGGTGGTATTCGTTGTGAAAAAGCCAGTGCCTATTATAAACATAAAGGTTTTAAAAATGTATTTCAGCTTGAGGGCGGGATTATTGAATATGCCCGTCAGGTTGATAATTTAAATCTTGAAAATAAATTTTTAGGTAAGAATTTCGTTTTTGATCACCGCCGAAGCGAAAGGATCTCGGTAGATGTAATTGCAAATTGCCACCAGTGTGGCAAACCCTGTGATACACATGTAAATTGTGCCAATGAAGCCTGTCATTTATTATTTATACAATGCGAAGAGTGCAGGCAGCAAATGGACGAGTGCTGTTCTGTAGAATGTAAGGAGATTAATGCATTGCCGTATGAGGAGCAAAAAGCCCTGAGAAAAGGGATTCCCAACAGCAACAAGATCTTTAAAAAAGGTAGGTCTGAGGTCTTAAAATACAAGCAATAAGAAGGTTAGAATTTTCAATATATAGAGTGTATGGGATGTACTAGTTGCTCGACCGGGAAAGACGGTCAGCCTAAAGGATGTAAGAATAACGGAACCTGCGGAACAGACGGATGTAATAAATTAACGGTGTTTGACTGGCTTTCCAATATGCAATTGCCCAATGGCGCCGAGCCTTTTGATTGTGTTGAGGTAAGATTTAAGAACGGAAGAAAACACTTTTTTAAGAATCCTGAAAAATTGAGTCTAAGCATTGGGGATGTTGTTGCTACAGAAGCTTCTCCGGGACATGATGTGGGAATTGTAACGCTTACGGGAGAACTTGTAAGGGTGCAAATGAAAAAGAAGAAAGTCCAGAGAGACAGTGAAGAAGTACTTAAAATTTACCGCAAAGCTTCCCAGCGCGATATAGATGTTTGGCAGGAAGCCCGTGATAGGGAAGATAAAATGAAAGTAAGGGCAAGGGAAATAGCCATAAGGCTGGACCTGCGCATGAAAATAAGTGATATAGAATTTCAGGGTGATGCCTCTAAGGCCACTTTTTATTATACTGCCGAGGAAAGAGTTGATTTCAGGCAGCTTATTAAGGAATTTGCGAGGGAATTCAACACCCGTATTGAGATGCGTCAAATTGGTTTCAGGCAGGAAGCTTCCCGCCTGGGTGGTATTGGTTCCTGCGGAAGGGAGCTATGTTGCTCTACCTGGTTAACAGATTTCAGGTCGGTAAACACCTCGGCGGCCCGTTACCAGCAATTATCCCTGAATCCGCAAAAACTTGCGGGTCAATGCGGAAAGCTTAAATGTTGCTTAAACTATGAGTTGGATACTTACCTGGATGCCTTAAAAGAATTCCCAAAGACAGAGGATAAATTATATACCAAAAAAGGAACGGCAGTTTGCCAGAAGATAGATATTTTTCAAGGCTTCCTTTGGTATGCCTATGAAGGGGACTGGATGAACTGGCATAAATTAAGTGCCGAGCAGGCAAATAAGGTGATCAAAGCAAATATTGCCAAAGAGCCTGTTGCGAGTCTGGAAGAATATGAAACTCTTGCAGTGGTAGAAGATAAATCCAAATCTGACTTTAATAATGTGGTAGGACAGGATAGTCTTACCAGGTTTGACACTCCAAAAAGTGCAGGGAAAAAGAGAAGAAAAAATAAAAAAAGAAAAGGAAACCCTTCAAAAAATGCATAAATCCTTTTTGCCGGTTTTTATTATCATAATTGGTTGTTTATTCTCCTGTGACTCCAACAGGGTTTATGATGAATATGAATCAATTCCCAACACGTGGAATAAAGACTCCATTCTTACGTTTAATTTGCCGGTAATGGATTCTGTTCCAAATTATAACCTTTTTATTAACGTGAGGAACAACAACGATTTTGCTTACAGCAATTTGTTCCTGATAGCTCAAATACATTTTCCGCAGGGAAAAGTGATCACAGATACCCTGGAATATCAAATGGCGGTGCCCGGCGGACAATGGCTTGGCACAGGATTTGGAGACGTGAAAGAGAATAAACTCTGGTATAAAGAACGGGTGAGATTCAATGAACCCGGCCTGTATAAAGTTTCAATTCAGCACGCCATGAGAAAAAGCGGAAGTGAACAGGGAATTGAAAACCTGGAAGGATTGACCCAGGTAGGTTTACGCATAGAGAACACACAAAATTAATGTAATTGCACTTATGGCAACCCCCACAAAAAAAACCAAAAAACAGAACACCGGATACGGGAAATATATAATTGGATTCTGGACCCTGTTCGGGGCGGGAATTCTTTTGATAATTTTTATCTTTCTGCTTGCGGGATGGGGCGCTTTTGGGAAAATGCCCAAGTTTGAAGAACTTGAAAATCCTGAAACCAATCTGGCAACAGAAATATTTTCGTCTGATGGGCAAACACTGGGGAAATATTACAATGAGAACAGGACTCCCATAAAATATGAAGACCTTCCTACACATCTTGTACAGGCCTTGGTAGCCACAGAAGATGAAAGATATTATAAGCACTCAGGTATTGATGCCAAAGGTACCTTAAGAGCTGCAGTTTATTTAGGAGAAAGAGGTGGGGCAAGTACCATACCCCAGCAGTTGGCAAAATTATTATTTACCCAGGATGTTTCTCAAAATTTTGTGGGCAGGGTAATGCAGAAGTTCAAGGAATGGATCATTGCAATTCGCCTTGAAAGACAATATACCAAAGAAGAGATCATCACGATGTACTTCAACAAGTACGATTTTATTTATCAGGCAGTAGGAGTGCGCTCTGCGGCAAAGATCTATTTTGATAAAGAAGCCAAAGATCTTAAGATTGAAGAATCTGCTGTATTGGTGGCAATGTTGAAAAACTCTGCGCTTTATAATCCCGTTCGTCGCCCGGAAATGGTAGAACAACGTCGTAACCAGGTTTTCAAGCAAATGGAAGTGAATGGATTTATAACCAGTGAGGAAAAAGATTCCTTGCAGGCTATTCCTATGAAGATCACATTTACCCCACAAGGCCATGATGAAGGTATTGCAACCTATTTCAGGGTGTACCTTCAGGGATTCATGAAGGACTGGATCGAGAAAAACCCGAAGCCCGATGGCGGGGAATACAATATATACCGTGACGGTTTAAAGATCTATACCAGTATAGATTCAAGAATGCAAAAATATGCTGAAGAGGCGGTAGAAATGCATTTATCTCACCTTCAAAAGGAATTTGACCGTCAAAATAAAACTAATAAAACAGCACCCTTTCGCGACATCACTCCAGAGGAGGTTGAGGACATTATAAACAGGGCAATGAAAGTTTCTGATAGATGGAGGAAAATGGAAGCTCAGGGAAAATCCAGGGATGAGATCATAAAATCCTTCAATAAAGATGCTGAAATGAGGGTTTTCAGCTGGAGTGGGATTAAGGATACAATTATGACTCCAAGGGATTCTATACTATATTATAAATCCTTTTTAAATACCGGGATGATGTCTATGACCCCTCAAACCGGGGAGGTAAAGGCCTGGGTGGGAGGAATCAATTTTAAGCATTTCAAATACGAGCACGTTAAGCAGGCACGCAGGCAGGTAGGATCTACCTTTAAGCCTTTTGTTTATGCCACAGCCATAGATCAGTTAAAACTTTCTCCCTGTGATACCCTTCCACGAAATCATTTTACTATTGAAGCGGGAAGAATGGGTGCGCAAAGCGATTGGTCACCCCGAAACAGTGATAACAAATACGGCGGGATGATGACCTTAAAAAGTGCGCTCGCAAATTCAGTAAACACTATTAGCGCACGGCTTATTGCCCAAACCGGTCCAAGACCTGTTATAGATATGTTGAATAAACTTGGAGTAGATACCCGGAATATGCCGGAAGTACCTTCTATTTCCCTGGGAACAGCAGATATGAGCGTTTTTGAAATGGTTTCTGCATACAGCACATTTGTAAATGAAGGAGTATATGTGACGCCGGTAATTGTTACGCGTATTGAAGATAAAAATGGTACTACCCTGTATCAACATGTGCCGGAGACCAAGGATGTATTAAGTAAAGAAACAGCATATGTTACTGTTAATCTTATGGAAGGGGTAACCCAAAGTGGATCAGGGATCAGGCTAAGGGGAACCTGGGCAGGAAATCAAGACCATTATAAACGTGCAGTTACAGGATATCCTTATGACTTTAAGAATCCCATAGCCGGAAAGACTGGAACAACTCAAAATCAAAGTGATGGTTGGTTTATGGGAATGGTGCCAAACCTGGTAACGGGAGTTTGGGTAGGAGCTGAAGATCGTGCAGTGCATTTCCCCGGTATTACCTATGGGCAGGGTGCTACTATGGCCTTACCTATATGGGGGATCTATATGAAAAAGGTATATGCAGATAAGGAACTAGAGGTTTCTCAGGGAGATTTCCCAAGGCCGGAGAATCTTAGCATTGAGACCAATTGTAATCTTTATAACCAACGCAATTCGAGGGACCAGGGAATTCCGGATGAACTCGAATTTTAATTTGGTAAGTCAACAGGCAGTTTAATTCCCTTCCTGAAAACGTTGTAGTAAGATCAAAGTTTTTGTAAATTTCGCCAAACGAAATTTCGATGATCAAAAAAACTGTAAGCAACGTACAGGAGGCACTTGAAGGAGTGCACGATGGGATGACTTTTATGCTTGGTGGCTTTGGCCTGAGCGGTATCCCCGAAAATGCCATCTCACAACTTGTAAACCTTAATCTTAAAGATCTTACCTGCATTTCTAACAATGCGGGAGTAGATGATTTTGGCCTGGGTTTATTACTTCATAAGAAACAGATAAAGAAAATGATCTCCTCTTACGTGGGTGAGAATGCCGAGTTTGAGCGCCAGATGCTTAGCGGTGAACTTGATGTGGAACTTACCCCCCAGGGAACTCTTGCCGCCAAATGCCAGGCAGCCCAACAGGGTTTTCCTGCAATTTATACTCCTGCAGGTTTTGGAACCGAAGTAGCCGAAGGAAAGGAAACACGTGAGTTTAACGGAAAAATGTATGTTCTGGAAGAAGCCTATAAAGCCGATTTTGCCTTTGTAAAAGCGTGGAAAGGTGATGAAGCAGGCAACCTTATATTTAAGGGGACCGCAAGAAATTTTAACCCTTTAATGTGTGGTGCCGCCACTATTACAGTAGCTGAGGTAGAAGAACTGGTAAAGCCGGGAGAACTCGATCCTAATCAAATCCATATACCGGGGATCTTTGTGCAGCGCATATTCCAAGGAACCAATTATGAGAAGCGTATTGAACAGAGGACTGTGAGAGAAAAATAAGATTATACTTACCTATTATCAATAAACCACATTCTCAAATTAATAAATCTTCAAATCAAATATAATGTTAGATAAAAACGGAATCGCAAAGCGTATAGCTAAAGAAGTAAAGGATGGGTACTATGTGAATCTGGGAATTGGAATTCCAACTCTTGTGGCCAATTATGTGCGCGATGATATTGAAGTTGAATTTCAAAGTGAGAACGGAATTCTAGGGATGGGGCCTTTCCCTTTTGCAGGAGAAGAAGATGCAGATCTAATTAATGCCGGAAAACAAACCATTACAGCCCTGCCGGGAGCAAGTTTTTTTGATTCGGCTATGAGTTTTGGGATGATACGCGGTCAACACGTAGATCTTACAATACTTGGGGCCATGGAAGTTGCTGAAAACGGAGATATCGCCAACTGGAAGATCCCGGGAAAAATGGTTAAGGGAATGGGCGGTGCTATGGACCTCGTGGCTTCTGCTGAAAATATTATCGTGGCAATGATGCATACCAACCGCGAAGGAGAATCAAAATTACTTAAAAGATGCACCCTGCCTCTTACTGGAGTAGGCTGTGTGTCAAAAATAGTAACAGAACTTGCCGTAATAGAAGTGACAGATAAAGGTTTTAAATTACTGGAGCGTGCACCGGGGGTAAGTGTTCAGCAAATTCAAAAAGCTACTGAAGGTACACTTATCGTAGAAGGAGATATTCCCGAGATGCAACTGGATTAAATTCTGGTTGCCAGGACAATTTTTACCAGGTGGCGGTAAGAATGTTTTAACTGTAAACATCATCAATGATGCGTTGGAAACTTGGAGGATCTGTAGCTCCTTCACTATTAAAAAAAAGGATCCGGGAGTTCTTGTCAATTCCCAGGGATTCCTTCACAGGCTTAAATCTTTCATCTTTCATAATTGCTATAAAACCTGCCAATCCTCCTGCACCAGATTCACCTGACATTATTCTTGGATCTCCCTCTTTTGAATAGTAAAATTCCCGGATTGCTTCAACCGCAAAATTATCCTCTATTGCAATGACCGCATCAACCGTGTCTTTTAAAATTTCCCAAGCAGAGGCCGAAGGTATTCCGCAATTTAATCCAGCCATGATTGTTTTAAAATTCCCTTTTGGGCTACTGCGTTCTCCCGCTTCCATAGATGCAAGCATTCCGGCCGCTTCTGTAGGTTCCACTATTACCAGTTTAGGTTTTTTATTTCCATACCGGTTGGTATAATACCAGGCAGCGGCTGCAGGCCAGCTTCCCACACCAGATTGCAGGAAAATTACATCTACCCCGGCTTGAGGAAGCACATTGAGGGTTTTCTCCTCTTCCATAAAATGTGTGAGATATCCCGCCATAATAAGGGCGGGAATTTCCTCATAATTTTCCAGTGTGGTATCCTGTACCAGGGTCCAGCCGTTTCCTGAGGCCATGATTTGTGCATGTTCACAGGTAG
>CAXAZV010000010.1:0-25512 GCA_963973375.1 uncultured Antarcticibacterium sp.
TAAGCGAAGGGAAGGGCCCGGGTTACTTGAGCAGCGTACGATATGTTCCCGGCAGGGGTGGGAATGAAATTATAGGCGCAGGCCCCGGTGGGATCTCTTATTCAATAGATGGAGGAGAAAATTGGGAGACACTTAGTACACAGGGATTTCACACAATAAGGTTTGTCACAGATTCTACTGCGTACGCGGGAGGAAATAACAGAATTGCAAAACTGAAGTTTAAATAGAGAATCTTATAGACCTATCATAAAAAAATATTCCGGATGACATTTCATCCGGAATATACAATCAACTAACTAAATAATTAACCAAACATCAATTTCTCAACTCAAATTCTTTATCTCTTTTCGCCCTTCATCCGTTCTCTGTATTCTTTAATGAGTTTTTGGTGAAATGAAGCTTCCAACTCGTGAAGTTTTATGATCTCCCTTGCTGTAAGGAATCTCTTAAGGTCTGTGAAGAGTTGTTTTTTAATTGTGTATTCCTCTTTTTCAATATCCAGGTATTCCTTCAACATAGCCTCTGCCCGGGCTTCATTAATGCTGCCCACGGTGTCCCAATCCAGATTTTCCCTTTTTTGTAATTCCCTCTTTTTGATCTCGTATTGGTTATAGACCGGCCAGAATTTTTGCGCTACCTGAGAATTCATATTTAATTCCTGGGTTATATAAGCAACTTTTAAAGCTTTGATCTTTTCCCTGTGTTCTTCTTTATCCTGTGCCTGTAGGGAGGAAAAGGCAAAAAATGCCAGGATTAATAATGTAATTTTATTTTTCATAGTTATTCAAATAATAAGTTGGGGTCTTCAACATTTTCATTTATATACTCCAACACAGCCTCATCACTTAATCTTGAGGTGTTGAAATTGTCTATAGAGTAACTATAATCTGTCATAAGAACAGAAATTTCCTTATTGTCAAAATTGAGATATTCATCATCAAGATAATTTTCAATTGCCGAGAGTTCCAAAGTGTCTATGCTCATTTCATTACCAGGTGGATTGAATAGGAGGGTTGAAAATAGACCAGTGAATACTGCGGCAACTGCAGCAGCATAGTAAAATTTCTTCCTTCTATAAAGAGGTATTACCTTGATATCGGTACTCTTTGCAGTAAGTTTTTCAAACAACTTACCTTCAAACTCATCAAAATAATTCTCAGGCACCTTAAATCCGGAATCTCCCAGGTAGGCATTTTCCGAAACCTCAGGTTGGTTGAGATTATTCATTAATCGTGCCTCAAAATCCCTGAAATAATTTTCGGGGAGGCTGAAACCGGATTTATGATGATTTGGTAACATCTTATTTTTCATTTAATTATTTGACTCATAATCTTTAAAAAGGTTTAACTGCCTTTTAAATATTCCTCAATTTTCTTAACGGCTATATGATAGGAAGCCTTTAGCGCACCCTCACTGGTTTCAAGAATAACTGCCATTTCCCTGTATTTCAACTCCTGGAAATATTTCATGTTGAAAACCTGTTGTTGTTTCTGCGGAAGCAGGGCAATAGCACGCTGAAGTTTTAGTTGGATCTCATCGCCCTCAAAATAAACATCACTTTCAATATTTTCTATAAGGCTGGTTTGATATTCCTCTGAAGAAATCTGGAGTTTCTTTGCTTTATTATTTAGGAAGGTAATTGCTTCATTTGTGGCGATCCTGTACATCCAGGAAAACAACTTGCTATCTCCTTTAAATTTATCGATGTTCCTGAAGATCTTTATAAACGTATTCTGGAGTACATCATCTGCATCATCGTGATCCTTGACAATATTACGTACATGCCAGTAGAGGCGTTCCTTGTATTGCGCCAACAGTTGCCGGAAGGCAGCATTTGATTGATGCGGATCCTGTAACTGCTGTACTAAAATCTCTTCTTGGGTCTTCAATAGCAAATTCCTTAAAAGGCTAAAGTTATTGAATTCTTTATCATCCTAATAAATTTAACTTGCTAAGATTTGTAAGAAAAGACCTTCAAACGTGTAGGAAATTTAATACAAGAACCGATTAAAGACAAAAAAAACAGATTATTTGCATTTTTTTCTTGGTGAAATGAAATTTTAGTTTATCTTTGATATAACAAAACGATTTAATCTTTTTTTGCCCCAACGAAAATTAATTGAATCTGAACTTTATTTTCATTTGCCCCAAAGTGGAAATATTTTAAAAATGGATGAACCTACTTCATCCATTTTTTTTTGCTTAAAACTTAAAAACCTCACCTTGTGTAATTAAGGTGAGGTTTTTTCTTATTTAAAAACAGAAATGTTTATTCAAAAGATTGCATTTCTACAAGCTTTCTGTAAACGCCGTTCTTTTCCATTAAATAATCGTGGGTACCTTGTTCTACAATTTCTCCATGATGCATAACCGCAATGAAATCGGCTCTTTGAATAGTTGAGAGCCTGTGGGCTATTACAATGGAGGTGCGATTCTTCATCATATTCTCAAGGGCAAGTTGAACAAGTTTTTCACTTTCAGTATCCAGGGCAGATGTTGCTTCATCCAGGATCATTATTGGCGGATTTTTAAGCACAGCCCTTGCAATGGAAAGACGCTGTTTTTGCCCGCCGCTCAATTTATTACCACTATCCCCAATATTAGTTTCAAGACCTTTGGGAAGATTGCGCACAAACTCCCATGCATTAGCCACTTTAAGGGCTTCTATGATCTCTTCCTCTGTGGCATCTAATTTTCCCAGTGCTATATTGTTTTTCACGGTGTCATTAAAAAGTATGGAATCCTGGGTTACCAATCCTAACATATCGCGAAGAGAACGTTTTGTGATGTGCCTAATGTCATTTCCATCTATTTTAATAGCCCCTTCATTCACATCATAAAACCGGGTTACCAAATTAGCAATTGTTGATTTCCCACTACCGGACTGACCTACCAGGGCAACAGTGGTTCCCTTGGGTACACTCAGGCTAAAATTTTTAAGCACCAGGTCATCTTCATACTTAAAGCTTATATTCTCAATTTCTACAGCTTTTTTAAACTCCTTATATTCAATAGCATTTGGAGCATCTGTAATATTTGAAGGAGTGGAAAGTACATCCAGGATTCGCTCTGCAGCAGCATTTCCTTTTTTCACACTATAGGAAGCCTTAGAAATTTGTTTGGCGGGTGTTAATATATTATAGGACAAAGCAAGAAAGGCAATAAAAGTTGCTGCGTCCATCGTTTCTTCAACCAATACCATATTCCCTCCAAACCAAAGGATCACAACGATAACAAAGATCCCAAGAAATTCACTCGCAGGAGATGCCAGATTTTGACGGTTCACGAGACTATTCAAAATGCCGTTTAAGCTATTGGTTGATTTTTTAAATTTTTGTTCAAATTGATTTTCAGCATTAAATCCTTTTACAATTTTTAAACTGGACAGGGTTTCTTCAACAATAGAAAGGAAATTGCCGTTTTCCTCCTGGGCGCGGTGGGACTGGGCTTTTAATTTTTTTCCTATGAGGGAGATCAAATAGCCAGATACCGGTAAGAAAATAAACACAAAAATGGTGAGTTTTGGGCTTATTAATAACATCGCGATAATGGTAAATAAAATCGTGAGGGGTTCTCTTACAATAAGTTCTAAGATAGAGAGGAAGGAAAACTGTACCTCATTAACATCGGCCGTGATGCGTGAAATAGTATCTCCTTTTTTCTTTTCAGAAAAGTAGGCAATTGGTAAATGGAGTATTTTTTTATACAGTGCATCCCTTATATCGCGAAGGACGCCGTTACGTAGGAAAGTAATAAAGAAATCTGCCAGATAGCCGAAAAGGTTTTTCAGGAAGAAAAGTACTACCACGATACCGCATATAAAAACAAGGGCCGAAACTTCATCTTCGGCTACCCTCTGGCTTACGTTGTAATTAAAATAATCTACATAATAATCTTTTGCACCCATCCATCCACTCCAAACAGGGATTTCATTTGTCCTTTCTTCCGGGTTTACCAATATCCTTATTACCGGTATTAGGGCAATAAAGGAAAGGGTGCTAAAAAGGGCATAAAATATATTACATATAATATTAAGGAACGCAAAGCGCTTGTAAGGCTTTGCAAACTCAAGAATTCTTCTAAAATAGGTCATTAAAACTGTTTATTCTACCTTAAGATCATCTTTGATCCCGGCAATTCTTTTTTGTAACAGCATATTTACTTCTTCAAATTCCTTGACAGAATTAAGAGAAGTATTCACGCTAATGTAAAATTTGATCTTAGGCTCTGTACCGCTGGGCCTGGCTGCTATTTTGGTTCCTTCTTCAGTGTAATAAATCAATACATTGGATTTTGGAATATCAATAATTCCTTCCGTTTGATCCTGAAGGTTCCTTGTAGTGGAGGCTTGGTAATCTTCAATTAAAACTACCTTTTCCCCATTTACCTCTTTTAAAGGATTTTCCCGCAGGTCAATCATCATTTGTTTTATTTGCAGTTCCCCTTCAATTCCTTTTTTAACCAGGGAGATCAATTCTTCCCGGTATAATCCAAATTCATTATAAAGGTCCAGTAGTTTTCCATAAAATGAACTTCCGGCCGCCTTCATTTGAGCAGCGATCTCACAGGCCAATAGAGTAGCGGTGGCAGCGTCTTTATCTCTCACAAATTCCCCAACCATATATCCAAAGCTTTCTTCCTCGCCTCCTACAAAATCCAGAGAGGGATTATCCTTGATCATTTTCGCGATCCATTTAAAACCGGTAAGTACCTCGTGATATTGCGCGCCGTAACTTTCGGTAATATTTTTAAGCATAGGAGTGGATACAATGGTAGAGGCAACAAAAGAATTCTTATTCAATTTCCCCTGTTTTTTCCACTGTTCCAAAAGAAACCAGGTCATAACTACCATGGTTTGGTTCCCGTTAAGAAGGATTAATTTGTTATTCAAATCCCGCACAGCGATCCCAAGACGATCCCCATCAGGGTCTGTACCTATAACTATATCGGCATTTTTTTCTTCTGCCAGTTTCAATGCCATTTCAAGGGCTTCCGGTTCTTCAGGATTGGGTGATTTAACCGTTGGGAAATTTCCGTTGGGCACTTCCTGCTCTTTTACAGTATATACATTCTTATAACCCGCTTTTGCAAGAACCTGGGGGTTTACAGTAGAAGCTGTGCCATGAAGCGAAGTGAAAACTATCTTAAGTTTGTCTTTTGATTCCTGGGCGGTATTAAAACTTCCGTTTTTTACAGATGCTTCCAGGAAAGCATTATCCAACTTTGAGTCTATAAGTTCTATAAGGTCCTCATTCGCCTTAAAATTGATCTCAGAATATTGCAGTTTTCCAATCTCATCAATAATTAAACTATCCTGTGGGGGTACCAATTGTCCACCGTCCTGCCAATATACCTTGTAACCGTTATATTCGGGCGGATTATGACTGGCGGTAAGTACAATGCCGCAATGACATTTTAAATAACGCACCGCAAAGGAAAGCACCGGGGTGGCCCGAAGATCTGAAAACAAGAATACCTTTATTCCGTTAGCGGAAAATACATTTGCCACAACTCTTGCAAGTTCTTTACTGTTGTTACGGCAATCATAAGCAATCACCACCTTTAATTCCTCACCGGGAAACTGGGTTTTAAGCACATTGGAAATTCCCTGGGTATTTTTTCCCAGAGTGTACTTGTTGATTCGGTTAGGGCCCACTCCCATAATATCGCGCATTCCGCCGGTACCAAAAGATGTGTTTTTATAAAAAGATTCTTCCAGCTCTGCAGGATTTGTATCGATAAGCTGCTGCACTCCATCTCTGGTTTCTTTATCAAAGACATCTGAAAGCCATGATTGCGCGGCAGAAAGTATTTCGGGTTTAATAGTGGACATAGCTAAAAATTTGAGAAGCAAAAATAAGGATAAATGCTGAAAATGCTTAATTAATACCTGTTGTTTTGCTCACCAGGTATTGTTCTTTCTCCCGCTTACTTCTTAATATAAGTTCCCCCAGAAATCCTGCAAGGAAAAATTGAGTTCCAATCACCATTAAGATTAGGGAGATATAGAACCACGGGTTTTGGGTAACCAGAATATTTGGGAGATCGTGGTACATTTTATACAATTTGGAAAGGCCAATCCAGGCCGCGGCTACAAATCCGAAGAAAAACATAAGCACTCCAAGGGCCCCGAAAAGGTGCATTGGCCTTTTTCCAAATTTGGAAAGGAACCAGATGCTTATAAGATCCAGAAAACCATTGATGAAACGTTCCATTCCAAATTTGGTCTTGCCGTATTTTCGTGCCTGGTGTTTTACTTCTTTTTCAGTGATCTTTACAAACCCGGCATTTTTTGCCAAAACCGGGATGTACCGGTGCATCTCACCGTACACATCAATGTTCTTTACCACATTTTTATGATAGGCTTTTAGACCACAGTTGAAATCATGTAATTTAACACCGGAAGTCTTCCTCGCAGCTGCATTGAATAATTTGGAAGGCAGGTTTTTGGAAATAACAGAATCATATCGCTTTTTTTTCCATCCGGATACCAGATCATAATTTTCTTCCTGTATTAATCTGTATAAATCCGGGATCTCTTCAGGATTGTCCTGAAGATCTGCATCCATGGTAATCACCACATCTCCTTCAGCAGCAAGAAATCCCGCGTGCAGAGCCTGTGATTTACCGTAATTTCTGTTGAATTTAATTCCTTTTACTGAAGGGTTTTTAACAGAGAGTTCCTGGATGATCTTCCAGGAATCATCTGTACTGCCATCATCTATAAAAATTATTTCATAAGAATAAGAATTGGATTGCATCACAGATACAATCCAATTATATAATTCGGTTAAAGATTCCTCTTCATTAAGAAGGGGAATTACTATAGATAACTGCATTCAATACTATTTTCTATCCCAGGTATGGGTTTTTATTTTTCATGATTAGTCCTGCGATAAGCGAAATTATAAGACCCATGAATAAACTTCCAATTAAAGTAAACGCCAGTAACATATACGGGGAGCTAAATTTTGCATTAAACTCCATAGCCGTTTCCATTTGGGCATCGGTCATATTAGGATTAGCCTCCATCATAGCCTCTCTTTGAACTTCCGCAAGTTGATTAATATACTCAGGTTCAATGTAATTCATTAATAAAAACATCCAGATAGCGCCTATAATACCACCAATAACAGCAACGCCAATTCCTACTTTAAGTGCTTCACCTAAACCCAAAAAACCTCCGTTTTCGGTTTTAAAGGCGCGAATGGCAAGTGAAATTACAACAACGGTTATGAGAAAACTTATAGTTCCGGTTATCCAGCTGGGGTTAAGATAGGCATTAGTTACATAGGTAATAACACCCATAAGAACAGACAGGATGCCTAATAACACCCCGTAATTAAGAACAAATTTTTTTGCCTCAGTTTTTTGAGTCTCCATTTTTATTAATTGATTGGTTATTCAGGTTAGTTAACAAATATAATAAAACGTTACATACGGTGGGGGATTAAGTGTAAATTGAAGTCTTTTAAAATTTCATAGTGTTTTTGTTTGTTATTTGGTAAAAATGCTTAAATTTGCCACTCGAAAAACGAACACGATTTTAAAGATTAAAGCGATGAAGCAGGGAATCCATCCGGAAAATTATAGATTGGTAGCATTTAAGGACATGTCAAACGACGAAGTGTTTCTTACAAAGTCTACTGCAAATACCAAAGAAACTATTGAAGTTGAAGGAAAAGAGTATCCATTGGTAAAAATGGAGATCTCAAGAACCTCTCATCCATTCTACACCGGAAAATCCAAATTATTGGATACAGCGGGTAGAATTGATAAATTCAAAAACAAATATTCTAAGTTCAAGAAATAATTTTCTTGTACGCAGCGCATAAAAGCCTTCAGAAATGAGGGCTTTTTTATTTTGAAGAGCTTTTTTAATTTTATAATAGCTTTGAGAATAAGGAATTCTGATTTTTTTATTTTCCGTGTACCTTTACTTTCTTAATTTTAGTTTATGAATTATATTCTATTTGATGGTTCAGCCAGAAAGCAGTTGCTTCCATTTACTTTTACAAGACCTGTAGCCGATATTCGTATTGGTATACTTACCATTAGAGAGAAATGGGAAAAGATCTTAGGATCTACTACCTCTACAGTAACTGAAGATTACCTTTCCCAAAAATGGCCTTTGGTTGAAATGGCAGAAAATATAATGATAAATGCCTCTTATTTGCCTACGCCGGAGTTTGTGGCGCAAATAGAAAATCTTGAGCGAGACCAGGCCATATTCCACGGAGATGAAGTGGTTGCTTTTTTTAGCCTTGAAGATGAGGAAGTAGATTTTGATAAGTACACACAGCTGGAATTACAAGGAGAACCTTTTAATATTTCTAATACCTGGGATATTTTTTCCAGGAACGGGGAGGCCTTACGGGCAGATTTTGAATTGCTTACAAAAGATCGTAGCAGCATCCAAATACCGGCATCCAATAATGTAATAAATGCAGAGGATATTTTTATTGAGGAAGGAGCAAAGGTAGAATTTGCAACACTCAACGCCTCTACGGGTCCTATTTATATAGGTGCCAACAGCGAAATAATGGAGGGTTCCTTAATTAGAGGGCCTTTTTCCCTGGGTGAAGAGGCTGTGGTTAAAATGGGAGCCAAGATCTATGGTCCTACTACAATTGGTTCTTTTTGCAGGGTAGGAGGCGAGGTTAATAATTCGGTGTTGTTTTCCTATTCCAATAAAGGTCATGAAGGTTACCTTGGAAATTCGGTCGTGGGAGAATGGTGCAATTTGGGCGCCGACACCAACAATTCCAATTTAAAAAATAATTATGCTGAGGTGCGGCTCTGGGATTATGAAACCGAAGGTTTTGCCAGAACCGGATTACAGTTTTGCGGATTAATGATGGGAGATCATAGTAAATGTGGTATCAATACCATGTTTAATACGGGCACGGTGGTTGGAGTAAGCGCCAATATCTTTGGAAGTGGTTTTCCAAGAAATTTTATTCCCAGTTTCAGCTGGGGTGGAAGTGCAGGAATGACCACCTTTAAGACCAATAAAGCTTTTGAAGTTGCCGAAGTAGTAATGGGAAGGAGAAATATCGAATTTTCAAAAGAAGATAAAACAATCCTTGAACAGGTTTTTGAGGATACCAAACAGTGGAGAAGGGAATAAGTTGACCTTTGGCTACAAAGTATCAATTGCCGGTGAGTTTTTCCAAACCAATAAAAACCGGTATATTTGCACTCTCAATTTTTCAGCGTAATTATTAAAAGATCAGGTAATGAGCGAACCAAAAAAAGTAGCTTTTTATACCCTGGGCTGCAAGCTCAATTTTTCTGAAACATCTACTATTGCCCGTTCTTTTAAGAATGAAGGTTTTGAAAGAGTAGATTTTTCAGACAACGCAGATATTTACGTGATCAATACCTGTTCCGTCACTGATAATGCCGATAAGAGGTTTAAAGCAATTGTGAAACAGGCCCAAAAAGCCAATGCAGACGCATTTGTGATAGCTATAGGCTGTTATGCACAATTGAAACCCGAAGAACTTGCCGATGTTGATGGTGTAGACCTTGTGCTGGGTGCTACTGAAAAATTCAAAATAACAGATTATTTAAATGATCTTACCCACAGCGAAATTGCTCAAATTCATTCCTGTGAGATAGAAGATGCCGATTTTTACGTGAGTGCTTACTCATTTGGTGATCGTACCCGCGCGTTTTTGAAGGTTCAGGACGGTTGCGATTATAAGTGTACTTATTGTACCATCCCGCTTGCCCGCGGTATATCCCGCAGTGATAAGCTCGAAAATGTCCTGCAGAATGCTGCAGAAATTTCAGCTAAAGGAATTAAAGAGATCGTTCTTACCGGCGTTAATATAGGGGACTATGGGAAAGGTGAGTTTGGAAATAAAACACACGAACATACATTTTTAGACCTCGTTCAGGCATTGGATGAAGTGAAAGGAATTGAACGCCTGCGAATATCTTCAATAGAACCAAATTTACTTAAAAATGAGACAATACATTTTGTTGCGCAGAGCAAAACATTTGTGCCTCATTTTCACATTCCGCTGCAAAGCGGTTCAAATGATATTTTAAAGGCAATGCGCCGCCGGTATATGCGTGAAGTTTATGTAGACCGGGTTGAAAATATTAAAAGTGTAATGCCTCAAGCCTGTATAGGTGTTGATGTGATTGTAGGATTCCCAGGGGAAACTGAAGCGCATTTTCTGGAAACTTATAACTTCTTAAACGAACTGGACATTTCTTATCTGCACGTTTTTGCTTATTCTGAAAGAGACAATACACCTGCTGCAGAAATGGAAGGCGCTGTACCTCTAAAAGTGCGTAAAAAGCGATCTAAAATGCTTCGGGGACTTTCAGCAAAGAAGCGCAGGGCATTTTATGAAAGTCAGCTGGGCAGTACCCATACTGTTTTATTTGAGGGTGAAAATAAAGAAGGGTATATACATGGGTTTACAGAGAATTATGTAAAAGTAAAAACGCATTGGAATCCAGAACTTGTAAATACACTACATCCTATTGTCCTGGACAAAATTGACGAAGATGGATTGGTGCGGTTCAACTACGTAAATGCACTTGCCCCGGCTTAAATATTTATACCCACCGGCAGCAGATCTTTATATTTTCTGCGGTGTTTTCTTATAAATTTCGCAATTTCGGGACTTGTTGGTACTACCCGGTCTCTTCCCTCCTGGATCTGGCCTAAAAGATTTTCCAGAAAGGGATCTAAATAACCTTCTTCCTTAAGAAAATCGGGCATAGTTAATTTGGTGAGAAAAATTTTTCTTTCTTGTTGAGAATATTCAACGGTAACCAACTCTTCTTTCAATACAGCTTCAAATTGTCTTAAAAATTCATTTTTAGTAATGACAATATTTCCCTCATTCATCGTTGTAGTATTTAAGTTAATAGGTATCCTTGTATTAGAACCTGCCCGAATTATTTATTCTGAATTTCAAAAATTGTCCGGGATATTTGAAAACAGAAGGGCTACGTAGTTAAAATAGACGTAAAAGATGTCCATTTGTGTCTAAAACCCTCTTTACAAAGTTAAAGTATTAATCTACATAAAGCAATCTAAGTTTGTATTACAAAGTTTGCCCTGGATTATCTTGTTATTTTTAATTAGAGGATAGGTTGGGGAACCAAGGAAAATTCCTTTATTTTGAGTGGAATCCAAAACAACACGAATAGCTTATTCTTTAATACCAGTTCAATCATGCCTGAAATAAAGGAAATTATACATGTTTATTTTATGCCGGGCCTTGCAGCGAACCCGTCCATTTTTGAATATATAAAATTGCCGGAAGACCAGTTTGAAATCCACTTGCTTGAATGGATCATCCCGGGAACCAATGAAACCTTAAAGGATTATGCCCTTAGAATGAACCGGTATATTAAACATGATAATATTGTTTTGATAGGGGTCTCATTTGGCGGGATAGTTGTACAGGAAATGAGTAAGTATATTAATGTAAGAAGGCTTATTATAATTTCCAGTGTAAAATGCCGGGAAGAATTACCCCGAAGAATGATTTTTTCGGCGAAAACGGGATTTCACAAAATATTACCGGTAAGTCTGCTTGATTACATTGATCATTTTGAAAAATTTGCGGTTAACGATTTTCTGAAAAAACGCGCAAGGCTTTACAAGAAGTATTTATCTGTTCGAAATAATAAATATTTAAGCTGGGCCATTGAACATATGGTAAACTGGGATTGTGAAAAACCCATAGAAGGTATCGTACATATTCATGGAGATGAGGATCTTGTATTTCCTTATAAATATATAGGAGATTGCATTACAGTAAAGGGAGGAACCCATATTATGATCATTAACAGGTACAGATGGTTCAATAAGTATTTACCGGAAGTCATTTTAACAGGAAAAATTAAAGAGAAAAATAAAAATTAAACCAGGTGCTATGAAAATTTTAAAGTTGTTTTTAATGGGTGCTGGATTTATTGCAATTATAGGTGTAAGCATCCAGGCTGTGCAGGAGGGACCCAACGCTGTTGAAAATGAAAATGGTGTTTTTGCTGAAGAAAAGGTAACAGGAGATTATAATGTGTATTCCCTACCAATGCCCAAAAATTTAAATTTCGCTGGCGAGGTTGTCCCTATTGAAGATCCGGATATATATGAACGTATGGACAGGGAACTTTTGGTAAACACTTACTGGCAATCCAATGCACTTTTATTAATGAAACGTGCCAATAAATACTTTCCTGTAATTGAACCTATTTTGGCTGAATATGGGGTGCCTGACGATTTTAAATATCTGGCTGTAATAGAAAGCGGTCTAACCCAGGCAGTTTCACCGGCCAAAGCTACCGGTTTCTGGCAACTCCTGGAAGGCACAGGAAAGGACTTTAATCTCGAAATCAATTCAAATGTTGATGAACGGTATCATATAGAAAAATCCACCCGCGCGGCTTGTGAATACCTATTGAAATCCAAACGCGAATTTGGGAGCTGGACAATGGCCGCTGCCGCATATAACGCAGGAAATAGGGGAATAAACAGGCAGGTAGATAGGCAGGATGTGGATGCGTATTATGACCTTTTATTTGGTGAGGAAACCGGGCGATATGTGTTCAGGATCCTGGCCATTAAAGAGATTATGAGTCATCCAAAGAAATATGGTTTAAATATGGAAGAGGCTCATTTGTACACCCACATTCCTACCCGCACGGTTAAAGTAAATACTCCGGTAAAAGATTTTGCTGCATTTGCCAAGGAGGAGGGCATTAATTATAAGATATTAAAGATTCACAATCCATGGTTACGGGAAGCACATTTGGATAATAATTCAGGGAAAGTGTACTCTATTGAAATTCCGGAGAAAGGATATTACCGGGAAGTATTGTAATAACTGGCACTTATAAGATACGGGAATACTTAATTAAGCGCTACTGGTTCAAGTTTGGAACTGGAATTTTTTTCTCCCAGTAAATGATTGGCTATCCCGTCATAAATGGAATTATAATTAACATCTATAGATTCCTGAAGACCTTTTTCATAGGTGTGGGATACACCCCGTCGAATATCCAGAATCTGTTTATTACCATCTATAAGAAAAGTAGTAGGAAGCCCAAGGGAGTGTTTTAAACGGCTTACAACAAAAGCATCTTTGTTCTCCAATTCATCTACATACAGCACTGTTATATGCTTGTTATATGACTTCGCTGCTTTTTTGGTTGTTTTATGACTATCCCAAAACAATATTACAAAATCGATTTTGTCATTGTATTTTTCGGCTAATTGATTAAGCGCCGGGATCTCTCCTCTGGTGGTGATACACCAGGAAGCATAAGTTATAAGATACACCGGTTTTTTAAAATCATATAGGGAAACCTGTTTTTTATTCAGCTTATGAAACTTAAAATTATCCATATAACTGCCCTTCAATCCAAATCTTACCAAAGAGTCAAAAAGAACCTGTGCGCCATCGTAATCCCGATGCCAATAGGCTTTTTTCACTTTCGTTTCATATTTTTGTAAATGCAATGCGAGAGCTTCAGAAAAGAGGGTGGTATTTTCTTCCTGACTATAGGTGTTTTGCACCAAAAATAAAGTAAGAACAAAAAGTAATAGTCTTACCATTAACTGCATTTAGGGATATAAATGCAAAATTAATGAAGTAGGAAGGCTGCACGAAATCTATTCGTTCAAATGCAAAAATCTTGGACGAACTACCAAACCTTATGAAATTCCTCTAAAATTTTTAACAAATGAAGAAGATTAGATCTTTTTCATTTGTTGCTTCATCATGGTCATTTGTTCCTTCAACATTCCATGCTTATCCAGTTTTTTTGCCTCGGTAAGAAGTATTTGGGCTTCACGTTTCCGGCGCTTGGTCATGGCAATTCCTGCAAGGTTTAATTTGGCCATTGCAAGGTCCTGGTCCATCGAAAGTCCTAGCTTGATAGCTTTTTTGAAATATTTTTCGGCTTTGGTAATATTGGTTTGTGAAAGCATAAGCCCGTGAAGATACCAATAGTATCCTTGTTGTTTTGTAATAAGTGCAGCTTCCGGATCCTTGATCCTGTCCAGCCACTTTTGAGCTCCAGGAAAATCCTGTTTTCTCAGCCTTAAAAAGGCCATTAAGATCATTTCATTCTTGAAATACAGGAAAATAAAAATGAGAGAAAGAAGCACGAACATGATACCGTTCCCGATGTTTCCAACTATAAATTGCCATACCGCAATTGCAATAATTACTCCAGCTAATACTATTTTGATATTCTTATTGAACATAATGCCTTTATTTTACAGGCGGCAAAGTTAATAAAAACAATTCGAAATTATTTTTATTTAGTTTTTGGAAGACATAAAAGTCTTTGTATATTTGCCCGCAGTTTTAAAGAAAGGTTTAGAGCTGCATTAACTAAGATCCCACAGAAGAATAAAAGATAATTAAAATGAAAAGAACGTTTCAACCATCTAAGAGAAAAAGAAAAAACAAACACGGTTTCAGAGAACGCATGGCAAGTGTGAACGGAAGAAAAGTGTTGGCAAGACGCAGAGCTAAGGGTAGAAAGAAATTATCTGTATCTTCTGAAAACAGACACAAGCACTAGTGAGAATTAGTTCAAAAATAATAAGGTGTTACTTTTATAAGTAACGCCTTTTTTTATATCTAAACGCTTCCTATTTTTATAAAAATTAAATTACCTCTTTAAAATGCCAAAAAACAAAGAATTAAAATGTGTGTTGATTATTGGATCTGGGCCAATAGTTATAGGCCAGGCCTGCGAATTTGATTATGCAGGGGCGCAATCCCTTAAATCTTTAAGGGAAGAAGGAATTGAAACCGTTTTAATAAATTCCAATCCGGCCACGATCATGACAGATCCTGCTATGGCTGATCATGTGTACCTGTTACCACTTACCACCAAATCTATAATTACCATTCTTAAAAATCATCCTAATATTGATGCTGTTCTCCCAACAATGGGAGGGCAAACTGCATTGAATCTTTGTATTGAGGCAGATGAGAAAGGCATTTGGAAGGATTTTGGAATTCAGTTAATTGGGGTTGATATTGATGCAATAAATATTACAGAAGACCGTGAAAAGTTCAAGCAGCTTATGGGCCGCATTGATATTCCGGTTGCTCCGGCAAAAACAGTAACATCTTATTTACAGGGAAAGGAAGTAGCTCAGGAATTTGGTTTCCCGCTTGTTATACGTGCATCTTTCACCCTTGGAGGTAGTGGAGCCTCATTTGTTCACAGAGCCGAGGATTTTGATGAATTGCTTACTATGGGGCTGGAGGCTTCTCCTATTCATGAGGTACTTATAGATAAGGCTCTTGTGGGATGGAAAGAATATGAGCTTGAACTCCTCAGGGATAAGAATGATAATGTAGTGATCATTTGTTCCATAGAAAATATGGATCCAATGGGAATTCATACCGGAGATTCCATAACCGTTGCTCCCGCAATGACATTAAGCGATACCACCTATCAAAAAATGCGCGATATGGCCATTAAAATGATGCGGAGTATAGGTGATTTTGCAGGTGGATGTAACGTTCAGTTTGCAGTAAGCCCAGATGAAAAGGAAGATATTATTGCAATAGAGATAAATCCACGTACGTCCAGGTCTTCTGCTCTTGCCTCAAAGGCAACGGGATACCCCATCGCAAAAGTTGCCTCAAAACTTGCAATTGGATATACGCTTGACGAGTTGCAAAACCAAATCACTAAAACAACTTCAGCCTTATTTGAGCCAACCTTGGATTATGTGATCGTAAAGATACCACGATGGAACTTTGATAAATTTGAAGGCAGTGACCGCACCTTAGGTCTCCAAATGAAATCTGTAGGGGAAGTGATGGGAATTGGAAGATCATTCCAGGAAGCATTGCATAAAGCTACCCAATCCCTTGAGATTAAACGTAACGGACTGGGAGCCGATGGTAAGGAAATTAAAAAATACGAAGAGATCATAGATAAACTTACCTACGCAAGCTGGGACAGGGTGTTTGTGATTTACGATGCGATAAGGGCGGGATTGTCTTTAACCAAGATCCACGAAATTACAAAGATTGATATGTGGTTCCTTAAACAGTATGAGGAACTTTTTGCCCTGGAAGTTGAAATTTCCAAATTTAACATTGATAGTTTACCAAAAGATCTTTTGTTGGAGGCCAAACAAAAAGGTTTTGCCGACAGGCAAATTGCCCATATGCTGAAATGCCTGGAGAGCCAGGTATACAACAAACGCGATGAACTAAATATAAACCGGATCTTTAAACTGGTTGATACCTGTGCTGCAGAGTTCAAGGCAGAAACTCCATACTATTACTCCACCTTTGAGGCAGAAATTGAGACCAAAGAAGGTAAGCGTTATGTAGATAATGAGAGCAAGGTAAGTGACAAGAAGAAAATTGTTGTTTTAGGTTCCGGCCCCAACCGTATAGGACAGGGAATTGAATTTGACTACAGTTGTGTTCACGGGGTGCTCGCTGCGGCGGAATGTGGGTATGAGACAATCATGATTAACTGTAACCCTGAAACTGTTTCTACAGATTTTGATGTTGCAGATAAACTATATTTCGAACCGGTTTTCTGGGAACATATTTATGATATAATACGCCACGAAAAACCGGAAGGGGTAATTGTTCAGCTTGGAGGCCAAACAGCCCTTAAACTTGCTGAAAAACTGGACCGTTACGGAATAAAAATCATTGGAACCAGCTTTAAATCCCTGGATCTTGCTGAAGACAGGGGAAGTTTCTCCAGATTGTTGGAGGAAAACAATATTCCTTTCCCGGAATTTGGAGTAGCTGAAACGGCTGAAGAAGCACTGGAAGTTGCTAAAAAACTAGATTTCCCAATCCTGGTTAGACCTTCTTATGTTCTTGGAGGGCAGGGAATGAAGATTGTTATAAATGAAAATGAACTCGAAGCACACGTTGTAGACCTGCTTAGATCAATACCTAACAACAAATTGTTGCTGGATCATTATCTTGATGGAGCCATAGAAGCTGAAGCCGATGCGATTTGCGATGGAGAAAATGTGTACATTATTGGAATAATGGAGCATATTGAACCCTGCGGAATTCACTCGGGAGACTCCAATGCCTTACTGCCTCCTTTTAATTTAGGAGATCTTGTAATGCAGCAAATAAAGGATCATACCCATAAAATTGCACTTGCTTTGAACACAGTGGGACTTATCAATATACAATTTGCTATTAAAGATGACAAAGTGTATATAATTGAAGCCAACCCACGTGCTTCCCGTACGGTGCCGTTTATTGCGAAGGCCTATGGAGAACCATATGTTAACTATGCTACTAAGGTAATGTTGGGTCACAATAAGGTGACAGATTTTACATTTAATCCGCAGTTGAATGGGTATGCTATTAAACAGCCTGTTTTCTCCTTCAATAAATTTCCAAATGTTAATAAGCAGCTAGGCCCTGAAATGAAGAGTACCGGGGAAAGTATTCTTTTCATTGACAGTTTAAAGGATGATGCATTTTACGATTTGTACTCAAGAAGAAAAATGTACCTGAGTAAATAAATAGTCTATCATAAAAAAATCAGGCTGCCTGTTCTAAACGGGCAGCCTGATTTTATTTAAAAGTAATTAGAATTAATTCCTTTTTGACATTTCCAGGATCTGTACGGTATTCTTTCCATTTGTAGATTTCCAAACCTGTTTTTTCTTGGTGTTGGTCACCATGATCCAGGTTTTATCAAAATCAGATTTTTGATTGCTGTCTGTGCTGTTTATATTGATAATATTTTCTCCCTGCATAGACCATCGAAATGACTGCATATCGCTAAATTCATTCTGGAACATATTAAATTCCACATTTTTTTCGCCGGTGCCATTCTTTTTTAATACCAGTTCCCCTGCGTTACGGGTGGTAAAGTTTTGACCTTTTTGATTATCCACCTCATATTTGTCTATATTCCAGGTGCCAACCAATTTTGGGCTACAACTAGTGAAGGAGATTGCTGCGATGGCAATAAATATTAATTTTCTCATGTTTTTTTTATAAAGATAGTATTTAAAGGTGACTGTGAAGAATTTCCGGGTTTAGGGCCGGGAAATTTCACGTAATTTTAGCATATGAAAGAAGTCTTATTAACATTTGGCGGCATTTATGGAATGCTGGCTGTTATTTTCGGAGCATTTGGAGCCCACGCCTTAAAGAAAACCCTGGACGTAGAACAACTAAAAAGTTTTGAAACCGGAGTGAAGTACCAGATGTATCATGCATTGTTATTAATAATCCTGGGAATTACATTTCCTTTTCTGGAAACCTCCCAGGTGATAATGGGGTGGTGTTTTATTATAGGTATTTTCCTTTTTTCCTTTAGTATCTACGGTTTGGTTTTAAGTTCCTCTAAAGGCAAAAAGCTTAAAATCCTGGGGCCTGTGACGCAGCTTGGCGGTTTACTCCTGGTTTTTGGCTGGATCCTGTTTACAGTGAATGCGGTAAAATTTGCAGCTTTTCTTTAGTTGATTTCCTGCTGTTCAAGAAATTCCTTTTGCAGCCATTGTTTGCGGTATCTTTCAGCATAAAGAGCGACAAGGAGAAGTTGCAGGATGTGATAGAGCATAATGGGCAAAAGAAACAAGCCAAGGCTGGCACTGCTTCCAAAGATAATTTTTGCCATTACAGATCCATGTACAAGGGATTTCTTGGTGCCTGCAAATTTTACAGTAATGGTATCTTCTTTATTGAAATTAAATAATTTGCAAAGATACCCTGTAAGCGCATAAACTATAAAGAAAAGCCCTACTACAATTCCTGATAATTTCAACAAATTCATTGGATCTATTGAGGCAAATAACCGGGATGAAAAGGAATTGCTGAAGCTTGAAAAAACAATAAGCACTATAACAGATTTATCAAACAGCCCTAACTTTTTGCTATGGGTACGAGCAAAATCTCCCAGGAATCGCTGTAATAATAAACCCAGGATCAAAGGAAGGACAATTTGTAATAAAAGTTTTGTGATGATAGTGGAGATGGCAAATTCTCCGGTTTTCATCATGAATAGGCTTAACCAAAATGGCGTAGCTATAATACCAATAAGCCCCGATATACTGGCATTAAATATCGCGGTGGGCAAATTTCCTTTGGCGATAGCTACCATAACCACCGAGGAGGAAACCGTTGAAGGCAAAACTCCCAGGAAAAAAATAGCGAGCCATAAAGAGGATGAAGTTCCACCTTCAAAAAAGGGAATAAATGAAAATGTTAGTAAGGGAAACAGCACAAAGGTGGTAAGCTGTATTAAGATATGGGATTTGTAATTGAGGAACCCCAATTTTAATTCGGAAGGAGCCAGTTTAAGCCCGTAAAAGAAAAAGATAAGGCCAATCCCCACATCTATAATAATTCCAAGCGGAAAAGCCCTTAGAACGGCCGGAAAAAGCCAGGCCAGAAGGATGGCAGTAAATAAAGCCACAATGAATCCATTGAATTTCAATTGAGCTCCAGTTTTACGTTTTGGCCATCCAGGAAATGCATATATTCTTCAGAAGAAAAATCGGTTTCATGAAATTCTCTGCTCCGTTTGATTTTCATTTTGTAGCGTTTTATGGCTTTTACAAAACGTCTTATATCATTATCGGTTTCAAGGATAAGTCCCGGTACCTTTACGCTTGCTCCTTTATCATCCTTTGCCACCATGGTAAAATGTGAGGAATTACAATGTTTAACAGCCCCGGTTTGAATGTTTTCTGCTTCCACACGTATTCCAATTACCATTGAAGAATTGCCGGTGTAATTCACAGATGCTTTCATGGTAACCAGTTCCCCAATTTCTATAGGAGCGAGAAAATCTACCGTGTCTACGCTGGCGGTTACGCAATAAACCCCTGAATGTTTGGAGGCGCAGGCAAATGCGATTTGATCAAGCAATGAAAGAATATAACCCCCGTGGATCTTACCGTTGAAATTGGAATGGGAGGGAAGCATCAATTCTGATATTACTACCTGTGAATCTGTTACCTTTTTAAATTTTTTCATGCTATCTGTCTCTAAAATGTGGGGATCTTGCTTCCTCCACTTTTTCTATAAAATATTTTGTGTCCCCCCAAATCATAAAGGTCGCATACCTTTCCTTGTAAGTGAGTTTTACGTAATTACCTTCATTGTCCTGAAGCATTTGTATAACGTCTTTCTTACTGTTTAAAACAGAAAATTGAAAGATTTGGGCCCCGCTAATTCCCTGACTTATTTCCCCTTCCCAGGTTTTGGAAATAACTCCTTTTTTACTGAATTTTATAAGTTCCCCGGTGCGTGTACCCTCGCTGTAAGGCACAAAATAAATAAAAGCGAAATAGGCCGAATATAGCAGAAATAGGCTTCCCAGTATATAGAATAAGGTTTTCTTCATTTTAAAAAGCGGAATAAACTTTGGTTAAAAAGGGTTCAATTTGTGAAGGTTCCAACCATCTGGTTACGATCACCAGATTTTGTTCACGATCAATTATAATAAAATTCCCTCCGAATCCTGCAGCATAGAAAAGATGAGCAGGCAGGTTTTTCCATTGCCGGCTTCCTTCTTTATTAAGCCACCACATATATCCATAATTGGAATTGGGAATAGACGGAGTAATTGCTTTTTCAATACTATTAGCGGAGAGCAGTTGCTTCCCGTTCCATTCGCCGTTGTTTTCAAACAATAAACCAAATCTTGCCATATCCAGGGTGTTGATGAATAATCCGCCACCGGAATGTCCTCCACCAGTTACAGATTGCATTTTTAAACCATCGATGTTCACCCAGGCATTTTCATATCCAAACCATCTCCAGGATTGAGAGGCATCAATTGGGTCCATTATTTCCTCTTTTAATACCTGTGGTAAAGGTTTTCTCCAAACCTGTAATAAAGAATACGCCAGGAGATTTACCCTAACATCGTTGTATTTAAATACGGTTCCGGGTTCATTTAATTTACGGTTCTTCCAGTCGTCTATATTCCCCGAGCTAGGAGGCCTGTCGGCCCAGTCATAACTACTCCATAATTGTCCGCTCCAGTCAGAAGACTGGTCAAGTAATTGCTGCCAGGAAATTTTGTTGTTGTGAGTGCCTTCAAAAGTTTCATCCCAAACATAATTAATGACTTTATCACTTACATCTTGAATTAATCCCCTGTCTAAAGCGAGAAGGGCAGTTGAGGAAAGAAAACTTTTGGTAACACTAAAGGTCATATCTACACGCTCCACATCTCCCCATTGTGCAATTATGTAACCGTCTTTAAGAATAATTCCCGCAGGTCCTCCGCGGCGCTTTGTAGGGCCCATTATCTCATGAAAAGGTTCGTTTTGGAATCCTTTTAAAATGGCCTGTCTTAGGTCCCTTGATTCCTTGTATTCGTTGGAAGAGGCAAAATCTATAGCCTGTTTTAATGCTTCAGCTTTAATCTTAAAACTGGCCGGGGTTTTTACCTCCCAGTTTCCCCGCTCGGGAAAGTATGTAGTTTGCCCAAAGCTTATTGCAGCAAAACCAAAAAATAAGATAATGATATTGAAAATTTTCATGTTATTCGAGTTTGAGGGTATTATCCATTTCTATTTCTTCTTCCTCAATTTGTGAACGGGAAATAAGTTTTTGGTCAAGTTGTTTGCTTGCTTTGGCTCCCAGTTTTTTCAATTTCTCCACGCGGTTTATAAGATTTCCTTTTCCGGTGAGCTTTTTCATAGCAGTTTCATAACTGCCCTGGACGGTTCCTATTTGCCTTCCCACCTTCAAAAGATCCTCTGTAAGATTGGCAAATGAATCGTAGAGCGCACCTGCCTGTGTGGCTATATCAATTGCATTTTGTTTTTGTTTCTCATTTTGCCACATGCTGTCCACAGTTTTTAAAACTGCCAGCAGGGTAGTAGGAGTTACAATAATAATATTTCTATCAAAGGCATCCTGGTATAATTTAGGGTATTGATTGGAAGCCATGGCAAAAGCCGCTTCAATGGGAATGAAAAGCAGTACAAAATCCGGACTTTCAATGTCGTATAAAGTATGGTAGTTCTTTACCCCAAGTTCGTCTACCCTTTTTCTCACAGAAGTAAGATGATCTTTTAAATGCATCTTTCTTTCAGCATCTTCAGTTTCGTTTATACAACGCTCATAAGCTACCAGGGAAACCTTGGAATCTACGATCATCTTTTTATTTCCGGGCAGGTGGATCACCACATCTGGCCTAATATTGCGGCCTTCACTGGTATGAAAATTTTGCTGTACAAAATATTCATTGTCTTTTTGAAGTCCGCTGCGTTCCAGTACACTTTCCAGGATCATTTCACCCCAATTCCCCTGCATTTGTGAATCGCCCTTCAAGGCCCTGGTTAGATTGGTTGCTTCCTCGCTTATTTTTACGTTCTGCTCATTTAAATATTGCAGTTGTTTTCCCAATTGCGCGTGCCGCTCAATAAAATCGTTGGAATTCCTGTCTACTTTCTCTTCAAAACTTTTTATCTTATCGTTGAGAGGAGTGAGGATGTTTTGAATATTCTCCTTGTTAAGAAGGGTGAATTTTTCCGATTTTTGATCGAGGATCCTGTTGGCAAGATTTTCAAATTCCTTTGTGAATTTTTCCTGAAGTTGCGCTACTTCGTTTTTTTGCTCAAGGTTTCTTTGTTGCAAATTTTCAAATTCAGCATTTCTCCGGGTAAGTTCGTTACTTAAAAATTCTTTTTCCTTTCGCAGGGAATCCCGTTCATTTTCAACTTTCTCCAGGCGGGTTAGAGCTTCGCTTTTAATTATTTCGATATCATTATTAAAATTTTCCTGTTGATTGGTTAACTGAGATTTGAGGTCTTCAACCTGAAGTTTAAGTTGAGTGTTGATTTCTTCTTTAAGCTTTACATCTCCCTTGTATTTTAGGGCTGAAAATAGTTTCCCAATAAAAAATCCAAGAGGCAATGCAGCCAGGAAAATGAGGAGAAATACAGAAGTTTCGGTCATATGCAGGCGGAAAGGTTTACTCAAAGATACCTTTCTTTTCTTCAAAATAAAACCTCTGTTTAAATGGAATTATCAAGTATTGATCTTAAAAGATTGGGATTGCTTATCAAAAACAATAAGATCCCCGGGGAACATATGGGAAAAAATATCCTCTCTGATCAATTCCGCAGGTGTACCGGTGGTAACCTTGTTGTTATGCATAAGTACAATACGATCGCATAATTGGATTGCAAGATTTATCTCGTGGGTAGCAAATAGTATCCCCTTGTTGGTTTGCTGGGTTAGATCTTTTAACAGCTTTAATACGTATGCCTGGTGGTATATGTCCAGATGTGTTGTGGGCTCATCAAGTATTATCAATGGAGTGTCCTGAGCAATGGCGCGTGCTATAAGGACCTTTTGCAGTTGCCCGTCACTAAGCTCGTAGCATTTTTTATGTTCCAGGGGTTCAATATCAACCAGTTTCATAGCTTTTTTTATATGATCCAGGTCAAAATCTGTAAGGCTGCCAATCCAATTGGTGTAGGGTTGCCTACCAAGTGCAATAAGTTCAAATACGCTCAGGTTTTTTGAGATAGGCTGTTCTGTAAGCACTATGCTTATAAGCTCTGAGAGTTTACCGGAGGGGATGGTTTTTATAGATTCTCCAGCAATAAAAATTTCCCCAGATAGTGGTTCCTGAACCCCGCTTAGACTTCTTAAAAGAGTAGATTTCCCTACGCCATTTACACCAATGATCGCTACTAATTCCCCTTCTTTAACTTCCAGGTGTATATTGGAAGCAATAAGGTTTTCCGCCTTTTTGCTCCGGTAACCTACCTGCAGGTTATCTGTTTCCAGGATGATATTTGAATTTTCTTTTTTGATAATTAAAATAAAAATTTTCTTTTTCTTACAAGAAGCCAGATAACAACGGGAGCTCCCACAAGGGAAGTTATAGCATTGATAGGTAAGGTAAATTGGCTACCAGGCATTTGGGCGGCAATATCACATACCAGCATGAGGATGGCGCCTCCCATTATCACAGCCGGTAACAGAATTCGATGATCATTTACCGGGATCACTTGTCTTATAAGATGAGGCACTGCCAGCCCAACAAAAGCAATAGGACCGGCAAAAGCGGTAATACTTCCGGCGAGCAGACTTGTTGCAATTATAATGACCAATCTATTCCTGCCAATACTTACCCCCAGACTCCTGGCATATTGTTCTCCCAACAACAAAGTGTTTAAATTTTTTATACAAGTGAGGGCTAGTAAAATACCTGTTAGCCAGAAGATTGTTAAAATAACAACTTCCTCCCAGGAGAGGTTTCCAAGACTTCCAAAAGACCAAAACACGTATTGCTGTAATTGTGCGGCCGGGCTAAAATAAGCCAGCACACTCACTACTGCAGCTGTAAGACTAGCAAACATTAAACCTATAATAAGTATTGCCATAGTGTCCCGTAATTTGGCAGAAGCCAACAAAACTGCTAAAAGTACCAGAAGACTGCCTATACTCGAAGCTATTACCAGGCTCCATTTAGAAAGAAAAAGCCCCGCCATTGTACCTCCAAAAAAAGTTGCACCCATAATCACTAGTGCTACCCCCAGGCTGGCCCCGCTGCTTAAACCCAACACATAAGGCCCCGCCAGAGGATTCCTGAATAGAGTTTGCATTAAAAGCCCACTCACCGCAAGGCCTGAGCCCGTGAGGATAGCGGTAAAAACTTTAGGCAAGCGATATTCCATTATGATATACCTCCAGCTTTCATTGCTTACCTCACCCCCAAAGAAAGTAGCTAGAATATCCTTATTGGGTATAGTTACAGATCCAAGGCTCAAATTGACGAAGGCAGTAATCACCAATGCCACAAAGAGCAGGATTAAAATTCCTTTATATGTCCCTGAATTAGCCATTTACTGCAGGGGTTTAAAAAATGCAGGTTCATAACCAGGCATTAAAGAAGGATGAAAAATTGATATAAGGTCTTTCAAGATGAGATCCGGTCGCGAGGGGCCCAGTTCATAATATAGTACACCTCCTGTATTTCCTTTGGTGTTGCTATAAGTAAAGACATTTTTATTTTTTACAGCCTCAAAACGAGTGTAATGTGATGAAGATTCTATTAATTGTTTAAAACTACCAAATTGACCTGGTGCTATCCAAAAATCGGCATTACCTGCATCACTCAACACACTTTCGAAAGCCAAAGCCATACTGCCACTCCCGCGGGAATCTCTATAAATATATTCAGCATTTGCATCTTCAATAAATCTGGCAGACCAGGAATTACCATAGGGGACATACCATTGGTCTTTGTACATAGAGCCACTTAAAACAGTAGGAATTTTGGTTGCCTTTGTAGCAAGCTCTTTGGCCTCATTATAGGAATTTTCAACTTCCTTAAACAATCTTTCGGCTTCATCAGATTTATTATATAAAGCACCGAAAAACTTGATCCATTCAGCTTTTCCCAGCGGGGACTCTTCTGTCCAGTCTCCATTAAATAGTACGGGGATCCCGCTCTTCTCAATGGTTGAAAATGTTTTGCCTCCTCCATTCACAGCAAATCCTACTACTAATGATGGTTCCAGGG